>NZ_JBFPGY010000241.1:0-27008 GCF_041083715.1 Sphaerotilus sp.
GCCGTCACCACGTTGTCGAAATGCAGTTTCGAAGGCGACTTTCACGGCCCGTCGGCGCACAGGATCCTCGACGCGCAGATTCCACTGCGGCACCATGGTCGGCACCACATCGGAAATGCCGTCGCGCCCGACCACCGCCAGCACGGCTTCGATGTCCCGAATGCGCACGATGACCTTGCCAGCGCGGTACACATCGCTGATATACGGCTGCTGGCCCATGCTCGACGCGACCACGAGCACGGTTTCCGGCTCCAGCAGGGCCATCGCCCGGCCAATCAGCTCATCGCACAGCCGATACCCTTCCGGCACGGCCTCGCCATATTCCCTGCGCTCCTTCGGCGAGGATTTGACCGGGAACACCGCATCGTCCCAGGCGCGCCAGTAGTGGTGCATGAAATGTGCAGCATGGTTGCTGTGCCAGGTGGCGAAATCCGGGCGCTCCTTGCGGTACAACGCTGCGAAGATGTCGAAATTGAGGCGCGGTTGCAGACACACCCGGCGCCAGCGCTGGCCGGACTGCAGCCGCTCGCGCACCAGCTGCGTCGCGACTTGCGCCATGGTGCCCAGGCTCAGGCCCATGCCGATCAATGCAGCAGCCGTTTCGGCATTTTCAGCGAGAGTAGGTGCTCGCGTTGTCTTGTTATGGACCTGGGTGTAGCGCCGGTTCACGGCCTGCACGGGAGCCAGTCGTGGCGGGTGGGTCTCGTTGCCAGGCGCAAACGGCCCCGGCACGACAAATCCATTGACCTGCGGCGGCGGATAGGAGCTGATACTGCCGAACACCCCCACCTTGCGCCCTGCATCGGCGGCATATTGCCAAGTGCGCGGCGCGCTGATGGAATCCGAGGATTGCTCCAGCACGGAAGCCCCGTGCACCGCCGGAGAAACCCCCGTGTGCAGGGTGACCCAGGTGATCCATGGATCCAGCAGCGGCGACCGCTCCACCGCGGACTGGACCGCCCAGGCACCCTCTGCGCGCAGTTTCTCGAAATGGGGCAAAAACGCCTTGCCGCGTTGTTCGATCAGGCGATCCACCACACGCCAGTTGATTTCATTCAATTCCAGCAGAACCACTTTTCTTGAATGCGCCACCACGTCGCCCTCGCACAATCGATCGGGAATCACCGATCCGTACCAACTGCATTGGATGCGCGCACCAGATCAATGAACACTGGCGTTTGTGTCAATACGTTGTGATTTTAGAATCTGGTAGTGGTTGCAGAGGGTTCTGAATTCGAAGGGTCCCTCCTCGCGTGCAGGCCAGCGCCATCAATACCGACAGGTACCAAGTATTTGATGCTGCAAAGATTTTTTCCTGAAGTGAAGATTCCGGCGTCAGCGCAGCCGTGGGGGAATGCCGTCGCATGGTGCAGTTCGCAGCGGTCTGAATCGCCGATATCGCCACCATGCCCCCCCAGGAACAAGGGGCATTTGGGCACAACTTGAGGCCATGTCCATGCAGGACAAGCCACCCATTCGGGAACTTCATGTCCGAAAACGGCACGCCACGGTCCATCCGCTGTCGATAATCAATCCGGTGCTGACCACCGATCCCACCCCGCTCTACGCGGCACTGGTCGCCCGCGACCGCCGCTTCGATGGCCATTTCCTGGTCGGTGTGACCTCGACCGGCATCTACTGCCGCCCGGTCTGCAGCGTGCGCACCCCGAAGGCAGACCACTGCCGCTACTTCCCGCACGCGGCGGCGGCCGAGGCGGGCGGGTTCCGCCCCTGCCTGCGTTGCCGGCCCGAGCTGGCGCCGGGGCTGTCGTCGATCGACGCGCCCTCCCGCCTCGCCTGGGCCGCCGCACGGCGCATCGAAGCCGGAGCACTGGACGAAGCCGGGCTGGCCGGCCTCGCGGCGCAGCTGGGCATCACCGACCGCCACCTGCGCCGCGTGTTCGGTGCAGCCTTCGGGGTCAGCCCGGTCGACTACGCACAGACGCAGCGCCTGCTGCTGGCCAAGCGGCTGCTGGCGGACACCACGCTGCCGGTGACCGACGTGGCGCTGGCCGCCGGCTTCGGCAGCCTGCGGCGCTTCAACACGCTGTTCCGCACCCGCTACGGGCTGACGCCGAGCACGATGCGCCGCGCGTCCGACCAGCCGGCGGCCGATCCGGACAGCAGCGGCCTGCGCTTCGAACTGGCGTTTCGCCCGCCGTTCGACTGGGCGGGTCTGCTCGACTTCCTGGCGGTGCGCGGCGTGCGGGGTGTCGAAGAGGTGATCCCGGCCGACACCGCGTGTGCCGGCCTGTACCGGCGCACCCTGCGCCTGGGCAGTGGCGCCACGGCGCAGACCGGCTGGCTGGCCGTGACGCTGGCGCCGGCCAGCCGCCACGCGGTGGAACTGACGGTGTCCCCGGGCTTGCAGCGGGTGCTGCCAGCCGTGCTCGCCGGGGTCACCCGGCTGTGCGACCTGAGCTGCGATCCGCTGGCCGTTGCGCACAGCCTCGGCCCGCTGGCGGTCGGTGCGCCCGGCCTGCGCGTGCCTGGCGCGATCGACGGGTTCGAAGTCGCGGTGCGCGCCGTGCTGGGACAGCAGATCCGCGTGAAAGCCGCGCACACGCTGGCCGGCCGGCTGGTGGAGGCCTTCGGCGAGGCCAGCCCCACGCCCTTCCCCGCCCTGCACCACCGGTTCCCCACGCCAGGGCGGCTGGCCGAACTCGATCCCGCGGCACTGGCCGCCCTGGGCATCGTGCGCAGCCGGGCCGCGGCGCTGGTGGCGCTGGCGCGGGCGGTCGCGTCCGGCGCACTCGACCTCGGTCCCTGCACCGACCTCGACGCGACACTGGCCCGCCTGCAGGCGCTCCCCGGCATCGGCCCGTGGACCGCGCAGTACATCGCGCTGCGCGCCCTCGGCTGGCCGGACGCCTGGCCGAGCGGCGATGTCGTCTTGCGCAAGGCGCTGGGCGGCGTCACCAGTGCGCAGGCCGATGCGCTCGCGCAAGCCTGGCGGCCGTGGCGCAGCTACGCGACGCTGCACCTCTGGCGCGGTGCTTCGGCTACGGCGGTGGCCGCGAAGACCGCCTGACGCCGGGGCACCAGGCCACCACCTGCGCCACCACCCAGGCCGGATCATCGAGCGGCACGTCGTGTCCCGCACCGGGGTGCACGGCGATCGGCAGTCCCCAGGCGCGCGCCAGGGCCTGCGAACAGGCGGGATGCACCAGCCCGTCCGCCGCACCGCTGAGCAGCAGCAGCGGCACCGGTGGCGCCTCGCGCGGTGCGCGAAAGGCCACCGCTGCCCGCAGCTGCCGCAGCGCATTGGCACGCGACACCGGGTGCGATGCCCGCCAGGCGGTCCAATGCCGCAGCAGCACAGGCGACTCCGGGCGGCAGACCGCGAGCCGGCTGGTCAGGTCGAGGATGCTGCGCTCCCAGCGCCCGGCGGACGTGCCCGGCCACAGACAGGCCAGCAACGGCCCCCAGGCGCGGGGACGCAGCCGCTGCCAGAACGGGCTGAACGGCCGCAGGCTGGTGTTGACCAGCACAGCGGCGGCAATCTCGTCCGGATGCGCCTCGGCCCAGGCCACGGCCACCATCGCGCCCAGCGACATCGCCAGCAGGTGCACCGGCCGCCCGGCCAGACCCCGTGCGGCCACCTGCGCCCGTGCCTGCGCGACCAGGCCGGGCACGTGCGACGCGCTGCGCAGGCCGTGCAACGCGCCGTTGCCCGGCAAGTCGATGCAGACCACGCGGGCCTCGGGTGGCAGGGCCGCAGCGAGCCGATCCGGGAAATCGCCCCAGTGCCGGCGGTCGCGGGTCAGGCCGCGCAGCAGCAACCAGACCGGTGCGTTCATGCCGGTACCTTGGCGCCGTACCAATGCGCCAGCGCCTGGGCACGGTGCACCTCGCGCGCTTCGCCCACCGGCAGCCAGTGCGCATGGCTGCAGACCGCCCGCGTCAGGAAATCGAGCCAGACGATGTGCCGCCGCAGCACCCGTTGCTGGCGGTGCGCGATCAGCGGATTGAAGATGCCGTGGCGCGAGAAGAGCTGGCGCGGGTTCTTCTTGACCCACAGCCACGAGCCCATCTCCAGCGTCAGCGGCAGGAACACCCGCGTGCCGGGCAGCGCCTGTGCGCGCAGGTAGAGGTGGTCCCAGAGATCGCCGTGCGCGAGGTACTGGCGGCTCTGCGGCTCGAAGACATAAGGGTGGTGGAGCTGGCTCTGGTCGAGCAGGTGCTTGAGCGCGTGCAGTTCGGGCAGGTGTTCGATGGGCTGGCGCATGTGGGCATACGGAAACCAGATCCGGTCATGGACGCCGAAGCCCGAATGGCAATCGACCGCCAGGCTGAACGCGCGCCCCAGCAGCTCGGCCTCGACCACCTCGCACAGCGCGCGGCTCTCGGCCTCCATCGGCGCGCCGCGCCGGCCGCGGTACCACGGCAGCGAGGCACTGAGCCGCTGGCCACCGATCAGGAAGGGCACGCGGTCGCTGGCGTCCTGCGGGGCGTTGCGCATCAGGTCGATGCCGGCCGGATTGGCCCGTGTCCCCAGCCACAGCCCCCCCGGATTGACCAGCGGCATGAACACCAGCCGCACCATCTCCAGTTGCTGCTGCAGCACGCGGTCCCAGGACAGGCGCCGCACGAGACTGCGCAGATACGCTATCACCACCTCGGCGCCAATGCGCTCCAGCCCGTGCACCCCACCGAACAGGCCGATCGCCGGCATGGCCGGATCGTCGCTGCCCAGCGTGATCGCATGGACCGGAAAGTGCCGCCCACCCGCCGCGACCTCGCAGACCACCCGCGAGGTCGCCCGTCCCTTGGTGTCGGAGACGAGTTGCTGCAGTTCAAGAAGTTCGGGCAATTCCGATGTCACGTCGCGCACACGGGTCCGATCGGCAAAGCCCAAAAGCATACGCGGCCCGTGTGACAGGCCTGCCGTCACCACCCGGACGCACCGGTGTCACAGAACACCATGATCATCCCGCCATGAACCGCCCCCTCCAACGCTGGATCACCCACCCCGCCCTGGCGCTGGGCAGCACGGTCCTGTGGGGCTGCGTCGAACTCGTCGCCCTGTGGAAATCCCGGAACCAGCGCGCACGACAGCACGACCCATCCTGTTGACAAGTTGGGGATAACCTCGCTTCGCCCCCCGGAACATCGGGTCCGAAACTGGCGAGCTGCCCAAAACAGGCTGTGGATAATCCCTTGGTGGCCGACTGGCCGATACCTCGGGAACTGCACCATGCCGTCAAGCACATTCTGGTCTGAACTGTCAACACCCCTCCAGACCATGGTCCTGGCCTGTTCCGACGCCGGATTGCGCGGTGCGTGGTTCGTCGGACAGCGCCATTTCGACGGCCCGGCACCCGACTGGCGGCGCGATGACCAGCACCCGCTGCTCCAGGAAGCCGCCGCGCAGTTGACCGACTGGTACGCCGGTCTGCGCCACGGCTTCACCCTGCCACTCGACCCGGCCGGTACGCCGTTCCAGCAGTCGGTCTGGGCCGAACTGGCCCGCATCGCGTATGGCGACACCTGCACCTATGGCGAGGTCGCCGCCGCGCTCGGCCGCCCCGCGGCGTCACGGGCCGTCGGTGCCGCGACCGGACGCAACCCGCTGTCGATCATCATCCCGTGCCACCGCCTCATCGGCCGCAACGGCGCACTCACCGGCTACGCGGGCGGTCTGGACCGCAAGCGCACACTGCTGGCTTTCGAAGCCGGAGCCCCTCTTGAAACCACGTGACATCGCCGATCTGGTCCTGCTCGCCGCGCTCTGGGGCGGCTCCTTTCTCTTCATGCGCTACGCCGCGCCCGCCTTCGGCGCCCTGCCGCTGATGTGGCTGCGGGTGGCCATCGCCACCGCCTGCCTGCTGCCACTGCTGGTCTGGCGCGGCCAGGTCGGTGCGCTGCGCGAACGCATCGGCGTGGTGACCGTCATGGGTCTGTTCAACAGCGCGATCCCATTTGTGCTCATCGCCTGGGCAACGTTGTCGATCACGGCAGGATTGGCATCGATCCTGAATGCGACCGTGCCGATCATGACTGCGTTGATCGGCGCCGTCTGGCTGCGCGACCGGCTCGGCATGGGGCGGTTGGCCGGGCTGGTGATCGGCATGGCAGGGGTGGTGCTGCTGGCCGCGGACAAGGCCGATTTCAAGCCGGGCGGCTCCGGCTGGGCGCTGCTGGCGATGGTCGCCGCGACCACCTGCTACGGCTTCGCGGCGAATTTCACCAAGCGCCACCTGACGGGCGTGCCACCGATGGTCAACGCCGCAGGCTCGCAAATCGTCTCGGCCGTCGCACTGGCACCGTTCGCGTTGTGGACCTGGCCGGCGCAGACACCCGCGCCGCTGGCCTGGGGCGCGGCGGTGGCGCTGGGCATCGGCTGCACGGCCATCGCATATGTGCTGTTCTTTCGGCTGATCGAGCGGGTCGGCGCGTCGCGGGCAGTGACGGTGACCTTCCTCGTGCCGATGTTCGGGACGCTGTGGGGCACGCTGTTCCTGGGGGAGGTCGTGACGCTGTCGATGCTGGTCGGAGGAGCGGTCGTGCTGATGGGCACAGGGCTGTCCACTGGGGTCATCCGGGGGTTCGAGCGGAGTTGAATTGCGTTTCAAATTATTACAAATAACCCGCATTAGTCTCCAAAAAAATACAGTGCGGCCAGTTTGGTCGATCAGCAATCAAATCTCCATCTTTCATTGCTGATCGTTCGTTCATCCCCCAGAAAATCTGTGGATGAACGACCGCCTGACGATACTGCTCCAGCACTTTCCGCTGAACACCGGCCCGATCCGTCCGACACCGCTGTCGGCGCCGGTCACCCCTGACACCGATCGCCCCGATCAAGCGGGCTGGCTGCACCTGCTGCTGCGCGGGCCGGTGCAGCTCGAGCCACACCAGCCCTTGCTGCAACCCGCGCTGGTCTGGCTGCCAGGTTCCACCACCCCGCATACGCTGCGCGCGCTGAGCGACGACGGCGCCACGCTCCTCAGCGCGCCGGTGCGCTTCGGCGATCCGGCGCTGAACCCGCTGATCGGCGCGCTGCCGCCGCTGCTGGTGGTGCCGCAGCGCGAAATGCCACACCCGATGGCCGCCGCCTGGGCGCTGCTGGTCAGCGAGCACGAGACCTCCGCGTGTGCGCATGGCGACGTGCTGGCGCGGCTGGCCGAGGTGCTGCTGCTGCAGACGCTGCGCCGGGCGGTCGATGCGGCGCGCGGACAGGTCGGCCTGCTCGGCGCGCTGTCGGATGCGCAGCTGCAACGCGTGCTGGACGCCATCCACGCCCGGCCAGGCGAGCCGTGGACGCTGCAGACGCTGGCGGTCGATGCCGGCTGGTCGCGCACGATGCTGGCGACACGGTTTCGGGCAGCGGTCGGGGTGCCGCCAGGGGATTACCTGACCGACTGGCGGCTGCGCGTGGCGCGGATGCGGCTGGCGCAAGGGTGGGCGGTGAAGGACGTGGCCGGGGCGGTGGGCTACACGTCAGCCGCAGCGCTGACCCGCGCGTTCAGCCACCGGCTCGGATGTCCGCCTACACAGTGGCACTCGGCCGCGCCTGGATCCGATCCCGCCACCCCTGCAAGTGCATCAGCCCTGCATCACCCGGCCGGAAGCGCATCAGCCCGCGCGCGAACTCGATCGCACAGAACGCCGTGATGTCCGCGATGGTGAAACGGTCGCCCGCCCAGTATGGGCGCGACGCCAGCTCCGCATCGAACACCCGCAGCAGATCCGGCAGCCTGGCCCCTTGCGATTGCCCGAACTCCGGAAACTGCGGCTGCTCCAGCGGTGCGAGACCGGGATGCACATGGCGGATCCAGTTCGCGATCGGCAGCAGCACGTAGAACTCGGCACGCCGGTCGTGCATCTCGATGAAGGCCCGCTCGTCGGCATCGACGCCCATCAGGTTCGGCTCGGGATACTGTCCTTCCAGCCACGTGCAGATGGCGCGGGTCTCGCCCAGGAAACGGCCATCGTCCAGCTCCAGCACAGGCACGCGCGACAGCGGGTTCTTCGCAAGGAATTCGGGCGAGCGGTGCTCCTGCAGGTTGATCGCCACCGGGACCGTCTCGATCGACACGCCCTTCTCGGCGAGGAACATCTGGACACGGCGCGGGTTCGGGGCACGGGGGGCGATGTGCAGTTTCACGTGGAACACTCCGGTGACAAGGAAGGAAGACCTCCCGGAGCATGGCGGATCTTCAGCCGGGCCGCGTCAGGTCTTCCATGTAGCCGAGCCAGCGCAATGCCTGCTCGCGGCTGTCGCCGCACATGTCTTCGCTCGGTTTCAGCCCGCTGCAGACAGCAGGACGCTCGGGCAGGCCGAAGATCTTGCAGCGCAGTTCCTCGTCCAGCTGGATGCAGGGCACACCCGCCGGCTTGCCATTCGGCATGCCGGGAATCGGGCTGGAGATCGAGGGCGCAATACAGCAGGCGGCGCAGCGGGGACGGCATTCCATGGTGGGCCGATCGTGCCACACTGGCCGACTCCCAGATCTGCCGCGGCCCGCCCGCTGTTCCACGTGAAACACCCCCAATACAACCCCGCCCTCGACAACCCGCCGCTGACCGAAGCGGAGATGGACGAACTCGACCAGCTGCTGCTGTCGGCCGCGTCGGACGAGTCGGTCATGGACATGGAAAGCCTCGACGGCTACCTCACCGCCCTGCTGCTGACGCCAACGCTGCCCGACGCCGACGTCTGGGTGCCCGGCCTGTGGAACAGCGACGACCCCGAAAGCTCGCCTTTCGCCAGCGGCAAGCAGACCAAGCATGTCGTGCAGCTCGCGCTGCGCCACCTCGCCTCGATCGACCGCCAGCTGAAGGAAGACCCGGACACGCTGGAGCCGCTGTTCGGCATCGCCGAGATTCCCGGCAGCGATGACGCCTCGGACGTGGTGGTGGACGCGGAGCTGTGGTGCATCGGCTTCCTGCACGCCGCCGCGCTGACGCCGGACCACTGGAACGCGATGTTCGACGATCCGGAACTGGCGGACCAACTCGCCCCGATCATCCTGCTGGGCGGCGATCCAGACAGCATGACGCCGGAGCAGGTGGAGATGATCGCCTCGTCCGAAGCCCGCGATGCGCTGAGCCGCATGGTGCCGGAAGCGGTCTCTGCGCTGTACGCACGCGCCATCGCCGCACGAAACTAAAATCGGGGTTTGTCCGCGCGCCCCGTGCGGACACCCTGTCCTCACTCGGAGCGCCCGATGCTCTACCCCCAGACATTTGACGTCATCGTCGTCGGCGGCGGCCACGCCGGCACCGAAGCCGCGCTCGCCGCGGCCCGCATGGGCAGCCGCACGCTGCTGCTCACCCACAACATCGAAACGCTCGGCCAGATGAGCTGCAACCCGTCGATCGGTGGGATCGGCAAGGGCCACCTGGTCAAGGAGATCGATGCGCTCGGCGGCGCGATGGCGGCAGCGACGGACGAGTCGGGCATCCAGTTCCGCATCCTGAATTCGAGCAAGGGTCCGGCCGTGCGTGCCACGCGGGCGCAGGCCGACCGCATCCTCTACAAGGCCGCGATCCGCCACCGCCTGGAGAACCAGCCAAATCTGTGGATCTTCCAGCAGGCGGTGGACGACCTGATGGTCGAAGGCGACCGCGTGGTCGGTGCCGTGACCCAGATCGGCATTCGCTTCCGCGCACCGACGGTGGTGCTGACCGCGGGCACCTTCCTCGACGGCAAGGTCCACGTCGGCCTGAACAACTACCCGGCCGGCCGCGCGGGCGACCCGCCGGCGGTGAGCCTGTCGGCGCGGCTGAAGGAGCTGAAGCTGCCGCAGGCGCGCCTGAAGACCGGCACGCCACCGCGCATCGACGGCCGCTCGATCGACTTCTCGAAGTGCGTCGAACAGCCCGGCGACCTCGACCCGGTGCCCGTGTTCAGCTTCATGGGCCACGCCGGGCAGCACCCGCGCCAGGTGCCCTGCTGGATCACGCACACCAACCAGCAGACCCACGACATCCTGCGCACCGGCTTCGACCGCAGCCCCATGTTCACGGGCGTGATCGAGGGCGTCGGGCCGCGCTACTGCCCGTCGATCGAGGACAAGATCAACCGCTTCGCCGACAAGGACTCGCACCAGATCTTCCTCGAACCCGAGGGACTGACGACGCACGAGTTCTACCCGAACGGCATCTCGACCTCCCTGCCCTTCGACATCCAGCTCGCCGCCGTGCGCACGATGGCGGGGCTGGAGAACGCCTACATCCTGCGCCCGGGCTACGCGATCGAGTACGACTACTTCGACCCGCGCGAGCTGAAGAGCACGTTCGAGTCGAAGGCGATCGGCGGTCTGTTCTTCGCCGGCCAGATCAACGGCACGACCGGCTACGAAGAAGCGGCCGCGCAGGGCCTCTATGCGGGCGCCAACGCCGCCTTGCAGGTCCAGGGCAAGGACGCGCTCACCTTCGGCCGCGACCAGGCCTATCTGGGCGTGCTGGTCGACGACCTCATCACCAAGGGCGTGACCGAGCCCTACCGCATGTTCACCAGCCGCGCCGAGTTCCGCCTGCAACTACGCGAAGACAACGCCGACCTGCGCCTGACCGAACTCGGCCGCCATGTCGGGCTGGTGGACGATGCGCGCTGGGACGCCTTCAACCGCAAGCGGGACGCTGTTTCACGTGAGACACAGCGCCTGAAGAGCACCTGGGTGCGCCCCGCCACGCTGCCTGCAGCGGACGGTGAGCGCCTGCTCGGCAAGGCGATCGAGCACGAATACAACCTCACCGACCTGCTGCGCCGCCCCGGCATCACCTTCGACACGCTGGCCGAGGTGATGGCCATCGCCGCACCGGACACCGTGGTTTCACGTGGAACACTGCAGGCCGAACTCGGCGAGACGCTGGCCGATGCGGTGGTCGAGCAGCTCGAAATCGCCACCAAGTACGCCGGCTACATCGACAAGCAGAACGACGAGGTGCAGCGCGCCAGCGCCTACGAGCACCTGAAGCTGCCGAAGGATCTGGACTATGCGCAGGTCACCGCGCTGTCGATCGAGGTGCGCCAGAAGCTCACGCGCCACCAGCCGGAAACGCTGGGACAGGCCTCGCGCATCTCGGGTGTGACACCGGCGGCGATCTCGCTGCTGCTGGTGCATCTGAAGAAACACCGGATGCAGGGGTTCGCGCATGCGGCATGACCTCATCGCCGGGGCCGCGGCACTCGGCTGCCCGCTGAACGATGCAGAAGCCGATCGGCTGCTTGGTTACCTTGACCTGCTGCAACGCTGGAACAAGGTCTACAACCTGACCGCGCTGCGCGACCCGGCGCAGATGCTGACGCACCACCTGCTCGACAGCCTGGCGGTGATCGCGCCGATGCGCAGGCACACGGGCGGCGCAGCGGTATCGGTGATGGACGTGGGCAGCGGCGGCGGGCTGCCGGGTGTCGTCATCGCCACCACCCAGCCGAACGCCACCGTCACCTGCGTGGACACGGTGCAGAAGAAGGTGACGTTCGTGCGCCAGGTGGCGGCTGAGCTGCGCCTGCCCAACCTGCACACCCGCCACACCCGCGTCGAGGCGATCACCGACACGCAGTGGCCGCTGATCACCGCCCGCGCCTTCGCCTCGCTGCCGGACATCGTGACGCTGACGCGCCCGCTGCTCGCACCGGGCGGCGTGTGGATGGCGATGAAGGGCCAGCACCCGGCCGACGAGATCGCGGCGCTGCCCTCGGACATCGAGGTGTTCCACGTGGAACCTCTGCAGGTGCCGAGCCTGAACGCCGAACGCTGCATCGTCTGGATGAGGCCCCGCTGATGTACGGCATCGCGGACTACGGTGCGTTCTGTGCCGCCATCGTCGTGTTCCTGGCCCTGCCGGGACCAGGCACCTTCGCGCTGCTCGGCGCGACCTCCAAGGGCGGTTTCCGAGGCGGGGCGGCAGCGACGCTCGGGCTGATCGTCGGCGACCAGATCCTGCTGTGGCTGGCAGTGGCCGGCGTGGCGGCCCTGCTGAACGCCCATCCGGCGTGGTTCGACGTCGTGCGCTGGGCAGGTGCCGCCTACCTCGGCTGGATCGGCCTGAAGCTGGTCATCGCGCGCGACGGCGAATCAGCCAGTCCGGTGCAGATCGCCCCGCGCCACTACGCCCGACAGGCGCTGCTCATCACCGTGCTGAACCCGAAGGCGATCGTGTTCTACATGGCCTTCTTCCCCTTCTTCATCGACCCGGCGACGCACCGTGGCATCCCCACCTTCGTGGCGATGGCGGTGACCATCGCGGTCATCACCGCCGTGTGGTGCCTGACGCTGTGCGCATTCGCCGAGGCCATCGCCGCCAAGGTGCGCGCGCACCGGCGGGTCGGCATGGCGCTTCAGCGTTTCGCAGGGCTGTGCATGATCGGATTCGGTCTGCGCCTGATACGCTCCTGACCATCCCTTCGACACGACCCACGGCCCGAGCGCCCGCATCCCACATGGCCAAGATCTTCTGCATCGCCAACCAGAAAGGCGGCGTCGGCAAGACGACCACCACCGTCAACCTGGCCGCCGGACTGGCAGGCATCCAGCAGCGCGTGCTGCTGATCGACCTCGATCCGCAAGGCAATGCGACCATGGGTTCCGGCATCGACAAGCGGGCGCTGGCGCTGACGGTCTACGACGTGCTGCTCGGCTCGGCCGGGGTCCGCGAAGCGCGGCAGCAGGTCGCCAAGGTCGGCTACGACGTGCTCGGGGCCAACCGCGAGCTGGCCGGCGCCGAGGTAGAGCTGGTCAACCTGGAGCACCGCGACCGCCGTCTCAAGGCCGCGCTGGCCGACGTGCAGGACGACTACGACTTCATCCTGATCGACTGCCCGCCGTCCCTGAGCCTGCTCACGCTCAACGGCCTGACCTGCGCCCACGGCGTGATCGTGCCGATGCAGTGCGAGTACTTCGCGCTCGAAGGGCTGTCGGACCTGGTCAACTCGATCAAGCAGGTCCACGCGAACATGAACCGCGACCTGGGCATCATCGGCCTGCTGCGGGTGATGTTCGATCCGCGCATCACGCTGCAGCAGCAGGTCAGCGAGCAGCTGCAGGCGCACTTCGGTGACAAGGTCTTCCAGACCATCATCCCGCGCAACGTGCGGCTGGCCGAGGCGCCGAGCTATGGCCTGCCCGGCGTGGTGTTCGACCCGTCCGCCAAGGGCTCGCTCGCCTTCATCGCCTTCGCGCAGGAGCTGGTGGAGCGGGTCGGCGTGAAGATCCCCAGGACGAAGCCGACCCGCAAGAAGGCCGCCACCAAGGCAGCGCCGGTCGGTCAGGCCGCCGCGAAACGCCAGACGCCATCGGCCTGACGCACACGACGCAGGTCGCCGTCCAGCCACAGCGCGTGCAGGTGGGCGATGGCCTCCCCCATCGCGAAGGTGAGCTGGTGCAGGTCCAGCTCGCGCTTGAACAGCACCGGCAGGATGTCGAACGCCGAATGCGGCCGCACCGCGCAGGCCGCCATCACGTCGGCGAGCCGGTCCGTGTGGTGGTCCTGCAGCTGGGTGATGCGCGGGTGCAGGCCGCGGAAGGGTTTGCCGTGCGACGGCAGCACCAGCGTGTGGGCCGGCAGCCGGCGCATGCGCTCGATCGACGCCAGGTACAGCGGCAGCGGATCGGCCTCCGGTTCGATGTCGATGACGCTGATGTTGGTCGAGATGCGCGGCAGCACCATGTCGCCAGAGATCAGCACCCCGAGCGCTTCGCAGTGCAGGCTGATGTGCTCCGGCGCGTGGCCGTGGCCGGCGTGGCAGGTCCAGACGTGGCCACCCATCGCCAGGCGCTGGCCTTCCATCATCCGGCGGAACTGGCGCGGCACGTCGGGCACCATGCCGGCGTAGTAGTTGCCACGCTGGCGCACCTTGTCGAGCGCGGCCGGGTCGGTCACGCCATGGCTGCCGAAGAAGGCCGCCGCCGCCTCGCCGCCGAAGCCGGTAGTCGAGAGCGACGCCATGCGCGCCGCGTTCCAGTCCGTCAGACTGATCCACAGCCGGCAGGGCTGCTCGGGCGTGCTCCAGCGCTCGGTGAGCCAGTGCGCCAGGCCGATGTGGTCCGGGTGCATGTGGGTGACGAGGACCCGCAGCACGGGCAGGCCGTCGAGTTCCTCGGCGAAGATGCGCTCCCACGCCGCGCGGGTGGCGTCGTTGGCAATGCCGCAATCGACGATGGTCCAGCCCTGGCGCCCGTCGAGTTCGTCGCGCACCAGCCAGAGATTGATGTGGTCCAGCGCGAAGGGCAGCCCCATGCGCAGCCAGCGGACGCCCGGTGCGATCTCCAGCGTGTGGCCGCTCGCGGGCAGCGTGTCGCCTTGCACATAGGTGAGTTCGTGTTCCTGAGGGTTCGCCATGGGGGCTCCGGGGTCTGGACTGGGTAGACTGACGTTCGTTTCAGTGATTAACGTTTACGTCAACGGCAGTGTATCCATGACCACCCTCGACCGCTCGACCCCGGACGCCCGCGATGTCTCCCTGGTGACCTACACCATCACCGAGCTGGCGCAGGAGTTCGACATCACGCCACGCGCGATCCGCTTCTACGAGGACATGGGCCTGCTCACCCCCGCCCGCGACGGACGCAACCGCGTCTACACCGTGCGTGACCGCACCCGGCTCAAGCTCACGTTGCGCGGCAAGCGCCTCGGCCTGAGCCTGCAGGAGATCAAGCAGCTCGTGGACATGTACGAGTCGCCCTCCGACACGGCGCAGCAGCTCAACGCCTTCCTGGCCATCCTGCAGACCCACCGCGACCAGCTCGAACAGCAGCTCGAAGACATCCGGATCACGCTGGCCGAGATCCAGCAGCACGAGGAGCGGGCGCTGGGCCTGCTCGCCGAGGCGGGACAAACCCGGATGCCCCCACGCTGATCATGCCGCTATGATTGACGTTTACGTAAACGTCAATCAACGCACCATGCAGCCTTTTCCCGTCCCCGACTTCCAGCCGGCCGACCCGGACTACGCGGCCCGCGTGCGCGAGTCGTTCGCCCGGCAGGCCGCCATGGCGCTGATCGGCGCCGAGCTGGTCGAGGTGGCACCTGGCCGCATCGCGATGACCCTGGCACACAGCGAACGCGTGACGCAGCAGCACGGCTTCATCCATGCCGGCATCGTCTCCACCGCGCTCGACTCGGCTTGCGGCTATGCAGCTGCCACGCTGATGCCGGCGGAGGCAGGGGTGCTGACGATCGAGTTCAAGGTCAACCTGCTGGCCCCGGCACGCGGGCCACTGCTGCGCATCGAAGGCCGGGTGACCAAGGCCGGGCGCACCATCAGCGTCGCCGATGGGCAGGCGTGGCAGCCCCATCCCACCCGATCCGGCGAAGACCAGCTCGTCGCCACGGTCACGGCCACGCTGATGACCGTCACCGGCCGCGACAACGTGCGCCACTGAAACCCGTTTGTCAGCCGTGGCCTCGGCCGCTACGCAACAATCCCGTCCATGAGCACCGAACTGAACGAGCTTTTCGAAAGCAACCGCCGCTGGGCTGCCGAGGTCGAACAACGCGAGCCTGGTTTCTTCTCCCGTCTGCTCAAGCAGCAGACACCACAATACCTGTGGATCGGCTGCGCCGACAGCCGCGTCCCGGCCAACGAGCTGGTCGATCTGCTGCCGGGCGACCTCTTCGTGCACCGCAACATCGCCAACGTGGTCGTACCGAGCGACCTCAACGCGCTGTCGGTGATCCAGTACGCGGTGGACGCGCTGCGCGTGCGGCACATCATCGTGGTAGGCCACTCCAACTGCGGCGGCGTCAAGGCGGCGCTGAACAACCTGCGCGTGGGCCTGGCCGACAACTGGCTGCGCCACATCCAGGATGTGCGCAACACGCACCGCGCCTTCCTCGACCACGTGCCGGCCGAGCGGCGCGTCGATGCGCTGGTCGAGCTGAACGTGCTGGAACAGGCGCGCAACGTCTGCCGCACCACCATCGTCGAGGACGCCTGGCAGCGGGGACAGGAGGTCGTCATCCACGGCTGGGTCTACGGGCTGCACAACGGCCTGCTCGAAGACCTGCGCATGACGGTGGCGGGCATCGACGACATCGAACCAGCCCACGCCCGCGCCGTGGAGGCGGTGCAGCAGCGCTACCTCGGCGACCAAGCCAGCGACTGAGCGGAAGCACGGCGCGATGTTCCCGCAGCAGCTCAACGACACCCGGGCCTTCGACATCGCCCGTGCGCTCATCGAGGGCTTCAACCGGCACTACCGCCTCTTCCGCGAGGCCAGCGCCCAGGCCAAGGACCGCTTCGAGCGCGCCGACTGGCACGGTCAGCAGCGCGCCCAGCGCGAGCGCATCGAGTTCTACGACCTGCGGGTGCGCGAAGCCGCCGAGCGGCTGCAGACCGAATTCCAGGCCGGCTCGCTCGGCATGGACGTGTGGCAGCAGGTCAAGCTGCACTACATCGGCCTGCTGACCAACCACCACCAGCCCGAACTCGCCGAGACCTTCTTCAACTCGGTGACCACCAAGATCCTGCACCGGGACTACTTCCACAACGACTTCATCTTCGTGCGCCCGGCGGCCTCCACCGAGTACATCGAGAACGACGAGCCCGCCGCCAAACCGACCTTCCGCGCCTGGTATCCGACCCGCGAGACGCTGCGCGACACGCTGGCGGCGATCGTGCGCAGCTTCGACCTGCAAGGGGCCTGGGAGGGCTTCGAGCGCGACCTGGACGACGTGCACGCCGCCGCGGACGCCGCCATCGGCCGGGACCGGCTGCGCACCAATTTCCAGCTCCAGGTGCTGTCCTCGCTGTTCTTCCGCAACAAGGGCGCCTACGTCATCGGCAAGATCGTCAACGGCCACGTCGAGACGCCGTTCGCGCTGCCGATCCTGCACAGCGCCGCAGCAGGCGGCCTGTGCATCGACGCGGCCCTGTTCGGCGAGGACGACCTGCAGCGGCTGTTCAGCTTCGTGCGGGCGTACTTCCTGGTCGAGATGGAGATCCCCTCGGCCTACGTGCAGTTCCTGCGCTCGCTGATGCCGCGCAAGCCGCGCAGCGAGATCTACAACGCGCTCGGCCTGCAGAAGCAGGGCAAGACGCTGTTCTTCCGCGACTTCCAGTTCCACCTGCGCCACTCGACCGACCGGTTCCGCATCGCACCCGGCATCAAGGGCATGGTGATGCTGGTGTTCGACCTGCCGAGCTACCCCTTCGTCTTCAAGCTCATCAAGGATTTCTACCCGCCGCAGAAGGACACCAGCCGCGCGCTGATCAAGAGCAAGTACCTGCTGGTCAAGCAGCACGACCGCGTCGGGCGCATGGCCGACACGCTGGAGTTCAGCAACGTCGCCTTTCCGCGGGCGCGTTTCACCGACGCGCTGATCGCCGAGATCGAGAAGTTCGCGCCCAGCCTGCTGGAGATCTCCGACCGCGACGGCGACGGCCACGAGGAGGTCATCCTCAAGCACGTCTACATCGAGCGCCGGATGATCCCGCTGAACATCTATCTGCAGGACGCCACGCCCGCGCAGCTCGAACACGCCGTCATCGAGTACGGCAACGCGATCAAGGACCTGGTGGCGGCCAACATCTTCCCCGGCGACATGCTGTGGAAGAACTTCGGCGTGATGCGGCACAACAAGGTGGTCTTCTACGACTACGACGAGATCGAGTACGTCACCGACTGCCACTTCCGCCGCGTGCCCGAGCCGCGCAACGAGGAAGAGGAGATGAGCGGCGAGGTCTGGTACACGGTGCGCCCCGGGGATGTGTTCCCCGAGACCTTCGGGCCGTTCCTGCTGGGCAATCCGGCGGTGCGCCGCGTGTTCCTGCAGCACCACGCCGACCTGCTCGACGCCACGTTCTGGCAAGGCCACCAGGCGCGCATCCGCGCCGGCCATGTCCACGATGTCTTCCCCTACGAGCAGGACAAGCGTTTTTCTCACCACCGACCCCGAACACAACAGGAGCACTCTCCATGACCGACCCCATCGTCATCGTCTCGGCCGCGCGCACGCCCATCGGCGGCCTGCTCGGCGACTTCGCATCGCTTGCCGCCTGGGAACTGGGTGGCGTGGCCATCCGCGCCGCCGTCGAGCGCGCAGGCCTCACCGGCGACGCGGTGAACGAGGTGCTCATGGGCAACTGCCTGATGGCCGGGCAGGGCCAGGCGCCAGCGCGCCAGGCGGTGCTGGCCGCGGGGTTGCCGCAGTCGGCCGGCGCGGTGACGCTGAGCAAGATGTGCGGCTCGGGCATGCGCGCCATGATGTTCGGCCACGACATGCTCCAGGCCGAGAGCGCCGACGTGGTGGTGGCCGGTGGCATGGAAAGCATGACCAACGCGCCGCACCTGATGTTCGCGCGCAAGGGCGTGAAGTACGGCGCCACGCAGATGTTCGACCACATGGCGATCGACGGCCTGGAAGACGCCTACGAGCGCGGCAAGGCCATGGGCGTGTTCGCCGAGCAGTGCGTCGAGCAGTACGGCTTCACCCGCGAGGCGCAGGACGCCTTCGCCATCGCCTCCACCACCCGCGCCAAGGCCGCCAACGAAAACGGCAGCTTCGACTGGGAAATGGCCCCCGTGACCGTCAAGGGCCGCGGCGGCGACACCGTGATCCGGTACGACGAGCAGCCCTTCAAGGCCAAGCTCGACAAGATCGCCAGCCTCAAGCCAGCGTTCAAGAAGGACGGCACCATCACCGCCGCCAACGCCAGCAGCATCTCGGACGGCGCCTCGGCGCTGGTGCTGATGCGCGCCTCGACCGCAGCGGCCCGTGGCCTGACGCCCGTGGCCCGCATCGCCAGCCATGCCGTGCATGCGCAGGCGCCCGCGTGGTTCTCCACTGCCCCGGCCGGCGCGATCGAGAAGGCGCTGAAGAAGGCCGGCTGGCAGGCCGGCGAGGTCGATCTGTGGGAGGTCAACGAAGCCTTCGCCGCGGTGACGATGGCCGCGATGGCCGAGTTCAGGCTGCCGCACGAGATCGTCAACGTGCACGGCGGCGCCTGCGCGCTGGGCCACCCGATCGGCGCCTCGGGCGCGCGGATCGTGGTGACGCTGCTGGGCGCGCTGAAGCAGCGCGGGCTGAAGAAGGGCGTAGCCGCGCTGTGCATCGGTGGCGGGGAAGCGACGGCGCTGGCCGTCGAGATGCTGTGAGCACCACGCGATGACCCTCGGCCTGCACGACCTGCCGCTGTTCGCCCTGACGGTGCTGGTGCTCAACGCCACGCCGGGCGTCGATCTGGTGTTCACCGTCAGCCGCACGCTGCAGCACGGCCTGCGTACCGGGCTGGCGGGGGCTGCGGGCATCAGCGCGGGCTGCGTCGTGCATGCGCTGGCGGCGGCCTTCGGACTGGCCGCGCTGCTGGCGGTGTCGGCGACGGCGTTCAGCGTGCTCAAGGGCATCGGCGCCGCCTATCTGGTGTGGCTGGCGTTCGGCATGCTGCGCAGCGCGCTGGCGGCACCGGCCGCGCCCACCACCGAGGCCGTCGCCATGGTGCCGGTGCCGCTCGGACGGGTGTTCCGGCAGGGGCTGCTGACCAACGTGCTGAACCCGAAGGTGGCGCTGTTCTTCCTCGCCTTCCTGCCCCAATTCATCGACGCCGATGCGGCGCACAAGACGCTGGCCTTCCTCGCGCTCGGCGGCTGGTTCGTGCTGCAGAGCGCGCTCTTCCTCACCGCACTCGTGCTGCTGACGGCACGGCTGCGCTACCTCGGCCAAGGCTCGGCCACCCCGGGCCGCTGGCTCGACGGGCTGGGCGGTCTGCTCTTTCTCGGTTTGGCGGCCAGACTGGCCCGCACGGATCTGCCATGACTCCACACCACCCGCTCCCCTCCTCTGTCCTGGTCATCGGCGCCTCGCGCGGCATCGGCCTGGAACTCGTTCGCCAGTACCGCGCCGAGGGCGTGCGCGTCACCGCCACGGCGCGGGACGAGCCGGGCCTGCAGGCACTCACCGCGCTGGGCGCCCAGGCCCTGCGGATCGATGTCGCCCGGACGGCCAGCGTCTCGGGCCTCGCCTGGCAGATCGACGGCGAGGCGTTCGACCTCGTCGTGGTCAATGCCGGCGTCTACGGCCCGCGCCTGCGCACGCTCGACACCCCCGGCGACCTCGACTTCGACCAGGTCATGCACACCAACGTGCTCGGCCCGATGCGCGTCCTTCCACAACTGCTGGACGCGCTGGCACCAGACGCACGGGTGGTGTTCCTGTCGTCGGTGATGGCCTCGATCGGCGCTCGGCAGCAGACGACCGGCTGGCTGTATGCCGCGTCCAAAGCCGCGCTGAACTCGGTGATGAAGGACGTGTCGCTGGCGCTGGCCGACCGCGCCACCTGCATCGCCGTCCATCCCGGCTGGGTGCGCACGGCGATGGGCGGGCCGCAGGGGCAGCTCTCGGTCGAGGACAGTGCGGCCTCGCTGCGCGGCACTTTTGCCCGGCTCGGCCCGGCCGACAACGGCAGCTTCCTGAACCACGACGGCACACCGCTGCCCTGGTAAGTCCACCGACTGCCCACAACAAGACCCCGAAAGAGACGCCCATGCTGCTCAGCGACGACCACCGCGCCATCCAGGACGCCATCCGCTCCTATGTGCAAGACCAGATCGCCCCGCACGCGGCGCGCTGGGACAAGGAGCACCACTTCCCCGCTGCCGAGCTGAAGGGGCTGGCCGCGCTGGGCTGCTACGGCGTGGCGGTGCCGACCGAGTACGACGGCGCAGGGCTGGACTACCTGGCGCTGGCGCTGATCCTCGAAGAGGTCGCGGCGGGCGACGGCGGCACCTCGACGGTGATCAGCGTCAACAACTGCCCCGTCTGCTCGATCCTGATGGGCTTCGCCGACGAGGCGCAGAAGCAGGCGTTCCTCAAGCCGCTGGCCCGTGGCGACCTGCTCGGCGCGTTCTGCCTGACCGAGCCGCACGTCGGATCGGAAGCGGGCGGGCTGAAGACGACGGCAGTGCGCGATGGCGACGACTACGTGCTCAACGGCGTCAAGCAGTTCATCACCAGCGGGAAACACGGCGACGTGGCGATCGTCATGGCCGTGACCGACAAGGCCGCCGGCAAGCGCGGCATCAGCGCCTTCCTCGTGCCGACGGGCACGCCCGGCTACACGGTGGCGCGCCTGGAAGACAAGATGGGCCAGCACAGCTCGGACACGGCGCAGATCCTGTTCGAGAACTGCCGCATCCCGGCCGCCAACCGCCTGGGCGACGAAGGCCAGGGCCTGAAGATCGCGCTGGCCGGGCTGGAAGGCGGGCGCATCGGCATCGCGGCGCAGAGCCTGGGCATGGCGCGGGCGGCGTTCGAGGCGGCGCTGCGCTACAGCAAGGAGCGCGTGGCCTTCGGCGTGCCGATCTTCGAGCACCAGGCGGTGCAGTTCCGGCTGGCCGAGATGGCGATGCAGCTCGAAGCCGCCCGCCAGCTCATCTGGCACGCCGCGTCGATGAAGGACGCCGGCATCCCCTGCCTCAAGGAAGCCGCGATGGCCAAGCTCTTCGCCAGCGAGATGGCCGAGAAGGTCTGCTCGATGGCGATCCAGACCTTCGGCGGCTATGGCTATGTCAGCGACTTTCCGGTGGAGCGGATCTACCGGGACGTGCGGGTGTGCCAGATCTACGAGGGGACGAGCGATGTGCAGAAGATCCTGATCGGACGGGCGCTGGCGGCGGGGTGACATCCCCGCAATCCTCGAACAGGTCGCCAGGGACGTGGAATGGGAATATGGCCCTCGAACCACCGACACGCCGTGGGTCCAGGGCGGTCGCGGCCACGCGGCGGCCGTGGCCTTCTTCCAGGCGCTCGGCCAGATCGAGATCACCCACTTCGTGCCCAAGACCTTCCTGGCCGGTGACGGTCTGGTCGTGGCCATCGTCGATGTCGACTTCACCGTGAAAGCCACCGGCCGCCGCGTGCATGAGATCGACGAAGCCCACCTGTGGACCTTCAACGCCGCCGGCCAGGTCGCGAAGTTCCGGCACCGGATCGACAGCTACGCGCAGCACCAGGCGTTCCACGGCCTCGACTGCTGACGCTGCCGCGGCAGCTCAGACCGGATTGCCCTTGTCGTCCGTCCTGAAACTCTGCGACTGGAACGCAAAGAAGAACGCCCGCCACGTCCACGCCGCCCCCGCCTTGCCGGGGTAGCCGAACACCAGCGCGCCGTCCTGCCAGGTGCCGTTGTCGGCCATGTACGGCGCGCCGTTGCCCTGGTTCATGTGGATGTCATGGATGCCGTTGCCGGGCTTGAACTTGAAGTACTGGTCCGCCTTGGTTGTTTCCGGTCCCCATTTCGCACCGAAGGCGAAGACCTGTGCGCCGGGTGTGGCCATCGCCTTCAGCGCGGCAGCCTCGACCTTGTCCTTCAGGTCGTTGTCGACACCGGGCGCGTCCGGGGGCACCGGCTTCATCGATGCCGGCTTGACCACGCCGCCGCGCACGTAGTCGATGGCCAGGCCACCCGACGCGTGCGGCAGCTGGCGGTAGCCGGCCGGCAGCGCCAGCAGTGCCGCGGTGAACGCCGCCGGCAGCGCGGTCACGGTCTGGAACAGCACCATGGACGGCGCATTCGGCGCCGAGGACTTGACGTTGACCGCGATGCGGTCCATCTCGCCGCCGGCATCGACGAGCAGTTGGTAATGGTCATCGTCCGCGTTGCGCAGATGACCGAGCACGGTGCCCTTGAGCACGCCATAAGTGGACAGCGGCATGAAAAACTCCCGATGAAAAACCCAGGCACGCATACTGCATGAAATCTCCGTTCCTCACCTTCAGGTAGCCCCATGATCCGCATCGAACTGCAAGTCGAGCTGAACTACGACATCGATGCCAATGGCGCCGACTTCGTCTTCAACATCCACGCCGCCCAGACCGCCTGCCAGAAAGTCTCCGCCGAGCATCTGGTGCTGAGCCAGCCGGTCGTGCCGCACATCCACACCGACGCGGCGACCGGCACCCGCTACATGCGCGTGCGCGCCCTGCCCGGTCCGCTGAAGCTGTCCTACGCGGCCACGCTCGACATCACCCACCACTTCGCCGAGCCGGCGCATCTGGCCGAGGTGCCCGTCTACCGGCTGCCGCCGGAGGTGATCGGCTACATCTACCCGAGCCGCTACTGCCAGTCCGACCGCCTGCTGCGCCTCGCCGCGCACGAATTCGGTGCGCTGTGGCAAGGACACGGGCGTGTGCAGGCCATCGTGGACTGGGTGCGCAGCCGGGTGAGCTTCACGTCCAACGTGTCCAACTCGACCACCTCGGCGCTGGACACGCTGATCGAGCGCGTCGGCGTCTGCCGCGACTTCGCGCACCTGATGATCGCGCTGTGCCGGGCGCTGAACATCCCGGCCCGCTTCGCCACCGGCACCGACTTCGGCGCCGACCCCGCGCTCGGCCCGCCGGACTTCCACGCCTACGTGGAGGTCTGGCTCGGCGACCGCTGGTACATCTTCGACCCGTCCGGCACCGCCATCCCGATGGCCTTCGTGCGCTTCGGCACCGGGCGGGATGCCGCGGACGTGGCGTTCGCGACCATCTTCGGCGGCGTGCGCTCGCAGGCGCCGTTCATCATGACGCGGGCCATCGAGGACCCGTCGCAGGGCCTGCTGCGGCCGGTGCGCTGCCGCGAGGCGCTGTCCACCGATGCGGGCACGCCGCCCGTGCCTGCCGCCACCGCGCAGGGGTAGCCGCGGCTCTGCGTCCGATCCCAGCCTGATCCGCGCACCGCCGTTTCACGCGGGCGTCACGCCCGCTGCCGACACTCGCCCGATCGACTGATCGAGCGAACGGGTGCCGGCGTGAAGCGCAGCGGTTTTCACTTGCTGATGGGGGCGCAGTTCGTCTCCGGGCTGGCCGACAACGCGCTGCTGCTGGTGGCGATTGCCCAGGTGGCGGCCCGGGGTGGCCCGCTCTGGCTGCCGCCGCTGCTCAAGCTGGTGTTCACGCTGGCGTATGTGCTGCTGGCGCCGGTCGTCGGCCCGCTGGCGGACCGCTGGCCCAAGGCGCGCGTGATGGGCGCAGCCAACGCGGTGAAGGCGCTGGCCTGCGCAGCGATGGCCGCCGGTGCGCCGGTGGCGGCCTGCTTCTGCGCCGCGGGCGCCGGTGCGGCGGTGTATTCGCCGGCCAAGTACGGGCTGGTGACCGAGCTGGTGCGCCCGGAGCGGCTGGTGGCCGCCAATGGCTGGATCGAGGTGACGACCGTGCTGGCGATCCTGCTCGGCACGGTGCTCGGCGGTGGGCTGAGCGAGCCGCGCTTCGCCGCCTCCGGGTTCGCGGTGCTGCTGGCGCTCTACGGACTGGCCGCGCTGCTGAACCTGGGCATTCCCGACAGCGGCGCCCGCTATCCCGCCGCACCGCCGCTGCAGCACCAGTGGCGGGCGTTCCGGCGCGACCACCTGCGGCTGTGGTCCGACCCGCTCGGCCAGGTCTCGCTGGCCACGACCACCTTGTTCTGGGGCGTCGGCGCGACGCTGCAGTTCCTGGTGCTGCGCTGGGCCGGTGAACAACTCGGGTTGACGCTGGCACAGGCAGCGTATCTGCAGGGCCTGTCGGCGACCGGCGTCGTGCTGGGCGCGGCGCTGGCCGGGCGGCTGGTGCCGCTGGCGCAGGCGACCCGGGTGCTGCCGCTGGGTGTGCTGCTGGGGCTGGTGATCCTGCTGATGCCGGGCGTGCACCGCTGGCTGCCCGCCGCGCTGGTGCTGGCCACGGCCGGGTTGCTGGCGGGGCTGTTCGTCGTGCCGATGAACGCGCTGCTGCAGCACCGCGGCAGCACGCTGCTGAGTGCCGGCCGCTCGGTGGCCGTGCAGAACTTCAACGAAAACGCCAGCGTGCTGCTCATGCTCGGCAGCTATGCGCTGTGCGCCGGGCTGGAACTCGGCCTGGGCACGCTGGTGACCGGCTTCGGCGGGCTGGTCGCCGGGCTGATGGCGCTGATCGCGCTGCGCCACCGGCAGCTGCAGCGCCAGGTGCTGGCGATACCCGGTTCTGCACGGCCTGAACGTTCCACGCTTTCCACTTCCTGCAAGGACAGTCCATGAAGATCGCCATCGTCACCGACGCCTGGGAGCCCCAGGTCAACGGCGTCGTCCGCACCCTGAAGATGACCGCGCACGAGCTGGGCCTGCTGGGCCACCAGGTCGAGTTCGTGTCGCCGCAGGGGTTTTTCAGCGTGCCGTGCCCGACCTACCCGGACATCCGGCTGGCCGCGGTGACGCCGGGACGGATCGCCCGCGTGCTCGACGCGCTGGCGCCCGACTGCCTGCACATCGCCACCGAAGGCCCGCTCGGCTGGGCGGCGCGCTCGGTGGCGCTGTCGCGTGGCTGGCCGTTCACGACGGCCTACCACAGCCGCTTCCCCGAGTACCTGCAACTGCGCACCCGCATCCCCGTGCGCTGGACCCACGCGCTGCTGCGCCGCTTCCACAACGCCGGCCAGGCCACGCTGGTACCCACCGAACACATGGGCACCGAGCTGCGCACCCACGGCTACCAGCTGCCCACGCCGTGGAGCCGTGGCGTCAACCTGCAGCTGTTCACACCGGACGGTCCGACGCTGCCGCGCGCCGAGGGCAGCGGACCGGTGTTTCTCTACATCGGCCGGCTGGCGGTGGAAAAGAACGTCGATGCCTTCCTGCAGATGGACCTGCCCGGCGAGAAGTGGGTGGCCGGCGCCGGCCCCGAGGCGGCGCGGCTGCAGCGGCAATACCCCGGCGTGCGCTGGTTCGGTGTGCTGTCCGGGCCGGACCTGGCGGCGCTCTACCGCAGCGCGGACGTGATGGTCTTCCCGAGCGAGACCGACACCTTCGGGCTCGTGCTGGTCGAGTCGATGGCCTGCGGCACGCCGGTGGCGGCGCTGCCGGCCACCGGCCCGATCGACGTGGTCGGCCCGAGCGGCGAAGGCGGTGTCATCGACACCGATCTGCGCCGCGCCTGCCTGGCCGCGCTGCAGTGCGACCGCCGGCGCGTGCGTGCGTTCGCGGAGCGCTACACCTGGGAAGCGGCCACCCGCCAGTTCGCGCAGGCGCTGCAACCGATCCGCGCCGTCACGCCGACCAGCGGCACCGCGCAGCTCACGTCGCCGTGATCGACAGTGGCAGCGCCGGCACCGCCGCGCGCTGCCGCTGGCGCAGCACCTCGGACCATTCGATGATCTCCAGGCGGCCGTCGCCATGTTCGACCAGCGCCGTCAGGCTCTCGACCCAATCGCCATCGTTGGCGTAGGTCAGACCATCCACGGTGCGCAGTTCGGCGTGGTGGATGTGGCCGCAGACGACACCATCCACGCCACGGCGCTTCGCTTCGCGGATCACCGCGGCCTCGAAGTCACCGATGAAGCTGACCGCGCGCTTGACCTTGAGCTTCAGGTAGCGCGACAGCGACCAGTACGGCAGTCCGACCCGGGCCCGCACCGAGTTCAGCGTGCGGTTCAGGCGCAGCGTGAACTGGTAGAGCCCGTCGCCGATGTGCGCCAGCCATGGTGCGCACTGCACGACGCCGTCGAACAGATCGCCGTGCATGACCCAGAAGCGCCGGCCGTCGGCGGTCTGGTGGAGGGCATCCTCGACCACCTCGATGCCGCCGAAGCTGTGGCCGAGGTAGCGGCGCGCGAACTCGTCGTGGTTGCCCGGCACCAGCACGACACGCGTGCCCTTGCGCGCCTTGCGCAGCACCTTCTGCACGACGTCGTTGTGCGCCTGCGGCCAGTACCAGCGGCGCATCAGCTGCCAGCCGTCGACGATGTCGCCGACGAGGTAGAGCGTCTCGCACTCGACGCAGCGCAGGAAGTCGAGCAGTGCCTCGGCCTGACAGCCCGGCGTGCCCAGGTGCACGTCGGAAATGAAGACGGTGCGCACCGAGAGGCGCCGCCCGACCGTCTCGGCGGGCTCGTAGGCAGGGTTCATGCAGCCATCGTCCGTAACCGCCATGACCGGGGCATGACGCAGCGATGACCGTTCGGAGCATCGGCACGGGCTGGGCGCAGCGCCCCTTCTGCGCTAGCCTGACCACCTGGGGCAGCCGCGCCGATGCCCGGTACAAGGAAACCGATGAAACGCTCCCTGCACAGGCAGAGGCTCCGGAACACCACGCGCTCGATCGCCGTCGCGTTCACGCTCACG
>NZ_JBFPGY010000242.1:0-8314 GCF_041083715.1 Sphaerotilus sp.
GTCAGCGTCGACCGGACCATCCGGCGGTGCGCGTGTTCACGAGCGGGCTGACGCCCTTGACGGTCGGCTTGCTGCTGTCGACCGGGTGGGTGCTGTCGCAGCCGGTGCTGGGCCACGGCCGACCGGGTGGTCTTGTGATGATCGTGCTCACGGTTGTCGTGATGCTGCGGACCCAGGTCAGTCCGATGTGGCTGATCGGCCTGGGCGCGGTGGCTGGCGCGCTGGACTGGGCCTGATCAGCCAGCATCAATCAGCGCGGACTCTCGTAGAACACATACGCCGTCGAGTAGTCGCTGATCTCGAAGTAGACGCGCTTCTCGCCTTCGTCCTGCGTGCCGTTGAGGTTCTCGTCGAGCACGCCGTAGCCGTAGCGGTAGGGGCGCGGCAGCTTGTCGTCGGTGCCATAGGCGGTGCTCATCTTGTCGATCTTGATGAAGCGCTTGACCAGCTTGTCACCCGCATAGACCTCCAGCACACCATTCGTGCCGGTCCAGTTCTGCACGCTGCGGCGGATCTCGTTCTGCTTTTCCTGGGTGCAGCCAGCCAGTGCAACGGCGGTCAGCAGCAGCGCGAGCGCAGGGATGGACCGGTGGCGAGGCCGTGCGGCCGTCATGCTGCCTCTCCTTGGTGCGAACGCTGGCGCAGCACTTCATAGAGGCAGACGGCCGAAGCGACCGACACGTTCAGGCTTTCGACCGCCCCGTGCATGGGGATGTGGACCAGCACATCGCAGGTCTTGCGTGTCAGCGCCCGCATGCCCGCGCCTTCGGCGCCCAGCACGATCGCCACCGGCCCGGTGAGATCCAGGTCGTAGATCGACTGTTCGGCATCGTCGCTGGTGCCGACGACGAGGATGTCGCGCTCTTTCAGCTCGCCCATCGTGCGCGCCAGATTGGTCACCATGAAGTACGGCACCGACTCGGCCGCTCCGCTGGCCACCTTGGCCACCGTGGCGTTGACGCCGACGGCGTGGTCCTTCGGGGCGATGACCGCGTGCGCGCCCGCGCCATCGGCCACCCGCAGGCAGGCGCCCAGGTTGTGCGGGTCGGTCACGCCGTCCAGCAGCAGCACGAGCGGCGGGCCCTCGACGCTGTCGAGCAGGTCGTCGAGGGAGTGGTTCACGGCGAGCACCGTGACCCGTGCCACGACGCCCTGATGGCGCGTCGTGCCCGCAAGCTTGTCCAGACGGGCACCATCGCTTTCGACGATGGTGCGACCGCTGGCTTGCGCGCGCTCGATGAACTGGCGCATGCGCGCATCACGGCGGGCCGTGTCGATGTGGACCTCACGCACCGATTCGGGCGCCGTCTTCAGACGCACCTGCACTGCGTGGAAACCGAAAAGTAGTGTTCCTGACATAGCGCCGATGGTAGCGCAGCGCAGGCTCAGACCATGCGACCGGCTTCCAGCCGGATCTGCCGATCGCAGCGCTCTGCGATGCGTGGATCGTGGGTCACCAGGATCAGCGTCGTACCGATTTCGCGGTTGAGTTCGAACATCAACTGCATCACCGACTCGCCAGTGGCATGGTCGAGGCTGCCGGTCGGCTCGTCGGCCAGCAGCAATGCCGGCCGCACCACGAAGGCCCGCGCCAGCGCGACCCGTTGCTGCTCGCCACCGGACAGCAGCTTGGGATAGTGTCCAAGCCGCTGTCCCAGTCCGACCCGGCCGAGCATCTCGGTGGCCAGCGCCCGCGCGTTGCGCTCGCCGCGCAGTTCCAGCGGCAGCATCACGTTTTCCAGCGCGCTCAGGTGGCCCATCAGCTGGAAGCTCTGGAACACGAAGCCGATGCGTTCGCCGCGCACTGCCGCACGTGCATCCTCGTCGAGTGCGAACAGGTCGATGCCGTCGAGCCGGACCGTGCCGTCGCTGGGTGTGTCCAGCCCGGCCAGGATCGAGAGCAGCGTGCTTTTCCCCGACCCCGATGCACCGACAATTGCCACCGATTCCCGCGGCGCGAGCTGAAAACTGATCTCGTGCAGAATCGTCAGCTCCCCGGCGGAATCCCGGACGCGCTTGCTGACGCCGGTTACTTCAATGATCGCTACACCCATGCTGAACCCTGATGACACCACTGTTTGGACGCGCCGCGACTGTATCGTGCGCATGGTGTCCTGCGTGGCGCTCGGAGTTGCTTGCTCGCCGGGCATGGCGGCGCCGACTGGCCGCGAGGTCCGCATCCTGGTGCTCGGCGACAGCTTGTCGGCCGAGTACGGCCTGGCACGCGGCACCGGCTGGGTCGCGCTGATGGAAACCCGGCTGGCACAGGACAGGATCACGGCGACCATTGTCAATGCCAGCATCAGCGGCGACACGACGTCGGGCGGGCGGGCGCGCATCGGCGCCCTGCTCTCGCAGCACCGGCCCACGCACGTGGTGATCGAACTGGGCAGCAATGACGCGCTGCGCGGCCTGCCCCTCAAGAGCAGCCAGGACAACCTCGTGGCCATCGCCCAGGCGGCCAAGGCGGCTGGAGCCAAGGTACTGGTGGTGGGGATGCAGGTGCCGCCGAATTACGGCGGGGCCTATACGCGCGATTTTTTCGCGATGTTCGGCGCGGTGGCGAAGTCGGAGAGAACTGCGCTGGTGCCCTTCCTGCTGGCCGGCATCGCGGATGACCCTGATCCTGTGCGCTGGTTCCAGGCGGACCGGCTTCACCCGAATGCCACAGCGCACCCGCGCATCCTTGACAACATCTGGCCGGTGCTCAAGCCCTGGCTGAAGACCTGACCCTCGGTCAAGGTTTGGCGGGCGGCGGCGTGAATCCCGCCATGCCGGGAAAGAAGGTCTCGGCCTGCTTCTGCATCTGTTCCTGCATCTGCGTGAAGATCGACTTCGACTGGTCGAAGTAGTTGCTCATCATGTGCTGCATGGCTGGGGGCTGCATGGCCATGAACTTCGCCCAGGCTTCCGGGTTGAACGCCTTGCCTTCGTAGAGGCCACCGGTCTGGTCGGCGAAGCGTTTCTGCAGATCGACGAAGCCCTGGAGGTTGCGCTCCATGTACTCGCCCATCATCCCCTGCATGGTGTGGCCGTAGAACCGGATAAGCTGGGCCAGCATCTGGGTCGAGAACATCGGCATGCCGGCGCTTTCCTCTTCCAGGATGATCTGCAGCAGGATGCTGCGTGTCAGTTCCTCGCCGGACTTGGCATCCCGTACCTCGAAGACTTCTGCGTCCAGCACCATCTGCTTGACGTCCGTGAGCGTGATGTAGCTGCTCGTCTGGGTGTCGTAGAGGCGGCGGTTCGGGTATTTCTTGAGTACGCGCGGTCCGTCGGGCTGACCTGTGGCCGTTTCCGCGGCGCGGCGATTCGATGGCATGCAACTCTCTCCTGTGTCCTGTGCGTGTGCACAAAGATTCTAGGCAGCCCTTGGTGCGCCCTTTCGCTAGGGTTTGCCCCGGACTTCACCCAAATCAACGGGTACGACGGTGTGCGACAGCGCGAACAACGAAAAAGGCGCTGACAGTGCCTGTCAGCGCCTTTTCAATTTTCCAATCTGGTAGGCGCAATTGGATTCGAACCAACGACCCCCACCATGTCAAGGTGGTGCTCTAACCAACTGAGCTATGCGCCTGGGGTGCCTTGCGGCGGTCTTTCAGGTTCTTCTGGTAGGCGCAATTGGATTCGAACCAACGACCCCCACCATGTCAAGGTGGTGCTCTAACCAACTGAGCTATGCGCCTGAAGAGCCTCGAACTATAGCGTATTTTTGGATTACGTCAATCGTTTTTGGTCGATTATTTTCTTCTTGCACTTTGAACCCCGTCCACTTCTCCCACCTGGCGCAGCACGTGGGCCAATGCGGAGGAATCTCTGACCTCGATGGTGAAGGTCATCCGTGCCGTCTCGCGGACGGTCTGGGTATTCACGCCGATGACGTTGGACTTCTCGCGGGCAAAGACTTCCGAGATGTCCCGCAGCAGCCCCTGCCGATCATGGGCCATGACCGAGATGTTGACCGGATAGACCGCCGGTCGCCCCTGCACGGGTGCGGTCTCGCCCCACTGGACATCGATCAGGCGCTCCGGATTGCGGCCCGCCAGCTGTCGCAGGTTGGCGCAATCGGCACGGTGCACGGCCACACCCTTGCCTCGGGTGACAAAGCCGCCGATGGCGTCCGGTGGCGCCGGGCGGCAGCAATGGGCCAGTTGCGTGAGCAGCGACTCGACGCCGACCACCAGCACCGTGCTGCGCCCGCCAGGACCGGCCGCCGCCGGTTTGAACAGCGGCATTTCGGACTCGGGTGTCGGCGGCACCACCGGCGCAGGCGGCCGCAGCACACTCTCGATGTTGCGCAGCGAGAATTCGTCCTTGCCGACCACCTCGAACAGCGCCTCGGCATTGCGGAAACCGAGCTGCCCGGCCAGATCATCGAGCTTGACCGCCGTCTTGCCTTCGCGCTGCAGCAGCCGATCGACGGCCTCGCGGCCACGGGCAATCGTCTCCTGCAGCGCACGGGCGTTGAACCAGGCACGCACCTTGGCACGCGACCGCTGGCTCTTCAGATAGCCCAACTGCGGGTTGAGCCAGTCGAGCGATGGTCCGCCCTCCTTCGTCGTGATCACCTCGACCGTCTGGCCGCTCACCAGGGGCGTGTTCAGCGGCACCATCTGGCCGTCCACGCGCGCGCCCCTGCAACGGTGCCCCAGGTCGGTGTGCAGGTTGTAGGCCAGATCGACCGCGGTGGCGCTGGCGGGCAGCTCGATCAGCCGGGCCTGTGGCGTGAAGACGTAGATGCGTTCTTCGAAAAAACTCTGGGCAGGCGTGTTGTGGCCGATGAAGTCGCGCTCCCACGCCAGCAGCTGCTGCAACACCGCGCGCCGCGCCTGTGCCACCCGTCCTTCGAAGTCGCCGGCGGCACTCACACCGGCATAACCCCTGGTGCCCGCTTCCTTGTAGGCCCAATGTGCCGCCACGCCGCTTTCGGCGTGGTCGTGCATCTCGCGGGTGCGGATCTGGATCTCCAGCGGCCGGTCTTCATGGTCGAGCACAACCGTGTGCAGCGACTGGTAGCCGTTGGGCTTGGGCCGGGCGATGTAGTCGTCGAACTCCTCCGGCAGCGGCCGCCAGACCTCGTGCACCCGGCTGAGCGCCGCGTAGCAGTCCGGCACCGCGGCCACGATCACCCGCAGCGCCCGCAGATCGAACACGCGGGACAGCTTGAGCTGCTTGCCCTGCATTTTTTTCCAGATGGAATACAGGTGCTTCGGGCGGCCGAACACCTCTGCGTGCAGGCCGGCCTGCGCCAGTTCGCGTGCCAGATGGTCCCGCGCGGCGTCGATGCCCTGCTCGCGCTCGGTGCGCTTTTCGGCCAGCTCCGTGGCAATGCGCTTGTAGTCGTCCGGTCGCAGGAAACGGAACGCCAAGTCTTCCAGCTCCCACTTGATCTGCCAGATCCCCAGCCGGCTCGCCAGCGGCGCGAACACTTGCTGCGCCTCGCGCGCCAGTGCAACCGGGCACGGCGCCTTGGTGACCGCATAGAAACGCAGTGTCTGCAGCCGCGACGCCAGACGCAGCAGCACCACCCGCAAGTCGCGCGAGAACGCCAGCAGCATCTTGCGCACCCGCTCCAGCTGCTCGGCCAGCAGTTCGCGGTCGGTTTCGTCCGTCCAGGCGTTGCGTGCATTGCGCTGGATGCGCACGAGCTGCCGCGTGTGTGTCACGAGGCTCGCATACGAAGCACCGAACGCCTGCTCGACCACGGTTTCCGGCTCGCTCAGGTAATCACCGGCATACACCAGATAGACCGCCGCCTGCATCGACGGCGCTGCGCCGATGGTGCGCAGGATCTCGGCGACACCATCGGCATGGTCGAGCGCGTTCTCGCCGGTGTCGAAGCGGCTGTTGGCCAGCAGCGGTTGCGCGAACTGGCGCGCCCGGTCGAGCCGGTCCATCTCCTGCGCGAACGAGGTGATCTCGCCGGTGTCGCTGGTCGCGTCCGCCGCCAGCAGGACGATGGGTGCGGCGGCCTCGGCGGATTCGAGGCGGGTGCTTTTCACGCGGGCAACCTCAGGCGAGCAGGAACGCGCGCACGCAGGCGACCTGGTCATCGGCGATCAGGGTCGGTGCGTGTCCGACACCAGCGAACTCCACGCACGGCGCCTTCGGGCCGCGCTGGCCCATGGCGCGGGCCGTGTCGGCAGACAGCAGATCCGAGTCCTGGCCACGCACCAGCAGCGTCGGCGCGGTGATGCTGTCGTAGGCCTTCCACAGCATGGCTTCGCTGAACGCCGCGATCTCGGGTGTGAACGCCCGGAACGGGACGGCAATCGCCGGGTCGTACTGGAACATCCAGCCGCCCTCGGGCGCCGGCTTGAACTGCGGTCGGCTCAGTGCCAGCCATTGCTCACGGGTGTGGGGGCCGAAGCTCTGCGAGATGCTCCAGAGGAAGTCTGCGCCGGCCTCGACCGACGGGAACCGCATCGGCGCGCCCAGGTAGGTGCCGATGCGCTGCAGCGAGGCGAACTCGATCACCGGTCCGACGTCGTTCAGCACCAGACGGCTGATCGGGGATGCCGTGCCCTGGGCGCGCAACGATGCCAGCGACATCCCGATCAGTCCGCCCATCGATGTGCCGACCCACGACACCTGCTCGACATTCAGCCGCGCCAGCAGCGTGACCATGTCGGCCACATAGGTGGGCACCGCGTAGAGCATCGGGTCCGGCAACCAGTCCGACCGACCGCGCCCGACGACGTCCGGGCAGACGACCCGGAAATCTGCAGACAGCGCCTGGGCCAGCGTGTCGAAATCGCGGCCCTGGCGGGACAGGCCGTGGGTGCAGACTACCACGCGGGGGTTGTCCTGCGCGCCCCATTCCCAGTAGGCCATGCGGTGCAGGCCCTTGGGATTGGCGCAGGTGACGTGGTGCAGGCGGGGTTCGGTCATGGGGGACTGTGTCAGGGATGGCTCGGATTCGAGCCCGATAATGGATGTTAACCAACCACCAGAGGATGAATTCATGCTGAAAGGTAAAACCGCATTGGTCACCGGCTCCACCAGCGGGATCGGGCTGGGCGTGGCGCTGTGTCTGGCACGTCAGGGCGCGAACGTCATTCTCAATGGCTTCGGTGATGTCGACGGACCGAAGGCGGAAGTGGCTGCGCTGGGCGTGCAGGTCGGCTACCACGGGGCCGACATGAGCAAGCCCGCCGAGATCGAGGCGATGATGGCCTACGCGCAGGCCGAATTCGCCGGCGTGGACATCCTGGTGAACAACGCCGGCATCCAGTACGTGGCGCCGATCGAGAACTTCCCCGTGGAGCGCTGGGACGCGATCATCGCCATCAACCTCAGCGCCACCTTCCACACGACGCGGCTGGCGCTGCCGTCCATGCAGGCGAAGAACTGGGGCCGCATCATCAACATCGCGTCGATCCACGGCCTGGTGGCGTCCACGCAGAAGGCGGCCTATGTGGCAGCCAAGCATGGCGTCGTCGGCCTGACCAAGGTGACTGCGCTGGAAAACGCCACCACCGGCGTGACCTGCAATGCGATCTGCCCGGGCTGGGTGCTCACGCCGCTGGTGCAGAAGCAGGTCGATGCCCGCGCCGCCAAGGACGGCGTGGACAACACGGAGGCCGTGCGCCGCCTGCTGGGTGAAAAGCAGCCCTCGCTGCAGTTCACCACGCCGGAAGAGCTGGGCGAACTGGCCGTCTTCCTGTGCTCGCCCGCCGGCAACAACGTGCGCGGCGTGGCCTGGAACGTGGACGGCGGCTGGACGGCCCAGTAAGCCAGCCCCTCAGCGCGTCAGCGTCACCGATCCTTGCACGGTGGCACTGAGCAGGCCCTTGCCGGCTTCGGTTGGCAGTGGCGCCGCATCGGCCTGCAGCGCGGTGGCCCGCACCATCGCCATCGGTGGGTGCCCGCCCAGATCTCCGTCGCTGGACTGCACGCTCACTTCGCGCAGTTGGTAGCCGGTGTAGCCAAACTGCTTCGCCATGGCGTCCGCCCGTGCGCGGAATTTCTGGATCGCCTGGGCCGTCAGTTCCGCCTCGTTGCGTTCGCGCAACTCCCGGGACAGGCTGTAGCCGGTTCCGACGATGGCCATCGCCGTCAGCTTGCCCGCCGCCGTGGCCACGCGGGCGATGTCCTTGCCTTCCAGCACCAGGCCGGCCGTGCCGGTCCACCCATTGGGCTTGCCATCGCGGCCATAGCGCGGCGAGAGGTTGAATCCTTCCGTGCGCACGGCCATGCCCACCGGGTCCGCCAGCCTGCGTGTCTCGTTCAGGGCCGCGTCGAGCACCTGCTTGAGTGCGGACTGGACTGCGGTGGCGTCACTGCCGTCGCGCACCACCTGCAGAGAAACAGT
>NZ_JBFPGY010000243.1:0-8310 GCF_041083715.1 Sphaerotilus sp.
CAACCTGGGCATCAACGGCCACTTCAACGCGGTCGTCGAAGCGGCCCAGGGCGAGCTGCTGGTGATGATGGCCGGCGACGACCTGTCGCTGCCCGAGCGGGTCGCCCGCGTCGCGCAGGCCTGGGATGCGTCGGGGCAGCGTCTCGACCTGATCGCCAGCCACCTCATCGACATGGGCCCCGAAGGCGAGGACCTCGGCGTGGTGCGGGTGGATGACCTGTCGCAGTGGCGTACCGTGGAGGACTGGGCGCAGCGGCGACCTTACATCATCGGCGCCGCCCATGCGTTCACCCGCCGGCTGTTCGAGCGCTTCGGCCCCCTGCTGCCCCGCGTCTCCTACGAGGACCAGGTCAACCTGCTGCGGGCGCTGTGTGGCGGCGGCGCCTGCACGATCGACGCACCGCTGGTGCGCTACCGCCGCGGTGGCGTGTCCGACCGGATGCGGGAGTTCTCGGGTGCGCGTTTCATCGCCTGGGCGCGGCGCCACAACGTCATCCACGTCGCGCTGCACCAGCAGTGGCTGCACGATGCGCAGATCGCGGGTTGCCTGGACGTGGTGCAGCGCGCGACCGACCGGGAGTACCAGCGCGAGCGGTTCATCGAGTCGCTGCTGGACGCACCAGGCGCCCTGGCACGCTGGCGGATCACGCTGCGCCCCTCGCCCGTCGACGTCGGCTGGCGCGTGCGCAAGTGCGTGTACCTGGCGTGGCCGGGGCTGGCCGCAGCGATCCGGGCCGCACAGTCCGCCTCCAAGCAGCGCCGCCGGGGCCCGGGGCGCTGACGTCGGCCGGCCACGCCGATGCTGTTCAACTCCTACGAGTTCCTCTTCCTGTTCTTCCCGCTGGTGCTGGCCGGGCATGTCCTGCTCGGGCCGCAGCGGGCGCTGGCAGCGGCGCGTTTCCTGGGAGGTGCTTCGCTGTTCTTCTACGGCTGGTGGAGCCTGTCGGCGCTGCCGCTGCTGCTCGGCTCGATCGGCTTCAACTTCCTCGCCGGCCGGTGGACCACGCCGCAGGCCGACCGCAGCGACCGCACGCGCCTGTGGCGGCTGCGTGGCGCACTGGCGGTGAACCTGGGGCTGCTCGGACTGTTCAAGTACGCCGACTTCTTCATCGACAACGTCAACACGGTCACCGGCACCGCCTGGCCACTGCCCCACCTGCTGCTGCCGATCGGCATCTCGTTCTACACCTTCACGCAGATCGCCTTCCTGGTCGATGCCTGGGCGGGCCAGGTGCGCGAGCGCTCGTTCTCGCACTACCTGCTCTTCGTCACCTACTTCCCGCACCTGATCGCCGGGCCGGTGCTGCACCACGCGCAGATGATGCCGCAGTTCGCCGATCCAGCCAGCTACCGGCTCGACCGCACGAAGCTGGTGCTCGGACTCGCCACCTTCACGGTCGGGCTGGGCAAGAAGCTGCTGCTGGCGGACCCGGTGGGCCAGTACGCCGACGTCGTGTTCGGCGCCGCGGGCCGTGGCGTGGACCTCACGATGCTGACGGCGTGGCTCGGTGCCGTCGCCTACGCATTCCAGATCTACTTCGACTTCTCCGGCTACTCTGACATGGCCATCGGGCTGTCGCTGTGCCTGGGCATCCGGCTGCCGATCAACTTCGATTCGCCCTACCAGGCCACCAGTCTCATCGCGTTCTGGCGCCGCTGGCACATCTCGCTGTCGACCTTTTTGCGCGACTACCTCTACGTGCCGCTCGGCGGCAACCGCCACGGCACTGCCCGGCGGTACGGCAACCTCGCGCTGACGATGCTGCTCGGCGGGCTGTGGCACGGTGCGTCGTGGACCTTTGTCGTCTGGGGTGCGCTGCACGGCGCTGGCCTGGTGCTCAATCACCTCTGGCGGGCCCGGTTCGGCGTGCAGCCTGGTGGCCAGGCGACGCAGTGGACGGGCGCGGTGCTGACCTTCGTGGCGGTGACGCTCGCCTGGGTGGTGTTCCGGGCCGAGTCGCTGGCGGTGGCCGGGGCGGTGTACCGCGGCATGGCCGGATTCAACGGCTGGTCGAGCCACCCGTTCCACGGCTTCGACCTGCCCTACCAGATGGCCGAGTTCTACCAGCGTTTCCTGGTGTGCGCCGTGGTGGCGTTCTGCCTGCCCAACTCGGGCACGCTGGGGCGCTGGCTGCCCCCGCAGGTGTCGAGCCGCCGCAGGGTCGTGCTGAGCGCGATGGCAACGGGCGGGCTGTTCCTGGCCGGTGTGGCGCATCTGGGTGTGCACAGCGCCTTCCTGTACTTCCAGTTCTGAGTGCCGAGTCGCCATGCACACGCCTGATTCCGATGACACTGCCGTGCGGCTGTGGCTGCTGGCGTTCGGCACCTGTCTGGCCCTGGTGGCCGCGTTGCTGGTGTGGACAGTCCTGACCCCGCCGTTCCAGGGCGACCTGACCCGCATCGGCCGACTGTCGGAAACCGCATTCGGCCCGACCGTGCAGGCGACCACGACGGACCCGGCGCTGCGCGTGTCCAGCGCGCTGGACGAGGCCGAGGTGCTGGTCATCGGGGACAGCTTCTCCGCGCCACTGCGCTGGCAGGCGGTGCTGGTCGCGCAGGGCATGAAGGTCGCCACCGTGCACTGGGAAACACTCGGCCCGGTCTGCGCCGACCTGGAGTCCCTGCTGCGCAGGCAGGGTTTCCGCGGCACGACCGTGGTCATCGAGTCGGTGGAGCGCGCCCTGGACGATCGGCTGGACCGCTCCCTCGCCTGCGCCGCCCGCCAGGATCCCCACCCGCTGCAGACCCGCCATGTGGCCCGTGACCGCGAGACGGCAGGCGCGTTCGGCCTGAACACCCGCGAATCCTTGTTCACCGGGCTGCTGACGACGCTGCACACCTGGAAGGCCCTGCACACAGATGCACCGGAGGTGGTCAACCGCCACGACGGCGCCGAGCAGGTGCGCATCCAGCGCCTGCCCGGCGGCTGCCAGCGCTTCAGCCACCACGCCTGCGACCGCGGGCTGTTCTTCGCGCAGGATCGAACCGCGCCGCCGTTCTCGCCCGCCATGGTGGAGCGGATGCAGCGGATCTCCGCCCGGCATCCCGGGCTGGCCATCACCTGGCTCGTGGTGCCCAACAAGACCAGCGTCTACCTGGAGCCCGACCGGGCCACCGGCATCGGGACCGTGCTGGAGCGCGCCGGGCTCGGGCCGGACCTGTTCAGCCACTTCGTGCGCCTGAGCCGCCAGACCCGCGACCTCTACAGTCCGAACGACACGCACACATCCGCGCAAGGCCACCGGGCGATCGGGCAGCGCCTGCTCGACTGGCTGGACACCCAGGCGCACCGGAATCCCTGATTCCGGGGGCAGAGCGTGTCAATGTGCACACGGCCGCCAGGGCGGCCCTCACTACCATTGCCGCTCTGCAGCGAGTGCACTTCCGCGTCCATCCCATGCTTCACCAGCGCACCCCGACACCCTCCCGGCGCCCCCGGATCGCGATCGTCACCAACATGCCGTCGCCCTACCGGATCCCGGTGTTTGCCGCCCTGCCCGCCCTGACAGGCGCCGAGGTGCACTGCATCTACCTGACACGCCGGGAGCCGAACCGGGACTGGCGGGTGGATGACGCCGCAGACACGGTGCGTGTCCACTACCCACCGTCCCGCGAACTGACGGTGCGTGACAAGTACATCCACTTCAACACCGGTCTGCCCACCCTGCTGACCAAGATCGCGCCCGACGCCATCGTCACGACCGCCTTCGGCCAGCCGTACCTGTCGGCCTTTCTCCATGCATGGCGCCACGGCATTCCACATGTCCCGATGACCGATGGGACCTACGAATCAGAACTTCATCTGACCCGCATGCACCATCTGCTGCGCCGGATCGTGTTTCGCCGATCGCACGCCTTCGTGGGAGCGAGCGTCGGATCCCGGCGCCTGTTTGCGTCCTACGGCATTGCACAGGAACGCTGCTTCCAGTCGCACCTGTGCGCCGACATGGCACGCTTCGAGGCGGCGGACCTCCTGCCGATCGAACGCACGGTGGACTTCGTCGTCAGCGGCCGGATGCATCCGGACAAAAGCCCGGAGTTCGCGCTGGACGTGGCGCTCGGTGTGGCCCGCCAGCTGGGACGCAGGGTGACGATCGAGTTCCTGGGCAGTGGTCCGCTCCGGGACCAGCTGCAAGCCAGAGCGACGGCGGCAGCCGATCTCCTCGACGTGCGCTTGCCCGGTTTTCTGGACCAGACCGCGCTGCCGCTGGCCTACCGGCGCGGGCGTGTGCTGCTGTTTCCGACGCGTGGCGACGTCTGGGGCGTGGTGGTCAACGAGGCCTGCGCGGTCGGCCTGCCGGTCCTGCAGACGCCCATGGCCGGCACCTCCGGCGAGATCGTGCGCGACCACGAGAACGGCCGCATCCTGCCGCTCGATCTGCCCGCCTGGATCGACGCCGCCAGCGCGCTGCTGACCGATGCCGCGCTGTGGCAGCGCATGTCCGCCCGCAGCCGCGAGCTGGTCGCCGGCTATACCTACGCCAACGCGGCACATGGCCTGGCGCAGGCGCTGGCCTTCGCCATGCACCACGGCGCTGCAGCGTCGGATCCCGCCTGACCCAACGCGACCGGAATCGGTGGCCTACTCGCCCTGCAGCCGGTACTTGCGGATCTTGTCGTTCAGCGTCGTCTTGGGCACGCGCAGTTCCTTGGCGGTGCGGGCGATGTTGCCGTCCTGACGGCGCAGCTCTGCCGCAATCAGGCTGCGCTCGAAGCTGTCGACCGAATCGGACAGCGACAGCCCCTCGTCCGCGCTGGCGCCCGCCGGCTCGGACGCCGGACCGGGGCCGAGGATGTCCTTGCGCACGCCCAGCACCAGGCAGTCCGCCACATTGCGCAGTTCACGCACGTTGCCAGGCCAGTGGTGGGCCATCAGGCGGTGCATCTGCTCGGTGGTGACCTGCGGCGGTGGGCGGTTGAAGCGGCTGGTGGCGAGGAGCATGAAATGCTCCAGCAGCACAGGAATGTCCTCGCGCCGCTCGCGCAGCGGCGGCAGCTCGATCGTGACCACGTTGAGCCGGTAGTACAGATCGGCCCGAAAGCCGCCCTGCTGCGCGCGCAGGAGCAGGTCCTCCTTGGTCGCCGCCACCACCCGCACGTCGACCGGCAGCGACAGGTTAGAGCCCAGGCGCTCGATCTCGCGTTCCTGCAACACCCGCAGCAGCTTGATCTGCATGCCCATCGGCATGGTTTCCAGCTCGTCGAGGAACAGGGTGCCGCCGTTGGCGTACTCGATCTTGCCGATGCGCCGCTTCTGCGCACCGGTGAAGGCACCGGCCTCGTGGCCGAACAGCTCGCTGTCGAGCAGCGTGTCGGGCACACCACCGCAGTTGAGTGCCACGTAGCTGCTCTCGCGCCGGCCGGAGAAGTCGTGCAGCGCACGCGCCACCACTTCCTTGCCGGTGCCGGTCTCGCCCTGGATCAGCACATCCACGGGACTGTCCGCCACCTCCATCACCAGCCGGCGCACCCGCTGGATCTGGGGCGAGCGGCCGATGAGCTTGCCGTCGATCCCTTCGCGGCGTGCCAGCACACGGCGCAGCGTGGCGACTTCCAGCGTGAGGCTGCGCTTTTCCATCGCGCGGCGCACGACCTCGATCAGGATCTCGGGCGAGAACGGCTTGGGGATGAAGTCGTAGGCACCGCTGCGCATGGCCTCGACCGCCAGCGTCACGTCGCCGTGGCCGGTGATCATGATGACGGGCAGATCGGGGTCGAGCGCATGGCAGTGGCGCACGAGCGAGAGCCCGTCCGCCCTGGGCAGGCGCATGTCGGTGACGACGATGCCGGTGTAGCCAGGCGTGATGAGCGGGATCGCCGCTTCGGCGGAATCGACCGCCTCCACCGACAGGCCAGCGAGCTGCAGGGCCTGGACGCAGCCGAGCTGCATGTGGAAGTCGTCTTCGACGATGAGGACAGTGAGTGCGGTGGACGTCAGAGCGGTCATGGGGCTGTGGATTCTTCCTGGGGGGGCGCTGCTGGCAGCCGCACAGTGAAACAGGCCCCGCCACCGGGCCGATTGTCCGCTTCGAGGTCGCCGTGGAACTCGCGCACGATGTCGCGCGAGATGGCCAGACCGAGCCCGAGCCCGACACCAGGGTCCTTGGTGGTGAAGAACGGCTCGAACAGGCGCTGGCGGACCTCTTCGGGCACACCCGGTCCGGTGTCGATCACGTCGATGCGCAGTGGCGGACTGCCCGACGCGTCGGAGGTGGCTTCCAGCGTCAGCGCCTTGACCTCGGCGTCGCGCATCGCGTCCATCGCATTGCCGATCAGGTTGATCAGCACCTGCTCCAGCCGGTTCGGATCACACCAGGCGATGACCTGGCCAGGCTCGCAGCGGTTGTATACCGTGATGCCCTCCCGGCGCAGACGCTGGTCATAGAGAAAGAGCGCGTTGCTGACAGCGTGGGCCACATCGGTCGCCGCGGGCTGCGCCAGCGACTTGCGCGCGAAGCCCTTGAGCGGCTGGATGATGCTGCCCATCTGGTCGGCCAGCCGGGTGACGAACTGCAGGTTGCCCGACACGGCCTTCAGGTCACCCCGGCGCATGAACTCCAGCGCGTTGCCCGAAAGCGTGCGGATGGCGCCCAGCGGCTGCGTCAGCTCGTGGGTGATGCCAGTGGCGAGCTGTCCGAGCACGGCCATCTTGGCCGCGTGGACCAGCTCGTCCTGCGCAGCGCGCAGCGTCAGCTCGGCCTGCTCGCGCTCGGCGATCTCGCGGCGCAGCCGGGTGTTGGAGTCGGTCAGCGCGCGGGTGCGGCGGGCGACCTTGTGCTCCAGTTCGGTGTTGGCGCGCTCCAGCATCTGCCGCGACTCGATCTTCTGGCGCGCGATGCGGCGGCGCTGGTTCAGGTACAGCGCCAGCAGCAGCACGAACCCCGCTGCCACGGCAGACAGCATGCTGTTCAGCACCGCCTGGTTGCGTACACCGCGCAGGTCCGAAAAGATCAGCAGCCGCCAGTCCATGCCATCCAGCGTGCGGCCGAGCACCAGCGTGCTGCTGCGCACCGGGCGAACCGCGTCGGACTCGGGTGGCAGACCGCCGGGCAGCACGCCTTCGAGCACCTGGCTGTCCTCGTCGATCGACAGCTTCACCGGCAGCGGGAAGCGCGGAATCTGCTGGTTGTTGTAGAGCCGGGTGATCTGCAGATCGACCCGACGCTCCAGGGACAGCTCGGTCAACGCGGTATAGCGCCACTCCGGCCGCGAGGAGAGGATCACGACCTGGTTGGTGTCGGCCAGCAGTGCGGGCGCGCCGAGCATGTCCCAGACTTCGTCCACCGGGTCGAGGCTGATCTTGATGGTGGCCACCCCAAGCACGCGGGCGCCGTCGCGAATCGGATGCGAGACGAAGTAGCCAGGCTGCCCGCTCTTGGCACCGATGGCGAAATGGCGCCCGACCTGACCGGACAGGGCTTCGAGAAAATAGGGGCGGAAGGACAGATCTTCGCCCAGCTGGCTGTCATCGCCCAGATCGCTGTTGCTGGAGGCGACGACCACGCCGCGCTCATCCATCACGTACACCGCCAGGCTGCCCAGGTGGGCGTTCAACCGGCGCAGGTAGTCGTTGACGCGGCTGACGCGCAGCGCGTGGCGCGGCTCCAGCAGCAGCGCCTGCACGTCCTGGTTGAGCTGGATCGTGGCAGGCACGTGTTCGAGCCGCTTGACCATGCCCTCCACCGCGGAGGCAAACAGATCGAGCCGGTGGTTCGACTCCTCGCGCAGCGCCAGCGTGCCGTGGCGCTCGCTGATCCGGAACCCGCTCCACCCGGCCAGCCCGACAGCCAGTGCCGCCAGCACGATGCCGAGCAGCCTGCGCAGCGAGGGCCACAGCGGTCGGCTGGGCCCGAAGATCCGGGATGGTTCCAAGGCTGGGTCGATCGGCGGGCGTCAGTGGCCCAGAATCTTGGAGAGGAATTCCTTGGCACGCGGCGAGCGGGCATCCGGGTCGCCGAAGAAGGCCTCCTTCGGGCAGTCCTCGATGATCTTGCCCTGGTCCATGAAGATCACGCGGTGGCTGACCTTCTTGGCAAACCCCATCTCGTGCGTGACGACCATCATCGTCATGCCTTCCTGCGCCAGCTTGACCATGACGTCCAGCACTTCGCCCACCATCTCGGGGTCCAGCGCCGAAGTCGGCTCGTCGAACAGCATCACGATCGGGTCCATCGACAGCGCGCGGGCGATGGCCACCCGCTGCTGCTGCCCACCGGAGAGCTGGCCAGGGAACTTGTCCTTGTGGGCCATCAGGCCCACGCGGTCGAGCATCTTCAGGCCGCGCTGCTTCGCCTCGTCCTGCGAGCGGCC
>NZ_JBFPGY010000244.1:0-2531 GCF_041083715.1 Sphaerotilus sp.
GCGCGACGAGGCGGCCGTGCTGGCGCAGTTCGAGGGCGATCCGCAGGTGCGCCCGTCGCCGGACACGGCGTACCGCTTCGTCGGCCACGCACCGGCCGACTTCGCGGTGCACGGCGAGCGGCTGCGCCCGCTGGTGATCGGCTTCGGGCCGTGCGGGATCTTCGCGGCGCTGATCCTGGCGCAGATGGGCCTGAAGCCGATCGTGCTGGAGCGCGGCAAGGAAGTCCGCCAGCGCACCAAGGACACCTGGGGCCTGTGGCGCCAGCGCGAGCTGAACCCGGAATCGAACGTGCAGTTCGGCGAGGGCGGCGCCGGCACCTTCTCCGACGGCAAGCTCTGGAGCCAGATCAGCGACCCGCGCCACCTCACGCGCAAGGTGCTGACCGAGTTCGTCAAGTCCGGCGCGCCCGAGGAGATCCTCTACGTCAGCAAGCCGCACATCGGCACCTTCCGGCTCGTCGGCATGGTCGAGAAGATCCGCGCCGAGATCATCGCGCTGGGCGGCGAGGTGCGCTTCGAGCAGCGGGTGAGCGATGTGCGCATCGAGGACGGGCACATCCGCGGCGTGACGCTGGCGTCGGGCGAGGAGCTGCGTGCCGACCATGTGGTGCTCGCGCTCGGCCACAGCGCCCGCGACACCTTCACGATGCTGCACGAGCGCGGCGTCTACATGGAGGCCAAGCCATTCTCGATCGGCTACCGCATCGAACATCCGCAGAGCCTCATCGACCGCGCCCGCTTCGGCCCGAACGCCGGGAATCCGATCCTCGGGGCGGCCGATTACAAGCTGGTGCATCACGCGAAGAACGGGCGCTCGGTCTACAGCTTCTGCATGTGCCCGGGCGGAACCGTGGTGGCGGCGACCTCCGAACCCGAGCGCGTCGTCACCAACGGCATGAGCCAGTACTCGCGCAACGAGCGCAACGCCAACGCCGGCATCGTCGTCGGCATCTCGCCCGAGGACTACCGGCAGGACCCGGGCGGCACAGGGCCGGTGAACCCGCTCGACGGCATGGCCTTCCAGCGCCTCTGGGAGTCGCGCGCCTACGAACTCGGCGAAGGCGGCTACCAGGCGCCGGGGCAGCTCGTCGGCGATTTCATCAAGCGCCAGCGCAGCCGCGTGCTCGGCAGTGTCGAGCCGTCGTACAAGCCGGGCGTGCTGCTGACCGACCTGGCGCAGAAGGACCGCGGCTCGCTGCCCGTCTACGCGCTCGACGCGATCCGCGAGGCGCTGCCCGCGTTCGAGAAGCAGATCAAGGGCTTCTCGATGGCCGACGCCGTGCTGACCGGCGTGGAAACGCGCACCTCGTCGCCGCTGCGCCTCACGCGGGGGCGCGACTTCCAGAGCCTGAACGTGCGCGGCCTCTACCCGGCCGGTGAAGGCGCAGGCTACGCGGGCGGGATCATGTCGGCGGGCGTGGATGGCATCGAAGTGGCCGAGGCCCTCGGCGCGGACCTGCTCGGCGTGGCGCGGCCCTCGCCATGAGCTGGAGCGGCCTGCCCGACACGGTGCGCACGGTCGAATGCGCGGTGGCCGATTTCACGTCGGTGGCCCGCGGCAAGGTCGTGGCGCGGGCGGATTTCGAGGCGATGCGCGGGTGCAAGCTGCCATCGGTGGTGCTCGGCGTGACGCTGACCGGGGGCGAGCCGGACACGGTGTTCGGGCCGTTGTTGCCCGAGGCGTACGGCGATCTGCACCTGGAGCCCGACTTGGCCACGGCCGTGCCGGTGCCGGGGCGCGAGGACCGGGTGAGTGTGGTCTGCGAACCAACCGGGCTGGCGCCGGATGCGCGCCGCTTCTCGCCGCGGGCGGCGCTGCGCCGGGTGATCGAACGGCTGGCGGCAGCCGGGCTGCGCGCCACGGTGGCGCCGGAGCTGGAGTTTTTCCTCGTCGAGCGCACGGCCGAAGGTGGCTTGCGGGCGGCGGGCGTGCCCGGACCATCCGGCTCGCGTGAGCACGCGCTGGAGATCGCCTCGCTGGAGCGCACCACGCATTTCGCCGCCTACTTCGATGCGCTGTTCGCGGCCTGCGCGGCGCAGCGCATCCCGGTGACGGGCCATGCACACGAATCCGCCTGCGGGCAGTACGAGGTCAACTTCGCGCCCGGCGAGCCGCTGGCAATGGCCGACGCGGTGTGGCGCTTCAAACGGCTGGCGCGCGAGACGGCGGTGCGGCAGGGGTTTCTGGCGACATTCATCGCCAAGCCGTTCCTGGACCAGCCCGGCACAGGAATGCACTGGCATGTCAGCCTGCAGGACACCACCAGCGGCCGCAACATCTTCAGCCAGCCCGATGGCCAGGCCTCCCCGCGGCTGGCGCACTTCGTCGCCGGCTTGCAGCGGGATGCCGCGGCGGCGCTGGCGCTGTTCGCGCCCTACGGCCACACCTTCGACCGCATGAACTGTGGCGACGCCTCGCCGACCACCGCCGACTGGGGCGGCGACGACCGCGGCGTGGCGTTCCGGCTGCCACCGGCCAGCCCGGCGAACCGGCGGCTGGAGAACCGCCTGCCCGGCGGCGACGCCAATCC
>NZ_JBFPGY010000245.1:0-8143 GCF_041083715.1 Sphaerotilus sp.
GCCAGGATCTGCGTGAAGCCGACGTAGAAGAACAGCCCTTCCATCAGGCACGCGAACACGATCAGCGACTTCAGCAGCGTCTGGTCGGTCTCGGGCGTGCCGGTCTTGAAGTGCGGGTCCATGATCGCCTCGATGAAGGGGATCAGGAACTCGTCCTTGTCGCGGATCGACTGGACTTCGTTGTAGGCGTTGAAGATCTCGCTCTCGTCCAGGCCGAGCGACTCGACGATGTACTGGTAGGCGTGGGTGTGGATCGCTTCCTCGAAGGCCTGGCGCAGCAGGAACTGGCGGCACTCGGGCGCCGTGATGTGGCGGTAGGTGCCCAGCACGATGTTGTTGGCGGCCAGCGAGTCGGCGGTGGTGAAGAAGCCGAGGTTGCGCTTGACGATGCGGCGCTCGTCCTCGGTCAGACCGTTCGGATCCTTCCAGAGCGCGATGTCGCGGCTCATGTTCACTTCCTGCGGCATCCAGTGGTTGGCGCAGGTGGCGAGGTACTTGTCCCAGGCCCACTTGTACTTGAACGGCACAAGCTGGTTGACGTCGGTCTTGGCATTGATGATGCGCTTGTCGGCAGCGTTGACGCGACGCTCGCTGGCGCCGTGCACGGCCGTCGAAGCTGCATCCGAACCGGCAGCAACGCCGTTCGGTTCAGTGAAATTCGAGGGGGTGGGCGTGGAACGCGGGGTGTCTTCCCAGACCAGCATGTCTGACTTCCTAGTGGGGGTGAATTATCGGAATGTTGTGTCCAAACACCAAGCAATTCTTGGGGGTTTCAGGCCCCGAAGCGCTGGTGTCCGGACAGTTTCATTCCGTGGTCATGGACGGGATGGGATCACTGACAGGCTTCGCAGCCCGGATCGTCGATCGCGCAGAACTTGACGTCCGTGGCCGGCGTCGCGTCCGCAGCGGCGGCCATCAGCGCCTGGGCGGCTGCGGCGGCCTTGTCGAGCGAGGACGCGGCGTTCATGCCCCCCGTGCTGCCCGCGCTGACCGCGTTGTGCGAGCCGGCACCGACGGTCGACTTCTCGGCGCTGGTGGCGCTGGTCGTGCGGAGGTAGTAGGTCGTCTTCAGGCCGCGCAGCCAGGCCAGCTTGTAGGTCTCGTCGAGCTTCTTGCCCGAGGCACCGGCCATGTAGATGTTCAGCGACTGCGCCTGATCGATCCACTTCTGACGACGGGCGCCCGCTTCCACCAGCCAGCGCGGCTCGACCTCGAACGCGGTCGCGTACAGGCGCTTCAAGTCCTCGGGCACACGGTCGATGCGGCGCAGCGAGCCGTCGAAGTGCTTGAGGTCCATCACCATGATGTCGTCCCACAGGCCGAGCTTCTTCAGGTCGCGCACGAGGTACTCGTTGACGATGGTGAACTCGCCAGACAGGTTGGACTTGACCGAGAGGTTGCCGAAGCTCGGCTCGATCGAGGCGTCCACACCAATGATGTTGGAGATGGTCGCTGTCGGCGCGATGGCCACGCAGTTCGAGTTGCGCATGCCGACCTCGCCGATGCGGGCACGCAGCGCGTCCCAGTCCAGCGTGGACGACGTGTCGACCTCGACATAGCCGCCGCGCTGCTCGAACAGCAGCTTGAGCGAGTCCAGGGGCAGGATGCCGCGGTCCCACAGCGAGCCAGCGTAGCTCTGGTAGCGGCCACGCTCGGCGGCCAGGTCGGTCGAGGCCCAGTAGGCGTGGTAGCAGATCGCCTCCATCGAACGGTCTGCGAACTCCACCGCTTCCTGCGACGCATACGGCACGCGCAGCTGGTACAGCGCATCCTGGAAGCCCATCAGCCCCAGACCGACCGGACGGTGGCGCAGGTTCGAGTCACGCGCCTTCTTGACCGCGTAGTAGTTGATGTCGATGACGTTGTCGAGCATGCGCATCGCCGTCGAGATCGTCTTCTTCAGCTTGGCGCTGTCGAGCACGCGGGTGCCGTTCGGGCCATCCGTCAGGTGGTGCGCCAGGTTGACCGAACCGAGGTTGCAGACGGCGATCTCGCTGGCGTTGGTGTTCAGCGTGATCTCGGTGCACAGGTTCGACGAATGCACCACGCCGACGTGCTGCTGCGGCGAACGCACGTTGCAGGCGTCCTTGAACGTGATCCACGGGTGGCCGGTCTCGAACAGCATCGAGAGCATCTTGCGCCACAGGTCCACCGCCCGGAGGCGCTTGAACAGCTTGATCTCGCCGCGCCGGGCCATGCCTTCGTAGCGGGTGTACGCCTGCTCGAAGGCAATGCCGAACAGGTCGTGCAGGTCCGGGCAGGTCGACGGCGAGAACAGCGTCCAGTCGCCGCCCTCCATCACGCGGCGCATGAACAAGTCGGGAATCCAGTTCGCCGTGTTCATGTCGTGGGTGCGGCGGCGGTCGTCGCCGGTGTTCTTGCGCAGCTCCAGGAACTCCTCGATGTCGAGGTGCCAGGACTCCAGGTAGGCGCAGACCGCGCCCTTGCGCTTGCCGCCCTGGTTCACCGCGACGGCGGTGTCGTTCACCACCTTCAGGAATGGCACCACCCCCTGCGACTCGCCATTCGTGCCCTTGATGTGGCTGCCCAGCGCCCGCACCGAGGTCCAGTCGTTGCCCAGACCGCCCGCGAACTTCGACAGCAGCGCGTTGTCCTTGATCGACTCGTAGATGCCGTCGAGGTCGTCGGGCACCGTCGTCAGGTAGCAGCTCGACAGCTGCGAGCGGCGCGTGCCGGCGTTGAACAGCGTCGGCGTGCTCGACATGAAGTCGAAGGTGGACAGCACTTCGTAGAACTCGATCGCGCGGGCTTCGCGGTCGATCTCGCCCAGCGACAGGCCCATCGCCACGCGCATGAAAAACGCCTGCGGCAGCTCGATGCGCTGCTTGCGGATGTGCAGGAAATAGCGGTCGTAGAGCGTCTGCAGGCCGAGGTAGTCGAAGTTCATGTCGCGCTCGGGCTTGAGCGCAGCGCCCAGGCGCACGAGGTCGAACTGCGCCATGCGCTCGTCGAGCAGTTCGGCGTCGATGCCCTTGCGGATGAACTGCGGGAAGTACTCGACGTAGCGCTGGCCCATCTCGTGCTGCAGCACGTCGTCGCCGAGCACTTCGCGGCGGATCGTGTGCATCAGCAGGCGGGCGGTGACGCGGGTGTAGCCGGGGTCCTTCTCGATCAGCGTGCGCGCGGCCAGGATGGCGGCCTTGTAGACCTCGTCCACCGGCACGCCGTCGTACAGGTTGCGGCGCGTCTCGGCCAGCACCGGCGCGGCCGTCACCTCGTCGCCCAGACCGGCGCAGGATGCCTCGATCAGTGCCTGCAGCCCGCCCTGGTTCAGCGGCACGCGCTGGCCGTGGTCCTGCACCTGCAGATCGGTCGGGGCCTGCGCGGGGGCGCGGCCCTGGCTCAGGCGCTCCTGCGAGCGGCGTTCACGGTAGAGCACATAGGCACGCGCCACGTCGTGGTGGCTGCCGCGCATCAGGCCGAGTTCGACCTGATCCTGCACATCCTCGATGTGGAAGGTGCCGCCGCTCGGACGCGAGCGCAGCAATGCGCGCACCACCGACTCCGTCAGCGTGTCCACCGCCTCGCGCACGCTGGCCGAGGCTGCGCCATGGGCACCACGCACCGCCAGGAAGGCCTTCATCAGCGCAACCGCGATCTTGTGCGGCTCGAAGGCGACCACGGCGCCATTGCGGCGGATGATCTGGTAGCCAGCGTAGGCGGAAGCCGTGCTGGCGCCCATGGCGGGCACCGACGATCCGGGCTGGGAATACGGGTTGCTGGAGATGGCGGTTTGCATGGGGCGGGCGCTCCTTCTTGTCTTGCCTTGTCGTGACGGCACAAAGAAAAAGGCACCGTCTCAAAGAAGGCGCCTTCGGCTTTGTTTCTTGGATCCAAGAATAGCACCACACTACCGGTAGTGTGATCAGAAAATTTTCAACACTACCGCTAGTGTCCCATTGACAAATCACGGATTGACCAAGATTTTCATTCCATGCTGCGACGCAGCAGCCGTGCCAGCCGCAGCCAGTCGAATCCGGGGCCGGGATCCCCCTTGCGGCCAGGTGCCACATGTTCGTGACCGACCACTTCCACGACAGGCCACACGGACGCGGCGTCACGCAGCAGGCGGGCCGTGGCGCGGTACTGCGCGGCATCGAATCGCTGCCCTTCGAGCCCCTCCAGTTCGACCCCCAGCGAATAGTCGTTGCAGTTCGGCACCCCCCGCCAAGCGGAGGCGCCTGCGTGCCAGGCCCGGTCCCGGATGCTGACGAACTGCACGATCTCGCCCCCGCGACGCACCAGGAAATGTGCCGAAACCGCCACGCCGGCCAGTCCCGCGAAATAGGGGTGGCCGGACGGATCGAGCTGGTTGGTGAAGAAACGCTCGATCGCGTCGCCGCCATAGACCCCCGGCGGCAGGCTGATGGAATGGATCACCGCCAGCCGCACCCGCTGCTCCGGCGGACGCAGGCCGAAGTTCGGACTCGGCACCCAGCGCGCACGCCGGTACCAGCCACCGAGCCACACCCCGCGCCGCGCCGCATGGCGACGCCGCCACCGCAGACCGCCGCTCATGGCGCCAGGTCGCCGAGCGTGTCGGCGTCCTCGACCGTGAGGGCATCGCCGGCCACCTGGATGCCCAGCCGCGCCATGCGGTAGCGCATCTGGCGCAGCGTCAGGCCCATGGCCGCGCCGGCCGCGGTGCGGTTGTAGCGGTGGTGTTCCAGCGCCCGCACCAGCACCTCGCGCTCGACATCGTCGAGGTAGGCCACCAGATCGACCGGCAAGGTCTCCACAGGAGCGACCACGGCCCCGGCCGCAGTCGGACCGACGGCGACCGGCTCGGCGATGGCCGGTGGCGCGGCCACGGCCAGCCCCAGGTCGGCCACATCGATCAGGCCACCCGACGACAGCGCCACCGCCCGGTGCAGCAGGTTCTCCAGCTCGCGCACGTTGCCCGGAAACTGGTGCAGCGCCAGCGCCTGCAGCGCAGCTCCCGTCAGGCGCGGCACCTCCGCCAGGGCCGATTCGCCCGCCACGCGCGCCAGCACCGCTTCGCAGAGCACCGGCAGATCGTCGAGCCGCTCGCGCAGCGGCGGCACGCGGATCTGGATCACGTTGAGCCGGTAATACAGGTCCTGCCGGAAGCGCCCCGCCGCCACCTCGCACGCCAGATCCTTGTGCGTCGCGCTGACGATGCGCACGTCCAGCGGCACCTCCGCCACCGCGCCCACCGGCCGCACCGCACGCTCCTGGATCACGCGCAGCAGCTTGCTCTGCATCGCCAGCGGCAGGTCGCCGATCTCGTCGAGGAACAGCGTGCCGCCACTGGCCGCCTGGAAGAAGCCCTCGCGGTCCTCGTTCGCGCCGGTGAACGCGCCCTTGCGGTAACCGAAGAACTCCGCCTCCAGCAACTGCTCGGGAATCGCGCCGCAGTTGACCGCGATGCACGGCCCGCCCGCCCGCTGGCTGACCTGGTGGATGGCGCGCGCCACGAGTTCCTTGCCGGTGCCCGATTCGCCGTGGACCAGCACCGGCGCCATGCTGCGCGCGACCTTGTCGATCAGCACCCGCACCTGCTGCATCACCGGCGTGCGTCCGCCCATGCGCTGCAGTGCATCGGCCACCACCGGCGCCGCAGCGGGTCGGGTGACCCGGCTGGCCCCGCGCACCGCCGGTGCCGCCGCCACCGCCGGACCACGCCCGAGCGCCGCAGCCACCACGCTGCGGAACTGCCGCAGATCGACCGGCTTGGTCAGGTAGTCATAGGCGCCGGACTTGAGCGCCTGGACCGCGTTCTCGGCCGAGCCGTAGGCGGTGATGACGATGGTCCTCTCGGGCCGGCCGGCCTGCTCCAGCCGGCGCAGCAGGTCCAGCCCGGTGCCGTCGGGCAGACGCATGTCGGTGACGATGGCGCTGTAGCGGGCGGCGCTCAGCAGGGTCCAGGCCTCGTCCACCGTGCCGGCGGTGTCGATGTCGTAGCCCTCGCGCAGCAGCGCCAGCTCGTACAGCGTGCGCAGATCGGGTTCGTCGTCGACGACCAGCAGCCGGGGCGTCACGGGAAAGTTCATGGGGAGACCTCGGGCGGCTGAAAGGCGACGCGCGGCATCGCCACCAGGAACACATTGCGGTGGCGGGCGCCAGGCCCGCGGGGACGGAAATCGATCGAGGCACCGTAGCGTGCGCACAGTTCGCGGCAGATGTAGAGCCCCAGCCCGGTGCCCCGGCTGCGGGTCGAGAAGAAGGGCTCGAACAGGTGCGGCTCCACGTCGGGCGCGATCACCGCGCCGTCGCTGGCCACCGACAGCTCGATGCGCCCTTGCGCCCGGGCCGCCACGCGCGCCCACACGGCCTGCGGCTGGCGGCTGCCGTGGCGCAGCGCGTTGTCGAGCAGGTTGACCAGCACGCGGCGCAGATGCTCCGGGTCGAAGCGCACCGGCAGCGGCTCGTCGCCCGTGTCGACGAACAGCGCGCTGCTGTCATCGCCCGGCAGTCCGGCCGTGCGGGCCCAATCGGCGCACAGCCGTGCCACCTCGGTGCCCAGCTCGATCACCGGCGCATCGCTCGATCCGCCCGGGGACACCTCGGCCACGTCGTCGACGATGCGCTGCAGGCGCTCGACGTTGTCGGCCACCATCTGGCTCAGGCGCTGCTGGCCGGGGTCGGTGAGGTCTTCGGCGAGCAGGGCATTGGCCTGGGCGATGGCCGCCAGCGGATTGCGGATCTCGTGGGCGATGCCAGCCGAGACCCGCCCCATCGCCGCGAGCTTTTCCTGCCGCGCACGCAGACGCAGCGTGCGCACGTCCTCCAGGAACAGCACGCACAGCGCCTCGCCCGAGCGCGCCCCGTGCCGCCGCGTGAAACGCATGCGGACCCGCAGCGGGCGCTCCTCGGGCGGCGCATCGCCGCCCGCCGGGCCGAGGCGCAGGCTGAGTTCCTGCCCACCTTCCGGCCAGACACCGCGCGCGTAGCCACGGACCAGCGCATCGCGCAGCGGCTGCCACGCCGGCAGATCGTGCAGGTCGAAGGGCATGAAGCGCCGCGCCACCGGCGCGCCGATGAACTGCAGCGCCGCCGGGTTGGCCGCCTGCACGCGCCCGTCGCGGTCGGCGACCATGACGCCGTCCTGCATCTCCTCGATCATCAGCCGGTTCAGGCGCGCCTGCTGGCGGGCCAGCTCCAGCGTGCTGCGGGCGGCCACCTCCTGCCGGGCCAGGCGGTCCGACAACTGGCCGGCCAGCATCGCGATGGTCAAGACACCGCCACCGGCGATGCCCGCCTGCATCAGCGCCGCGGCCATCTCGACATCGGTCAGCGCCCCCCACCACGCAGCCGCCAGCAGCAGCAGCACCACGCCGGACGCCACGCCATACGCATGGCGCCGCGTCATCAGCGTGGCGGCCATCAGCACCGGCAGCATGTACAGCGCCGCCGCATTCACCGCAGGTCCGACCGTGAACAGCAGCAGCGTGAACGCCAGCAGATCCACGCCGATGGTCGCCAGCGCCCAGCGGCTGCGCAGGTGGCCGGACGCGGCCATGTAGCCCGCAGGCGGCACCGGCCAGGCCAGCATCGCCAGCGCCGCCAGCACCTGCGCCCCGCACACCAGCAGCGCGGCCCAGACCGGCCTGCCGCCCAGATAGACGACCACCAGCCCCTGGATCCCCAGCAGCAGCAGCCCGAGCAGCGCCCGGGCAATCGTGAAGGCGCGGAAGATGCGCTGGAAGGACGCGGGGGGCTCGATGCGCCGCCGCCGTGGCGGCGGCACACCCTCGTCCGACGGGGGGGCGGGTGCGCGGTGCGCCGGACCGTCCTGCGCGGCAGGGGCCGGGGTGGCACCGGACGGAACGGTGTCCCCGCGGGCCAGGTCGATCGACTGCGTGCGCTCCATGCCGAAGCCGAGCGTGGCGAACCAGGTTTCCTCGTGCACCGGCTCGGAGCGGGCGAATCCGCTGTCCTCGTCAGCCCGGCCCGGTGTCGATCCGGTCGTGCGCATCGGGCTCCTCAGCGCCGTCCGAACGGGGCACGCGGTCCGGCGCGCCGGTGCGCGGCGGAGCAGTAGGACTGGCCGTCGTGCCGCTCGCTGTCGGCCGAGGTCAGGTGCATGCCGCAGTGGGCACACCGCGCCAGCGTCTGCAGCGCACGCGTGGCGTCGCCGGGTGCCGCACCACCGCGAGGG
>NZ_JBFPGY010000246.1:0-8213 GCF_041083715.1 Sphaerotilus sp.
GTGTGCGCCACCAGTTGCCAGAGCATCGTGACTTCCGCTGATCTGGCCACATGCAGAGCATCGTCCGAGTCGCCCGCCTTCGGGTGGCGCGGACGGATGGTCTGGATGGCCAGCACACGCAACCCGCCCTGCTCGATCCACGCCAGCAACTGTGCTCGACTGCGCAAACCGAGGTGCTCGGCCAGATCCGACAGAATCAGCCAACCCTGCCCACCAGGGCTCAGGTGTTCGGCCAGACCAGCCAGAAAGCCCTTCAGCATGCGGCTGTCCGGGTCATAGATGGCATGCTCGATCGAGGAACTGGGCTTGCCCGGCAACCATGGCGGATTGCAGACAACGAGCGGCGCACGTCCCGACGGGAACAGATCGGCCTCCACCAGTTCGACACGGCCCGCATGCCCAAGGCGTGCCAGATTGTCTGCAGCACATGCCAGTGCGCGGGCATCCAGATCGGTTGCAACGATCCGCTTCACCCCCCGCTGCGCGAGCACGGCAGCCAGAACACCCGTGCCGGTCCCAACATCGAACGCCAGTTCATCCGAGGGCAACGGCGCTGCCGCGACAAGGTCGATGTATTCGCCGCGCACCGGAGAGAAGACCCCATAGTGGGCATGGATGCGCCCGCCGGTCGCTGCGATCGACACCCCCTTCTTGCGCCATTCGTGCGCTCCCACGAGTCCCAGCAACTCCCGCAGCGACACCACAGAAGCTTGACCATCCGGCGCGCCATAAGCTTCCACGCAGGCTTGGCGCCAATCGGGTGCGCGACGCAAGGCAATGGTGTAGTCCGCCTCGACCGGCATGGCGATTGCCGACAGCAGACGGGCCCGCTGGGCCTGCGCCAGTCGATGGCGGTGGAACAAGTCGGTGAGCGAGGCCCCGGCGGATCGGGGGCTGGCTGCGCGATCAAGGCGACGGGTCATCGCCTGGAGCAACAAGCGCGCATTCTGGAAATCGCCGCGCCACAGCAGAACAGCCCCGTCGCGGGCCATCCGCAACGCATCGTCCGCACGGGTCTGGTCATCGGCCACGACGACACGACGAGGCACAGGCGCGCCGTTCTCGGATCTCCAGCGGGCGGTGCGGACTTGATCGTCTTCGGTCCATGTCAACATCGGGGGCTGGAACATGTCGGTGCGCGGCGCGCGGCCGGAAGTGGCTGAACCCGCCAGTATCGCCCGCCACAGCAAATCCATCGCATGAACCGACCGGTTCGGTGCATCGCTGGTGGTCGACGCAGGCGCCAAGCGCTAGCATCATCGGCATGCCCCCAACAGGAGTCACACCATGATCCGCACCCTCTTGCCCCTCGACGGAAGCCCCGAGGCACTGGCCGCCGTGCACCAGGCACTGCAGCTGCGTGCGCAGGGGCTGGACTTCACGGCCGTGCTGCTCAACGTGCAGGAGCCGCCGCACCTGTACGAGATGGTGCTGGCGCCCGATGCCGAGCTGATCGAGGGCGCCAGCCATGAGGCCGGCGAGCACGCGCTGGCCTCGGCACAGGCGCTGCTGGACGCAGCGGGTGTCGCCCACGAGTCGCTCGTGGTGACGGGCGATGCCGCGCAGCAGGTGGTGGAGCAGGCGGACCTGCTGGGCTGCGACCTCGTCGTGCTGGCCAGCCAGAGCCACACCGTGACGCAGTCCGTGCAACGCCACAGCCGTGTGCCGATCCTGCTCGTGCCCCACCTGCTGCCGGAAGTGGAGCCGGCCGACCTCGCCGATCAGGAGGACGAGGCCACCGCAGATCCAGCCTGAGCGCCACCGCGCCCAAGCCCCGCGGCTACTTGCGCAGGCGGTTGGGGTGCCAGTAAAGGAACTTGGCGTAAATGTCCACGTCTTTCGTCTCGCGGATGAAGAACATGCCGACCACGAACGTGACAGCAGCCACTCCGATCGGATACCACAGGCCGTGGTACATGTCACCGTTCTGGGCCACCATCGCGAAGGCGATGGTCGGCATCAGACCACCGAACCAGCCGTTGCCGATGTGGTACGGCAGACTCATCGAGGTGTAGCGGATGCGGGTCGGGAACATCTCGACCAGCGTGGCGGCGATCGGACCATAGACCATCGTCACCAGCAGCATGAGCACCACCAGCACGGCCACCACCCCCACGTGGTTGATCTTGGTCGGATCCGCCTTCACCGGATAGCCTGCGGCTTTCAGCACATCAGGCAGCAGCTCCTTGCGGAAATGCGAGATTTCAAACAGGCTGTCCGTCTCGAAGCGATCGCCACCGGCGGTCAAATGTCCGTTCGGCGGAGCCAGCACGGTGTCTCCGACGTGGACCTCGGTGGAAGAGCCGGACGGCAGGGCCTCGTTGGTGTAGCTGGCCGCCAGTTGCGCCAGTGCCCGCTTTGCGATGTCGCACGACGAGGTGAAATCGGTCTCCTTGGCGATGGGGCTGCCCTGGAAGGAGCAGGTCATCGGATCGGCCTTCACGACAATCCGGACGCGCTCCTGTGCAGCCGCCAGGTCCGGATTGGCCATGGAGGTCATCATCTTGAACAGCGGGAAATAGGTCAGGCACGCGATCAGCAGGCCAGCCATGATGATCGGCTTGCGACCGATCCGGTCCGACAGCGTTCCGAACACGACGAAGAATGGCGTGCCGATCAACAGCGCGATGGCGATCAGGACATTGGCGGTGGTCGGATCGACCTGAAGCACGCTCGTCAGGAAGAACAGCGCGTAGAACTGCCCTGTGTACCAGATCACCGCCTGGCCAGCGACCAGACCGAACAGCGCCAGCACGATGATCTTGAGGTTCTTCCACTGCCCGAAGCACTCGGCCAGCGGCGCCTTGGAGGTCTTGCCCTCCTCCTGCATCTTGCGGAAAGCCGGCGACTCGCTCATCGACAGGCGGATCCACAACGACCCCGCCAGCATCACCGCCGACAGGCCGAACGGAATGCGCCAGCCCCATTCGGCGAACGATGCCTCGCCCAGCAGGCTGCGGGTCACCAGGATCACCACCAGCGCCAGGAACAGACCGACCGTGGCCGTCGTCTGCACCCAGGCCGTGTAGGCACCACGGCGGTTCTGCGGCGCGTGTTCGGCCACATAGATGGCCGCGCCGCCGTACTCGCCACCCAGCGCCAGACCCTGCAGCATGCGCAGCAGCACCAGCGCGATCGGCGCAAAGGCGCCGGCCGTGCCGTAGCTCGGCAGGACAGCGACCAGCGCAGTCGAGACCCCCATGATGACGATCGTGGCCAGGAAGGTGTACTTGCGGCCGATCATGTCCCCCAGGCCACCAAAGACCACGGCGCCGATCGGTCGCACGATGAAACCGGCAGCGAACGCCAGCAGCGCGAAGATGAAGGCCGACGTCGGCTCCAGCGCCGTGAAGAACTGCCGGGCGATGATCGCGGCCAGCGCACCGTAGAGATAGAAGTCGTACCACTCGAAGATGGTGCCGAGCGAGGAGGCGAGGATGACCTTGCGCTCCTGCGCGGTCATCGGGGTGACACCGTGGTCACCGTCGTCGACGGCGTCACGGGCGTCCTGCAGATTGGACATGCTGTTCTCCTGCCGAGGTGGGCGATCGGGTCGCCGGCGCACTCGGCGCTGTGGTCATGGCAAGGCGGGGGCTGCAGCACGTGGCCAAGCGCCCCAGCCATTCAGATGCGAAGGCCCTTGATGGTGGCCAGCAGGCGGCGGGGCGAAAACACCTTGGCCTCGGGCACGGCCTCCGCCGTTTCCAGACCGCGCTTGAGGACCTGGTCCGCACCCGCACGGCCGAATGCGTCACCCAGCGCCAGATAGACCACGCGGGTGAGTTCGGCCAGATCGGCGTGCGTGCCCGGCAACTGCCAGTCGTGCTGCAACGCCCGGCTCCAGCCGCTGCGGAACTGCTGGCGCAAGGCAGGCGCCGCCATCGAGTCGTCCAGACGCTGCAAGGCATCCTTGCGGACCTCGTCGAGGGCCTCGCGGTGGTGCTGGAACACCTCGGCCACGATGGCGCGCATCAACGCACCGAAAATCACCGGAGGCTCCTCCGGCACCGGTGCCTGCACGGGTGCAGCGGCCTGTGCGGCCGCCAGTGCGGCCGCGACCGGATTGATCACCGGCGCGATCACCGGCACCACAGGCGTTGCAACGGGTGGTGGCGCTGCCGGCTTGGCCGCTGCACGGGCGGCCTGCATGGCTGGCCACGGATCCAGCGGCAGGCGGTCCGGGTTTTCACGCAGCGCCTTGTAGAAGCCGTTGTAGAGCCGCTTGACAGACGCCGCGTCCAGCAGATTGCGCTGGGCCACCGCATCCACGAACGCGATGATGTCCGAGACGTTTTCACCTCGCATCGATTCATGCTGGAGCCAGAGTGCCTCGGTCAACGCACCCTCATCGAGCAGATCCGAAAACACAGCCACTGCCGCACGGCGCCGGGTTGCTTGCATGTCAGCCATGGTCAGGCGCCCCCACGTCTGTCTTGAATTGAAAAATTCATGTTATCCCGTCGAACGCCGTACGGTCGGCGTCTTTGTTGTCAAGAACGATGCCCAAGATAAATTTGAAAACATCAAATCCTGACATAAATTCACGCGAATTTTCGGGTTCCCCCCTGAATCATGGAGCGGTACTGATTCGTTTATCACATTGAATCGACCGCATGCGGACTGGCCGTCCCCGTGGAGTCCGTGCCAAGCAGCCCATCGGGACGGTCTGCACCCTATATCGACAGATGCACAACACTTTCAAGCAGTAACCGCATCCAGCAACAGCCCGCAGGCCATGCCGCTCAACCGCGTCGGCGCAGACAGGCCGACAGGAAGTCCGAGAGGATCGGATGCCCATCCAGCTGTGCTGCATGGCTCATCTGCTGGGCCATGAATTCCGGATGCCACTGCATGCCGAAGACATAGCTCGGGCCATTCCAGCGGATGGCCTCGACCAGCCCATCCGGTTGGGCGCGGGCTTCCACCGTGAGATTTCGCCCCAGGTCCTTCACCGCCTGGTGGTGGATCGAGTTGATCACAGCGCTGTCCACGCCAGGGTACAGCGCCGACAGCTGCGTTCCCTGGACGATGGCCATCTCGTGGAACTGCTGGTCGTACTGCTGCAGATGCAGGTGGCGCACCGAGGACGGCGCCTGTGTGGGGATGTCCTGGTAGAGCGTGCCGCCGAGGGCCACGTTGATGAGCTGACAGCCACGGCAGATGCCCAGCACCGGCTTGCCTGCCGAGACAAACGTCTCGAACAGGTCGATCTCGTAGCGGTCACGGATGCGGTCCCCGCTCCATTCGGGACGCAGCGGGGTTTCGCCATAGCTCTCGGGCGCGATGTCGTTGCCGCCCTGCAGCACCAGGCCGTCGAGGTGGCTGGCATATTCGGCCAGGCTCATTTCGCTGCGTGCGATCATGCCCTCGCTCTCGATGGCCGGGATCATCACTGCCAGCGCCCGCCCGCCCAGCACCCAGTGCGCCACCGACTGCTCCAGATAGTGCAGCGTGCGGGTGAACACTCCGCCCAGATCGGCCACCGGTGTGTTGGGGAAATAGATGCGGGCAGAAATGCCGATCAGCGGAGGGCGGGACATGGAGGCTCCTCGGAATCCATTTCAGTGCGTCCATTCTTGCAAACCCTTAGTCCGCACTGCCGGCAATGTGGCGGATTTATCCAGGTTAATCCACAGGCAACCCGACTCGGGCATGAAAAATCCAGGCCTGCTAGGATTTCCTCCCACTCCGGACGCCTGCCGAACAATGAACAACAGCCCCACTGAACTCCCTGCCACCGCATCACCGGGTGACCATGACCTGGAGGCCGGACGTCCGATGTCCGCGGTCATCCGGGCCCGCATCCAGGCCGCGAACCGCCGCTTCCACGCCAACGACAACATCGCCGAGTTCATCCAGCCCGGCGAGCTGGAAGCCCTGCTCGACGAGGTGCAGGGCAAGCTGGCGGGCGTGCTCGACAGCCTGGTCATCGACACCGACAGCGACCACAACACCCAGGACACCGCCCGCCGCGTGGCCAAGATGTACCTGCAGGAAGTCTTCCGCGGCCGCTATGTGCCGCAGCCGCCGGTCACGCAGTTCCCGAACGTGGAGCACCTGAACGAGCTGATGATCGTCGGTCCGATCACCGTGCGCAGTGCCTGCTCGCACCACCTCTGCCCGATCATCGGCAAGCTGTGGATCGGCGTGATGCCCAACGAGCACTCGGCGCTGATCGGCCTGTCCAAGTACGCGCGGCTGGCCGAGTGGATCATGGGCCGCCCGCAGATCCAGGAAGAAGCGGTCACACAGGTGGCCGACCTGCTCAACGACAAGATGCAGCCCGACGGGCTGGCCGTGATCATGGAGGCCGACCATTTCTGCATGGGCTGGCGCGGCGTCAAGGACATGGACTCCAAGATGATCAACAGTGTCATGCGCGGCTCCTTCCTGAAGGATCCGAACCTGCGCCGCGAATTCCTTTCGCTCGTCACCCACCGCAAAGGCTGAAGCACCATGCTCGTCCGTCTGCTCTATGCCAGCCGCACCGATGCGGTCTCGCCCGAGATGATCGAATCGATCCTCGCCCAGTCGCGTGCCCACAACCCGGCGCTCGGCATCACCGGCATCCTCTGCCACGGAGGCAACGTCTTCATGCAGGTGCTCGAAGGTGGGCGCGACACGGTGAATGCGCTCTACAACGCGATCGTGCGCGACGGGCGCCACCACGACGTGATGGTGCTGCACTACGAGGAAATCACCGAGCGGCGCTTCTCCGGCTGGACGATGGGCCAGGTCAATCTGGCACGCACCAACCCGGCGATCGTGCTCAAGTACAGCGACCGGCCGGTGCTGGACCCCTTCTCGGTGTCGGGCCGGGCCTCGCTGGCTCTGCTGGAAGATCTGATCGCGACCGCCTCGATTGTCGGACGCACCGCTTGACGGCTGCCGCGACGCTGGCGCTCCGCGGCGTCGATTTCACCAGCCGGCCCACCCAGCGCAAGCCCATCACCCTCGCCGAGGGCCGGCTGGTCGGCGACGTGCTGCGGCTGGAGCGGTTGCGGGCCCTGCCCGACGAAGCCGCCTTCGCGGCCAGCCTGCGCGAGCCAGGCCCGTGGCTGGCGGCATTCGACCTGCCGTTCGGTCTGCCGCGGGAGCTGGTCACCGCGCTGGGCTGGCCGGCCACCTGGAGCGCCCTGATCGCGCACTACCGGACGCTCGACCGCGCCGACATCCGCACCACCTTCGCCGCGTTCTGCAACGCCCGGCCGGCAGGCGCCAAGTTCGCGCACCGGGCCTGTGACCGGCCGGCAGGGTCGTCTCCGTCGATGAAGTGGGTCAATCCCCCCGTGAGCTTCATGCTGCACACCGGGGTGCCCGCATTGCTGGATGCCGGATGCGACCTGCCGGGATTCCAGGCGGGTGACCCTTCGCGCACCGCGCTGGAGGCATACCCGGGACTGCTGGCCCGCGAAATCCTCGGTCGCCGCTCCTACAAGAGCGACGACCGCGCCCGCCAGACGCCCGAGCGGCTGCTGGCCAGGCGCGATCTGGTCGATGCACTCGAACAGGGCCGCTCCCGGCTCGGACTGCGCCTGAAGCTCACGGTCGCACAGCACGACACCCTCGTCGCGGACCCCAGTGGTGACCAGCTGGACGCAGTGCTGTGCCTGCTGCAGGCCGCGTGGGGCTCACGCCAGCCACGCCACGGCTGGCCCGAGCAGGTGGACAGCGTCGAAGGCTGGATCCTCACCGCCTGAGCAGCCCCCGCAGACGCAGGGCGACCGACCGCCTGGACGAGCGCGTGGCAGGCACCGCCGAATGCCGTGAACAAGTTCACAATCATTCCATGCCTTCCACCCCTGGCCTGTCCACGATGTTCATGCCCGCCGCAGACCTAGACAACCCGGTGACGATGCGCCATGCCGGGCGCGAGTTGCTGTCGCTGGCCCTGATCGACGCCCGCAACCGCAGCCTGCGTCTGTTCGCGGCGTTCGAAGCTGCCGCCCGGCCCGATGCGCTCGACGGCACCCCGCCGCCGCTGCAGGGCTCGCCGCTGTGGTGGCTGGGACAGCTCGGCTGGCACCAGGAACACTGGATCGCCCGCAATGTGCAACGCCACCGCGGCCGGCGCTGCGACGCGCGTGGCATCCGGCTGGCCTCCATCGATCCGCGGGCCGATCTGTGGTGGGATCCACGCCTGCGCTCGCCCATCGAACGCGGCACCACCGACTTGCCACAGGCCGACGCCGTGCGCCAGTACCTGGTCGATA
>NZ_JBFPGY010000247.1:0-26547 GCF_041083715.1 Sphaerotilus sp.
CAGCTCGGCCGCGGGGGTCGTCGCCGCGTTGGCGGCACCCGGCGGACGGGCCGCGGCGCCTGCGGGTGGCCGGTCGGTGTAGGTGACCCGGCCATCCGGGCCGACCAGCTTGTATTGCGCCGAGGCAGAACCGGCCAGCAACAGCAGCCAGCCGCCGCACTGTATCGCCAGGGATGTCATGGCTGCACTCCTCGTGTCCTGGATCCGGTCCATGGTAGCCCCAGCCGCGTCACGGTGTCAGCGACAGCCGACCCTGCTCCCACTGGAGCCGAAAGCCCTGCAGGAAACTGTTGCCGTACAGCACATAGGGCATGTCACTGTCGATGACGATGGCCTCCACATCATGCGCAGGCAAGGGCCCGAGACTGATCTGCGCCAGCCGCACGCGCCGCCCGGCGCTGCGACCGGAGGCGGTCTGCACCTGCGCGGAAGCGCCAGCCTGCCAGTCCACCCCCAGCCGGCGCGCCAACTGCGTGGACAGCACGACCAGCGAGGCGCCGGTGTCGACCACGCCCTGCACCGTCTGGCCATTGATCTCGCCGGCGGAGTGGAAGAGCTGGTCGCCACCAGCTTGCAGCACCAGCCGCCGTGCGACGCCCGCCGACGCCCCCACCGTCACCGGCGCCGCACCCACCACCAGTTCCTGCTGCACACCACCGCTGGTCGCGACCACCACCGACTGCCCTGCAGCCCCGCGTTGCACGCGCAGGCCCTCGACCGTCTCGCCCACGGTCATCACGCGCGTGCGGCCATCGATGACCAGCACCACCTTGTCGCCCATCGTGCCGGCCAGCACGACCGTCGGTGCGCCCGTGGCCCGGCCAAGACCCGGCACGGCCAATGCGCCCAGCGCCAGCGCAGCAGCGCTGCCCCTGGCGCAGACCCGCTGAAATCGACCGATCGGCCAGGAACCAGACATCCGACACTCCGTGACAAGCTGGCTCGCAGACTACGGCCGGCCCGGGTCGGGCAGGACCGGAATAAGCGCACCAATCGGCCAGCACATCGTCCCGGCATGGCATGCTGGCATGCATGACATTGCCTGCCTACACTGAGGATCTCGGCCACCAGATCTACGCCATCGACACCGGTTTCGAGCGCGAACGGTTCGACGCGGCCTATCTCGTCATCGACAGCGGCCGGGCCGCGTTCATCGACACCGGCCACAACGCGGCCATGCCGCGGCTGCTGGAGACGCTGGCGGCGCTGGGCCTGTCGCGGGACACGGTGGACTGGGTGATTCCGACCCATGTGCACCTGGACCACGCCGGGGGCGCCGGCCGGTTGATGACCCACCTGCCCCTGGCCCGCGCGCTGATCCATCCCCGCGGCGCACGGCACCTCATCGATCCACTGGCGCTGGTCGAAGGCGCGCGAGCGGTCTACGGCGTCGATGCCGTCCGCCAGACCTATGGCACGGTCGAGCCCATCCCTGCACAGCGCGTGGTGGAGAGCCACGACGGGATGGAGGTCCTGATCGGCCAGCGCCCGCTGAAGCTGATCGACACCCCCGGCCATGCCCGCCACCACCACTGCCTCTGGGACGAACGCAGCCGCGGCTGGTTCACCGGCGACACCTTCGGCATCAGCTACCGCGAGTTCGACACCGCGGCCGGGCCGTGGATGTTTCCCAGCACCACGCCGGTGCAGTTCGACCCGCAGGCACTGCGCCAGTCGATCCACCGGCTGCTGCTGGCCGAGCCCCAGGTGCTCTACCCGACACACTTCAGCCGGGTCGCCAACGTGCCGCGCGTGGCGGCGCAATTCCTCGCATTGCTCGACCAGTTCGTGTCGGGTGCGCTTGCAGTACGCGCCGAATGCCCGACAGATCGATCCGAGCGTGCGAAGCGGCTGGAGGTGATGGTCGCCAGCGCACTGCTCGCCTCGGCCCGCCAGGCGGGCATTGCACTGGCCGATGCCGAAGTCCTCGCCCTGCTGCAGATGGACGTGACCCTGAACGCGCAGGGCATCAATGTCTGGCTTTCCCACGGCACTGCACGTGAAACTGACATGACGGGTTGAATCAGATTCCTGTTTCTGGCGTGTTTCCAACGGTTGTGCATTGCGACCTTGAAGCTCGGGTAAGTACCGATCAGGATGGTGGCCATGCGTACCCTCCATCCCCCCTTCCTGCGCCGAAGTCTCAGCGTGCTTGTGCTGGCCGGCAGCCTTCTGACCAGTGCCTGGGCCGGCTACGACGAAGGAGTGGCCGCCTACCAGCGTGGCCGACATGATGTGGCGCTCAAGGAATTTTCCGATGCAGCAGCCCGCGGTGATGCACGCGCCCAGCGCAGCCTGGGCCTGATGCACGAGCGCGGCGACGGCGTGCCCCGCGATCCGGCATTGGCTGTCGAGTGGTACCGCAAGGCGATCGCCCAGGGTCTGGAATGTGCGCAGTACAACCTGGCTTTCGCCACCTCGCGCCCCTGAAAGTCCTCAGGGTCTGAAGGGCACGGCCGAAGGCAGGCGTCTGCCGCGACAGGATGGCCGTGATGGGGGATCGCTCGCCCCAGGGAGTCCACCGCACCGGGACTGGGGACTTGCGCTCGCTCAGCCCGACAGCCGCGCCAGCTGCGGCAGCGGCACCACCGCCAGGCCTGCTCCGAGCAGTCCGGCACGGATGGCCCGTGCCGTTGCAACGGCATCGGCGCCGTCGCCATGCACGCAGACGCTGTCGATCGCAGTCGGCAGGCGCCGGCCGGTCACGCTGACCAGCGCCCGTGCGTCCAGCATGCGCTGCACGTGTTGCCAGCAGGCCTCGGCGCCATGCACCACTGCGCCGGGTTTCGAGCGTGGCACGAGTTGTCCATCGTCCTGGCAGGCCCGGTCGGCGAACACTTCCAGCGCCACCCGCAGACCAGCCCGCTCGCCCGCACGGGCCAGCTCCGAATGCGCGGGCGCCAGCAGGATCAGCGTCCGGTCCGCTGCCCGCACGGCGCGGGCCACGCCATCGGCCAGCACCGCATCCGCACAGGCCATGTTGCTCAACGCCCCATGCGGCTTCACGTGCGTCACCCGACCACCTTCGGCCGCCGCCAGCCCCTGCAACGCGCCGATCTGGTAGACCAGCACCGCCTCCAGCTCCGGCGGCGAGAGGTCCATGCGGCGCCGGCCGAAACCCTGCAGATCGGGAAACGACGGGTGTGCGCCCACGCTGACCCCACGCGCCAGCGCCGCGCGCACAGTCTGGCGCATCACCAGCGGATCGCCGGCGTGGAAGCCGCAGGCGATGTTTGCGCTGCGCACCACGTCGAGCATGGCGGGGTCGTCGCCCATCGACCAGGCGCCAAAACTCTCGCCCAGGTCGGCATTGAGGTTGATCGCATCCAGGGTGTGCACAGGCAGCTCCGGCAGGTTCAGAATTCGGCCCGCAGCATGCCGCTGACCAGGTTGTCGGTGCAGAGGGCGGCTTCGTCCAGCCAGCCTTCCGGTTTGCAAGACAGCAGCGCAGCAGACCACGCCTGCCACTGTGCCTGGGCGGCCAGCAGCGCCCGGCGCGCAGTCGGCGCATCCACGGCCTCGAAGCGCAGGTGGCAGCCGGCGGGCATCAGCGCCAGCCGCGGCAGATCCGCCCGGATGACGGTCGCGATCTTCGGATAGCCGCCCACCGTCTGTCCATCGGCCAGCAACACCACAGGCAAGCCATTCGCAGGCACCTGGATCGCGCCAGGCACGGCACCATCCGAGACGATGTCGGCGGCGGCAGCACCGATGTGCACCAGCGGTGGGCCGGCCAACCGCATTCCCATGCGGTCCTGCTCGGCGGTGACGCGCCAGTCGGTGTCGAGAAACCGCGTGCGCGACTGCGCCGTGAAATGGTCATCTTGCGGCCCCCAGAGGACGCGGATCGGACCGGCCGGCAGCGCCAATGGCGACAGCGACCGGCGTTCACCCCTCCCGGACGCCAGATGGCTGTGACACGGCAGACGATCCCCCGGCGCCAGCATGCGGCCGTCCAGTCCACCGAAGCCCGTGCGGACATGGGTGGACCGGCTGCCCAGCACCAGCGGCACCTGCACACCGCCACCCAGCGCCAGACAAGCGCAGCCGTCGACTGCGGCGCCCAGGTGCAGGCGGTCACCCTCGGCCAGCGTGCCGCTGCGCCAGGCTCCCAGCGGCCGGGTCGGCCCCTCCCCACGCGACACGTCCACGCGCACATGCCCCGCGACCGCGACCCGCACAGGGCCCCGGACGACCTGCAGGACCAGCCCCGGTCCTCGCCATTCCAGACCCGCCACACCCGCCGGATTTCCGACCAGCACGTTGGCCGCATCCGCCCAGGGCGGCACCAGCCAGCCCGCCTGCGCGACACCCTCATGGCGATGACCGAACCGCCCTGCGTCCTGCACGGTGCAGCCAGGGCCACCGGACACGACCTCGATCAGACCGTCCGGCACGACAGGCCTTCGGTTTCCTGAAAATCCTGGCGCACCAGCACGCCACGCGCCCAGTCGGCGGCCAGGCGATCGTGTTCCGTGCGGTCGACCGCCATCCAGCGCACCGTGTCACCGGCGGTCAGCCACGCCGGTGCCTCGGTCTGCGCCAGATCGAACAGCGGCAGCGGGATGTGCCCGAGCAGACGCCAGCCACCCGGACTCGCCCACGGGTACACACCACACATCGACCCCGCCACTGCCAGCGACCCTGCCGGCACCACCTTGCGCGGCGTGGCCAGCCGCGGCATCACCAGCTCGGCTGGCAAGCCGGTCAGATAGGGAAAGCCGGGCATGAAGCCCATCATGCAGACCCGGAACAGGGTGCGGGCCAACCGCTGCACGACCTCGTCCTGCGACAACCCGCACGCGGCGGACACATCGGCCAGATCAGGTGCGAACGCCGGGGCAAAGCACACCGGCAACCGCCAGCGAGATCCGACCGGCAGGGACACCCCATCGGCTGAACTCAGCGCCTGCAGACGCGCGCCCAGAGCCTCGGCATCGGCACGCAGCGGATCGAACAGCACGGTGAGCGAGCGGAAGGTCGGCACCACGTCATGCACCCCCGTCAGTGCGGCGTCCACCCCCTGCTGCGCACGGACCTGATTTGCCAGCCGCATCACCCGGGCATGGGCCGCCGGGTTGATCTCGCACCCGAATTCGACCGTCCAGGCAGCATCCCCGAGTGGCAGCAGCCGAGCCTTGTCAGGTTCAGATGCACGGGGCGTCTCCATGGGGTCTGCATCCACGGCGGTGTTTCCTTTCTCCCGCACATTCAGCCAGAAAAAAAGCCCGCCGGGGCGACCCGACGGGCTTGGTCCATCACACCAGCAACCCTCAGGCGGTCACGCCCTTGGCGATGTCCGCGTACTCCTCGATCTGGTCGAAGTTCAGGTACGTGTAGATCTTGCTGCTGTCCTTGTTGATCACGCCCATGTCGGCGGCGTATTCGGCCACCGTCGGGATGCGGCCCAGCTTGGACGCGATCGCCGCCAGTTCCGCCGACGCCAGGTACACGAACGTGTTCTTGCCCAGCCGGTTCGGGAAGTTGCGGGTCGAGGTCGAGACCACGGTCGCGCCTTCACGCACCTGCGCCTGGTTGCCCATGCACAGCGAGCAGCCCGGCATTTCGGTGCGCGCACCGGCCGCGCCGAACACGCCGTAGTGGCCTTCCTTGGTCAGCTCGGACGCATCCATCTTGGTCGGCGGAGCGATCCACAGCTTCACCGGGATGTCGCGCTTACCTTCGAGCAGCTTGGAAGCCGCACGGAAGTGACCGATGTTGGTCATGCACGAACCGATGAACACTTCGTCGATCTTGGCACCGGCCACTTCGCTCAGCAGCTTGGCGTCGTCCGGATCGTTCGGGCAGCACAGCACCGGCTCGGTCAGCGCGTTCAGGTCGATCTCGATCACGGCCGCGTATTCGGCGTCCTTGTCGGCTTCGAGCAGGTTCGGGTTGGCGAGCCAGGCTTCGACCTTCTCGATGCGGCGCTGCAGCGTGCGGGCGTCGGCATAACCGTCGGCGATCATGTTCTTCATCAGCACGATGTTGCTGGTGAGGTATTCCTTGACCGGTGCCGGGTTCAGCTTGACCGTGCAGCCGGCGGCCGAACGCTCAGCCGAAGCGTCGCTCAGCTCGAACGCCTGCTCGACCTTCAGGTCGGGCAGACCTTCGATTTCGAGGATGCGGCCCGAGAACACGTTCTTCTTGCCGGCCTTGGCCACTGTCAGCAGACCGGCCTTGATGGCGTACAGCGGGATCGCATGCACGAGGTCGCGCAGCGTGATGCCGGGCTGCATCTGTCCCTTGAAACGCACCAGCACCGATTCCGGCATGTCCAGCGGCATCACGCCAGTGGCCGCACCGAAGGCCACCAGGCCGGAGCCGGCCGGGAACGAGATGCCGATCGGGAAGCGGGTGTGCGAGTCACCGCCGGTGCCGACGGTGTCGGGCAGCAGCAGGCGGTTCAGCCACGAGTGGATCACGCCATCGCCCGGACGCAGCGCGACACCGCCGCGGCTGGAGATGAACTTGGGCAGCTCGCGGTGCGTCTTGACATCGACCGGCTTCGGATAGGCCGCGGTGTGGCAGAACGACTGCATCACCAGATCGGCCGAGAAGCCCAGGCAGGCCAAGTCCTTCAGCTCGTCGCGGGTCATCGGGCCGGTGGTGTCCTGCGAACCCACGGTCGTCATCTTCGGCTCGCAGTAGGTGCCGGGACGAACGCCCTGGCCTTCCGGCAGACCGACGGCGCGGCCGACCATCTTCTGCGCCAGCGTGAAGCCGGCGTTGGTGGCGGTCGGAACCGACGGCAGGCGGAACAGCGTGGACGCGGGCAGGCCCAGGAACTCGCGGGCCTTGGCGGTCAGCGAGCGGCCGATGATCAGGTTGATGCGGCCGCCAGCGCGCACTTCGTCGAACAGCACGTCGCTCTTGAGCTTGAACTCGACGACGGTCTCGCCGTTGCGCACGATCTTGCCGTCATACGGACGCACATCGACCACGTCGCCCATTTCGAGCTTGGTGACATCGACTTCGATCGGCAGCGAGCCGGAGTCTTCCTGCGTGTTGAAGAAGATCGGGGCGATCTTGCCGCCGAGCGTCACGCCACCGAAGCGCTTGTTCGGCACGAACGGGATGTCCTGGCCCGTGGCCCAGATCACCGAGTTGGTGGCCGACTTGCGGCTGGAACCCGTGCCGACCACGTCGCCGACGTAGGCCACGAGGTTGCCCTTCTGCTTCAGGTCCTCGATGAACTGCATCGGGCCGCGCTTGCCGTCTTCCTCGGGTACGAACGCCGCGCCTTCGCGGGTGTTCTTCAGCATGGCGAGGTAGTGCAGCGGGATGTCCGGGCGGCTCCAGGCGTCCGGGGCTGGAGACAGGTCGTCGGTGTTGGTCTCGCCAGGCACCTTGAACACGGTCACGGTGATCGACTGCGGCACTTCCGGACGCGTCGTGAACCACTCGGCATCGGCCCACGACTGCATGACTTCCTGCGCCTTGGCGTTGCCGGCCTTGGCCTTCTCGGCGACGTCGTTGAAGAAGTCGAACATCAGCAGGGTCTTCTTCAGACCTTCGGCCGCGACCGCCGCGACATCTGCGTCAGCGTCCAGCAGCTCGATCAGCGGGTGCACGTTGTAGCCGCCCACCATGGTGCCGAGCAGCTCGGTGGCCTTGGCCTTGGAGATCAGGCCGACGGCGATGTCGCCATGGGCAACTGCGGCCAGGAACGACGCCTTGACCTTGGCCGCATCGTCCACGCCCGGGGGCACGCGGTGCGTCAGCAGGTCCAGCAGGAACGCGTCCTCGCCAGCCGGCGGGTTCTTGATCAGCTCGATCAGGTCGGCGACCTGCTTGGCGTCCAGCGGCAGCGGCGGGATGCCGAGGGCGGCGCGTTCGGCGGCGTGTTCACGATAGGCTTGCAGCATGAGGGGCTCCGTGCGGGTGACTGGGCTTGAAGGCCTGGGGGTAGTCCCGTATTTTATGTCTTATATAAGACTTGCCAAGGGAAAGTACGCACTGGCCGTGGCGATCTCGCCATGCCAGCGCCAGCGCGCCTGTCCTGCATCAGACTTTCTGCGTCGGATGGACGCACTCATCGACCATGCGCTGTCCGATCCTGGAGTTCATCATCATCGACTTGTTGGCGATCTGCAGCCAGACGACGCCGGCCTTCTTGTCTTCCAGGCGCACGGCACCGGTCGTGGTCGGCTCAGGCGCCAGCAGATACGTCTTGCCCTTGAAGAGGATGTGGAAGTAGCCCGCCTTCTCCGGCACGCTCTCGACATCGACGGTCTGGTCGAACTCGCAGTGCTGCGCGCCGACCAGCACACGCTCGGCGTTGGCCAGCTGCTCCGGGCTCAGTTCGGCGAGCGGTGCAGGCTGGACTGCCACCGGTTTGGCCTTCTTGGCCTTGCTGGTCACGGCCAGCGCCGACCCGGTCGTCAACGCACAGGCAACGGCGATCAGGGTGGCAGCGAGGGGACGGGTGTAGAGGTGGGACATCGGGAACTCCGGTGCGGATGAGACGGAAGCGAACCATATCGGCACACCCGGGCAACCAGGTGACCGCCGGGCACAAGGACGTGCAGTTTGCCGCACCGGATGTCCCTGACTGTTGCAGGGCGTAGTGACAGGCCAGTTCAATGCGTCCCGAAAAAGGCCAGCCGCACCTCGCCCGGCATCTGGCCGGCACCGTGGATCGACGTGCGGTGCGCACGTTCGAGCACGTGCCAGAAATAACGGTAGCTGGCGCGGTCATGGAGCGTGTCCTGCCCATGGTGGCGGTGGCGGATCGGCCCCCAGTGGGCGGCTTGCGCGGCCAGCAGGATCTCGGCAGCCTGGTCCACCTCGGCGGTCGTCGGCGAGAATGCATCGACGATCGGACGGATCTGGTCGGGATGGATGCTCCACATCCGCGTGTAGCCCAGTTGCCGGCAGGCCTTGGTTGCAGCTTCTTGCAACGCTGACATGTGCTTGAACTCGGTGACCACGCAGTGCGACGGCACCTTGCGCCAGCCATGGCAGGCCGCGGCGATCTCCAGCTTGGCACGCATCACCAGCGGGTGCTCGAACTGGCCCTTGACCGTCATGCCGCTCTGCGGAATGGCGCCGCGGTGGTCGGAAACGAAATCCATCAACCCGAACGACAGCGACTCGATGCGCGGGTGCGCGGCCAGCGCCTGCACCTCGCGCAAGGCACCGTGCGTCTCGACCAGCGCATGCACAGGGATCCGGCGCGACACGCCGTGGCGGGCGATCGCCTCGTCGATGACGCCGACCGCACGCTCCAGATCGGCCAGGCCGCGCGGCTTGGGCACCATGATGTAGGCAACCCGCTCCCCCGCCTGGCCAACGACCACATCGACCATGCGCTCGAACGCCGGGTGATCGATGGTCTGCACGCGGGCACCGACGCGGCCGTACAGGTTCTGGGGGGCATTGACCAGCTCGGCGATCAGGTGTGCGTGCTCGACCTCGCCGCCGACGGGTGCGCCGTCCTCGCCGTCCAGGGTGATGTCGAAGACGGGACCCAGCTCGGCCTGCAGCTCCAGGCTCTTGCGCATGCGGATCTCGACACCGGCATAGTGGTCGCACACCGGCAGCTCGGGCGCGGGCGCGTCATGGGCATCGAACAGGGCATCGCGGGGATGGACTTTGTTCATGGCGGCAGTCCTTGGTGTCAGACCTTCAAGAAAAAAGGCCGGCGCTTGTGGCGACCGGCCTTCCATTGTGGACCCGCCAGATCGACGGGCCCGCGCTGTCACCTCAATGGGAGATCACAGCAGATGCTTGACGCCGTCCTTCTCGCCTTCCAGCTCGGCCAGGGTCTTGTTGATGCATTCCTGCGAGAACGCGTCGATGGCCAGGCCTTCGACGATCTTGTACTCGCCACCTTCGCAGGTGACCGGGTAGCCGAACATCGTTTCAGCCGGGATGCCGTATTCGCCGTTCGACGGGATGCCCATCGTGACCCAGGCGCCGTTGGTGCCCAGGGCCCAGTCGCGCATGTGGTCGATGGCCGCGTTGGCAGCCGAAGCGGCCGACGACAGGCCACGGGCGGCGATGATCGCGGCACCACGCTTGCCGACGGTCGGCAGGAATACTTCGCGGTTCCAGGCCTCGTCACCGATCATGTCCTTGACCGACTCGCCGCCGATGGTGGCGAAGCGGTAGTCAGCGTACATGGTCGGCGAGTGGTTGCCCCACACGGCCAGCTGCTCGATGGCGGCGACCGGCTTGCCGGTCTTGGCAGCGATCTGCGAGGCAGCGCGGTTGTGGTCCAGGCGCAGCATGGCGGTGAAGTTCTTGGCCGGCAGGTCCGGGGCCGACTTCATCGCGATGTAGGCGTTGGTGTTGGCCGGGTTGCCGACCACCAGCACACGCACGTCGCGCGAGGCAACGGCGTTCAGGGCCTTGCCCTGCGCGGTGAAGATGGCGCCGTTGATCGACAGCAGCTCGGCACGCTCCATGCCCGGGCCGCGGGGACGCGAGCCGACCAGCAATGCGTAGTCGGTGTCCTTGAAGGCGGTCATCGGATCGCTGTGGGCTTCGATGCCGGCCAGCAGCGGGAACGCGCAGTCTTCCAGCTCCATGATCACGCCCTTGAGCGCTTCCTGGGCTTTTTCCATCGGCACTTCGAGCAGCTGCAGGATGACCGGCTGGTCCTTGCCGAGCATTTCGCCGGAGGCAATGCGGAACAGCAGGGCGTAACCGATCTGACCAGCAGCGCCGGTAACGGCAACACGGACGGGCTTCTTGCTCATGGGCGAGGCTCCTGAAATGAGTGCAGCGAGGTGGGGCAACGAAAAAACAGAAATCGGCGGCCAGTCTAGGGATCGACCCCAATGCTGTCAATCATCTTATGTCTTATATAAGACATCTTGTAGAACAGCGTTGCAGCACGACACAGCGATGTGCTGCAATCTCGGCCATGCCCGCTCCCGCGTCCTCGTCAGCGCCATCCCTGCCCGTCGATCCGGCGGGCGAAAACACGCCAGCCTTCAGCCCGCTCTACCAGCAGATCAAGACGCTGATCATGCGCGGCCTGCAGTCGGGCGAATGGAAGCCGGGCGAAGCCATCCCGAGCGAGCTGGAGCTGGCGGCGCGTTTTCGAGTCAGCCAGGGCACCGTGCGTAAGGCTATCGACGAGTTGGCAGCCGAGAATCTGCTGGTTCGACGCCAAGGCAAAGGCACGTTCGTGGCCACCCACAGCGAAGAGAAGATCCAGTATCGATTTCTGCGACTGCAGCCGGAAGGTGGTGCGGAACCGGTGCCGATGCAGCGCCAGTTCCTGGACTGCCGACGCATCGCCGCGCCAGCTGACGTGGCGAAAGCCCTGTCACTGCGGGCGGGTGAGCCGGCGGTGGAAATCCGCCGCACGCTCTCGCAGAATGGTTGCCCGATCGTGCTGGACGACATCTGGCTGCCGGCCCAGCTGTTCACCGGGCTGACGGCACAGCGCATGGGTGACTACAAGGGGCCGCTGTACGGCCTGTTCGAATCCGAGTTCGGAGTACGCATGATCCGGGCCGAGGAGAAGATCAGGGCGATGGCGGCCGACAAGGAAGTCGCCGTGGTGCTGGGTGTCGAGGCCGGCAGTCCGCTGCTGAGCGTCGAGCGACTGTCGTTCACCTACGGCGACAAGCCGGTGGAGTTGCGCCGAGGCTTCTACAACACCTCGACACACCACTACCGCAACGAGCTGAGTTGAAAAGATGTGGGTCCGGACCCCTCGCTCGGGTGTACGGCCTGCTGCATTGCAATAAAATTCGGCGGTTTCTTCGTCATTACACAAGACAAAAGGCATCTCATGGCAGACACCATCAAGCAGCGGCCTGGCCCGATGCGTCTGATCGACGCGACCCAGTACCGACTTCCCGTCGCGGCGCAGTTGTCCATCCTCCACCGCGCCAGCGGCATGGTGATGTTCCTGCTGCTGCCTTTCATCGTCTGGATGTTCGACACCAGCGTGAGTTCGGAAGTCTCCTACGACACCTTCACCTCGGTATTCTCTGCGGGGTGGGGTTTCCTGCCGGGCTGGTTCGTCAAGCTGGTGGTGCTCGCACTGATCTGGTCGTATCTGCATCACTTCTGTGCAGGTGTGCGCCACCTGTGGATGGACGCCACCCACAGCGTGTCCAAGGAACAGGGCCGCTCGTCCGCCATCGTCAGCTTCGCGCTGAGCCTGGCGCTGACCGTGGCCCTCGGTGCCAAGCTGTTCGGCCTGTATTGACAAGAGACCACGAGGCGATTCCCCACCATGTCCATTAATTACGGTTCGAAGCGCATCGTCACCGGTGCGCACTATGGCCTGCGCGACTGGCTCGCGCAGCGCATCACCGCGGTGCTGATGGCGCTGTTCACCATCGCCCTGCTCGCGCAGGTCCTGTTCGGCGGCCCGCTGGGCTATGACCGCTGGTCGGCGATCTTCTCGTCGCAGTGGATGAAGACGCTGACCTTCGTGCTGATCGTCTCGCTGGCGTGGCACGCCTGGGTCGGCATGCGCGACATCTTCATGGACTACGTGACCCGCTCGCTCGGGCTGCGGCTCGCGCTGCAGGTGTTCACGCTGGTCTGGCTCGTCGGCTGTGCCGGCTGGGCGGTGCAAGTTCTCTGGAGACTCTGATGGCGTCCATCGCTACTTCTGCCGGTTACACCGGCTCCCTGCCGCGCCGCAAGTTCGATGTGGTCATTGTCGGCGCAGGTGGTTCGGGCATGCGTGCCTCCCTGCAGCTGGCCCGTGCCGGTCTGAACGTGGCCGTCCTGTCCAAGGTGTTCCCGACCCGATCGCACACCGTCGCCGCCCAGGGTGGTGTCGGTGCGTCGCTGGGCAACATGTCGGAAGACAACTGGCACTACCACTTCTACGACACCGTCAAGGGCTCCGACTGGCTGGGTGACCAGGACGCGATCGAGTTCATGTGCCGCGAGGCACCGAAGGTCGTGTACGAGCTGGAACACTTCGGCATGCCGTTCGACCGCAATGCCGACGGCACCATCTACCAGCGCCCCTTCGGCGGCCACACCGCGAACTACGGCGAAAAGCCGGTCCAGCGCGCCTGCGCCGCCGCCGACCGCACCGGTCACGCGATGCTGCACACGCTGTACCAGCAGAACGTCAAGTCACGCACCCAGTTCTTCGTCGAATGGATGGCGCTGGACCTGATCCGCGATGCCGAAGGCGACGTGGTCGGCGTGACCGCGCTGGAAATGGAAACCGGTGACGTCTACATCATGGAGGCCAAGAGCGTATTGCTGGCCACCGGTGGTGCCGGCCGCATCTTCCAGGCGTCGACGAATGCCTTCATCAACACCGGCGACGGCCTGGGCATGGCTGCCCGCGCCGGCATCCCGCTGCAGGACATGGAGTTCTGGCAGTTCCACCCGACCGGCGTGTCCGGCGCGGGCGTGCTGCTGACCGAAGGCTGCCGCGGCGAAGGCGCGATCCTGCGCAACGCCAACGGCGAGCGCTTCATGGAACGCTATGCCCCGACGCTGAAGGACCTCGCCCCGCGTGACTTCGTCTCGCGCTGCATGGACCAGGAAATCAAGGAAGGTCGCGGCTGCGGTCCGAACAAGGACTACATCAACCTCGACATGACCCACCTGGGCGGCGACACCATCCTGAAGCGCCTGCCCTCGGTGTTCGAGATCGGCCACAACTTCGCCAACGTCGACATCACCAAGGAGCCGATCCCGGTGGTGCCGACCATCCATTACCAGATGGGTGGCATCCCGACCGGCATCACCGGTCAGGTCGTGACGACGCAGAACAACGTCAACACGATCGTCAATGGTCTGTATGCCGTGGGCGAGTGCTCCTGCGTGTCGGTGCATGGCGCCAACCGCCTGGGCACCAACTCGCTGCTGGATCTGCTGGTCTTCGGCAAGGCCGCTGGCAACCACATCATCGAGTCGCTCAAGGCCGCACCGAAGTCGCACAAGGAACTGCCGAAGGATGCGGCCGACCTCGCGCTGGCCCGCCTGGCCCGCCTGGACAGCAGCAGCACCGGCGAGTACGCGCAGGATGTCGCCAATGACATGCGCGCCGCGATGCAGCAGCACGCCAGCGTGTTCCGCACGCAGAAGATCATGGACGAGGGTGTCGTCAAGATCAACGCACTGCGCGAGCGCGTCGCCCGCATCACGCTGAAGGACAAGTCCAAGGTCTTCAACACCGCCCGCATCGAGGCGCTGGAAGTCGACAACCTGATGGAAGCCGCCCAGGCGACGATGACCTCGGCCGCCGCCCGCAAGGAGTGCCGTGGCGCACACACCGTCAAGGACTACGAGCGCACCGCCGACGACGCGCAGTTCCCGCTGGGCCGCAACGACAAGGAATGGATGAAGCACACCCTCTGGGACAGTGCCACCAACTCGCTGTCGTACAAGCCTGTCAACCTCAAGCCGCTGACGGTGGATTCGGTTCCACCCAAGGTCCGCACCTTCTAAGACGCCCAGCGAAGAGAAGAGAACACCACCATGGCCAAGCGCACATTCCAGATCTACCGCTACGACCCCGACAAGGACGCCAAGCCCTACATGCAGTCGATCGACGTCGAACTCGACGGCCACGAGCGCATGCTGCTGGATGCCCTGATCAAGCTGAAGGCGGTCGATCCCACGCTGAGCTTCCGCCGTTCGTGCCGCGAAGGCGTGTGCGGCTCGGATGCGATGAACATCAACGGCAAGAACGGTCTGGCGTGTCTCACCAACATGCGTGACCTGCCGGGTGTCGTCGTGCTCAAGCCGCTGCCGGGGCTGCCGGTCATCCGCGATCTGATCGTGGACATGACCCAGTTCTTCAAGCAGTACAACTCGATCAAGCCCTACCTGGTCAACGACGATCCGCCGCCGGACAAGGAGCGTCTGCAGACGCCCGAAGAGCGCGACGAGCTGAACGGCCTGTACGAGTGCATCCTGTGCGCGAGCTGCTCGACGAGCTGCCCGAGCTTCTGGTGGAACCCGGACAAGTTCGTCGGTCCGGCCGGTCTGCTGCAGGCCTACCGCTTCATCGCCGACAGCCGCGACCAGGACACCAGCGCCCGACTGGACAATCTGGAAGATCCGTACCGCCTGTTCCGCTGCCACACGATCATGAACTGCGTGGACGTGTGCCCGAAGGGTCTGAATCCGACCAAGGCCATCGGCAAGATCAAGGAATTGATGATCCGTCGGGCCGTCTGAGCCCTGGGTGCGCCATCCCGGTGCACCCCGGTCAGACCACTGAAAGATGCGCAATGGACACTTTGCTCGACGAGCGAGCCCTCAGCAAGCTGCACTGGCGCTGCCGACGCGGCCTGCTGGAAAACGATCTGTTCATTGAACGGTTCTTCGGGCGCTATGAATCCAGCCTGACCGTCCGACAGGCCCGGGGCCTGGAAGTTTTGATGGATCTTGCCGATAACGACCTGCTGGACCTGCTGCTGCGCCGGCGCGAACCTGAAGGCGATCTGGATCAGCCAGACGTCCGGATCGTGCTGGACATGCTGCGGCAGCGTCCTTGAGGTCCGGGCAAGATCGAGCCCATTCAGACACTATTGACCTACCGAGGAAACAGCCATGATGACCCCCTCCGACGTGAAGGCCACCCTATCGTTCTCCGATGGCAGTGCCTCGATGGACCTGCCGCTCTACAAGGGCACGATCGGCCCGGATGTCATCGACATCCGCAAGCTCTACGCGCAGACCGGCAAGTTCACCTACGACCCCGGTTTCCTGTCCACGGCGTCCTGCAACTCGACCATCACCTACATCGACGGTGACAAGGGCGAACTGCTGTACCGCGGCTATCCGATCGAGCAGCTCGCGGTCAACTGCGACTTCCTCGACACCTGCCACCTGCTGCTGTACGGAGATCTGCCGAACGCGGACCAGCGCACGGACTTCCACGGCCGCGTGACCAACCACACGATGGTCAACGAGCAGATGCAGTTCTTCCTGCGCGGATTCCGCCGGGACGCGCACCCGATGGCCATCCTGACCGGCCTGGTCGGCGCGCTGTCGGCCTTCTACCACGACAGCACGGACATCAACAATCCGCAGCACCGCGACATCGCCGCGATCCGCCTGATCGCCAAGATGCCGACGCTGGTGGCGATGGCCTACAAGTACACCGTGGGCCAGCCCTACATGTACCCGCAGAACGACCTGTCCTATGCAGGCAACTTCATGCGGATGATGTTCGCCACGCCGTGCGAGCCGTACAAGGTGAACCCGGTGATCGAGCGCGCGCTCGACCGCATCTTCATCCTGCACGCCGACCACGAGCAGAACGCCTCCACCTCGACCGTGCGCCTGTGCGGTTCCTCGGGCACCAACCCGTTCGCGGCCATCGCAGCCGGCGTGGCCTGCCTGTGGGGCCCGTCGCACGGCGGCGCCAACGAGGCTTGCCTGAACATGCTGGGCGACATCCAGAAGATGGGCGGCGTGGCCAAGGTCGGCGAGTTCATGAACCAGGTGAAGGACAAGAACTCCGGCGTCAAGCTGATGGGCTTCGGTCACCGCGTCTACAAGAACTACGACCCGCGTGCCAAGCTGATGCGCGAGACCTGCCACGAAGTGCTGGGCGAACTCGGTCTGCAGAACGACCCGCTGTTCAAGCTGGCCATGGAGCTGGAGAAGATCGCGCTGGAAGACGACTACTTCGTCGCCCGCAAGCTCTATCCGAACGTGGACTTCTACTCGGGCATCGTGCAGCGCGCCATCGGCATCCCCGTGCCGCTGTTCACCGCCATCTTCGCGCTGGCACGCACCGTGGGCTGGATCGCGCAGCTCAACGAGATGATCGCCGACCCCGAGTACAAGATCGGCCGTCCGCGCCAGCTGTTCGTGGGCGCTGCCCGCCGCGACGTGCCGCCGCTGTCGGCACGCTGATCCAGGTCCGGCACCTCCGGGTGCCGTCTCCGCAAGACACAAGGCCCCGAAAGGGGCCTTGTTCATTCTCCATCCGGTTCCGCGCGGATCAGAAGCGGTAGCCGATGCGCAGTCCCCCCCAGTGGCGTCCCTGGATCACGATCGGTGCGGCCACTTCCTTGAGCAGCACGAAATTGCCGCCGCCCATGTCGCGGCGGTAGGTCTGCACGAGGAACGGCCGGCGATTGCGGGCCGAGGCCAGTCCGGTGCGGTCATTGAAGATGCGCCGATAGCGGCTGTTGGCGGTGTTCCACACCACATCACCAGGGCGCTGCGACTGGCAGTAGATGCGGTTGTGGGTCGCCACATAGCCGTTGCGGTCCACCGCGATGCAATAGGCGATCTTCTCGCCGGAGGCCAGCACCTGCTCCTGCACTTCCGGGAACAGCCGGTCGGCCAGCGACACGAACCGCGTCAGGAACTGGGGGGGATCGGTCTGCGCGATCGGCTGGTACTGCTCGTCGAACAACGCCGGCAGGTCGATCTGCCCGGCCGCCAGCGCCCGGTCGAGCGCCTCGGTGATGCGCTGCGCAGCAGCCTGGGCAGAGCGGATCAGCGGGCTGTCCTCGGTCTCGACGCCGCAGCCCGCCAGTTCGTCGATGAGGCGTTCGGAGACAGCCAGAAAGCGGTCGCTGCAGTGCATGGCGGTATCGAGTCCGCCGATCGCGCCCTGGATCTCCTTGCCCAGCATTTCGGTTTTGTCGATCACTTCCTGCGCGATCGACCGGCTGGCTTCTGCGGCCCCATCGATGCGGTGCACCGCGGTCTCCACATCGGCGAAGGCGCGGTGGATCTGGCCCTGTCGATCGGCGCGGGGGTCGATGCGGATGTCACGCGAAAATGCCTCGATGCGGCGATCCAGGTCGTCCAGCGTGCTCATGATGGTGCGCGAGGAGGACTCGACACGCCCGGCCAGATCCTTCACGGCGTCGGCCACCACGCCGAAGCCGCGGCCGGCTTCTCCTGCGCGCTTGGCCTCGACCGAGGCATTGAACGCCACCAGCCGGGTCTGCAGCGCGATCTGGCCGATGTCACCCGCTGCGCTGGCGACCTGGTGCAGCACCTCGACGATGCCCGTCACCTCGCAGGCGACCTGCTCGACCTGCTGGCGGGCACGGACCACTGCATCCCGACTCTCCTGCGTGGCATCACCGATGGCATGCTGGGTCTGCTGCACACGGGCCAGATCGACGTTCAGGTGGGTCATGGCCTCCAGCTGGGCCGTGACGATCTTCTGCGTGTCCTCGATCACGCCGCGGGTCTCCGCTGCATCCCGGCCGATGTGCGAGACCTGCCGGGACAGGCGCTGAACAACATCGGATTGACTGGCCGTTGCAGGACGGGTGTCGACCGTCGGCGTCACCGCCACAGGCCCTCGAGATCGGAGCAGGTTCAGCATGAAGGATTCCTTGACACGAATTACCAAGTGCGCAGCTTGGCACGCAGGCGGGCGATGGACTGGCTGTGCAACTGGCAAACCCGGGACTCGGTGACCCCCAGGACGGCCGCGATTTCCTTGAGATTCATGTCCTCTTCGTAGTACATGCTCATCACGTACTGCTCACGCTCAGGCAAGTGCTTGATCGCATCCACCAGTGCCTCGCGCATGCGCCGATCGTTGAGCCGGGCCAGCGGGTCGGCCTCGCTGTCGACGACGTGGCGGTCGAGGTAGTCGCTTTCACCTTCGTCGCCGCTCATGTCTTCGAGGTAGACCAGCTGCGTGCCACGCACGCGGTTCAGCAGATCCTGGTAATCGGTGAGCGACAGACTCATCTCGACGGCGATCTCGCTCTCTTGCGGTGCGCGACCCAGGCGCTGTTCCAGCCGGTGCACCGCTGCTTCGATGTCGCGCTGGTGCTTGCGGTTGCTGCGGCTCATCCAGTCGCCGCCGCGCAATTCGTCCAGCATGGCGCCGCGGATGCGCTGGGTGGCGAAGGTCTCGAACTGGACCCCCTGCTTCACATCGAAGCGCGTGAGAGCGTCGGTCAATCCGATCATGCCGACCTGGATCAGATCGTCCAGTTCGACATTGGCCGGCAACCGGGCAATCATCTGGTGTGCCAGACGCCGAACCAGCGAGCTGTATTGCTCCAGCATCTTGTTGGCTTCGAGTTGGCCCTTGGAGGTGTACATCAGGTGGCTCCGGATCAATTCAGACCATCGGCTGCAAAAGGGGTGACGACGTCACCAGCGCCGGGCCACGGCGCCCCATCTCGGGCAGGACAAACGCCGCAGCCGCACCCAAGGAGGCCTCCATGAAGGCCATGAGCGTGGCGGAGGCCATCGCGGGCAGTGCCACAGCGCGCGGATCGATGTCGACCGAGTCGTGGCGCACACCACCGAAAAACAGTGCCGCGCACTGGGCCAGCCGGTCCTTGACCAGCCGGATGCCGGTCGAGCCGGCGGCAGCGCTCACCAGCAGGTCATGCGACAGCCAGTCCACGCGCTGGGACAGCACTTTCAGGGCGGCGTAGGCATGGGTCATCGAATCGGGCTGCTCGTCGCAGATGACGATGGGCCGCGGCCGGCTCAGCTGCAGCTCGCCGCGCCCGAACATCCGCGCCAGCTCGACGGCCGAGCCGTGCACGACCACCGCCTGGGACAGGGGGGCCGCATCGATGAGTGCCTGCAGGAACGCCTGGGTCGAACCGCTGGCATTGCTCCAGCGGGCCGGCAGGCCGCGGGCCGACAGGCTCGCAGTGCGGTCAGTCAGCACCTGGATGCGGTCAGACAGCTCCAGGCCCTGGTCGGGCAGATCGGCCTGGAGGCGCGGTGTTTCACGGACACCAAGACGGGGGTGGTCGCAGACATCCACCACCAGCGTGTAGAGACCGAGCTGATCCAGCGCGGCACAGATCTGCCGGATCAGCACACTTTCCTGCGCGACGAACGGATTCGACACCACGGGAATGAAGCGAACGGTCCGGGTCGAGAACAGGCGACGCAATCCATCGGCCTGGTCACCAGGTTGAGCACGACGTCCATCAGAAGGAAATGCCATCAGCGACTCCGTCGGCCGGTCCGGGCTCATGCGCCCAGTTCTCGCGACGTGTAGCCACCGCGACGCAGTGCCGTACCCGTCGCTGCACCGGAGCGCGCGAAGGTCATGCTCACGTCTCCGGGGCTCATGCGCCAGGCCTGCGAGGCGCTGCCACGCAACGCACGCTGGATCAGCGTCTGGCTGTTCAGGTGGTGCCAGTCTTCCGGCACGCGCTGGCCGGTGGACACCGCCAGCACTTTCAGCCGGTGGCGGATCATGGCGTCCAGTGCCGGTCCGAGCTTCACGGCCTCGTCGAGTTTCGACAGGATGATGCCCTTGGCCTGGCTCGCCTTGTAGGCGGTGACCACGTCCTCGATCGTCTCGGCCTGCTGCGCCGCGTTGACCACCAGCAGGCGCTTGATGCTGCGGTGGGTCAGCATGTCGAGCAGATCACGGGTGCGGGCATCGCGCTGGGCCAGGCCCGCGGTGTCGATGAGCACCATCTTCTTGCCGGACAGCAGGTCGAGCAGATCCTCCATCGCCGCGCGGTCGTGGGCCGTGTGCACCGGCACGCCGAGGATGCGGCCATAGGCACGCAACTGTTCGTGGGCCCCGACGCGGTAGGCGTCCAGCGTGATCAGACCGAGCTGCGACGGGCCGTGGCGCGTGGCAAAGGCCGTGGCGAGCTTGGCCGTCGAGGTGGTCTTGCCGACGCCGGTCGAGCCGATCAGCGCGTAGACACCACCCTCGTCTTCCAGATCGGCCTCGTCCTCGCTGGTGAGCAGGTTGCGCTGCAGCAGGTCGGTCACCGCGCCCAGTTCGTCACCTTCCTCGGCCGGCATGCCATCGACGATTTCGCGCACCAGCGCCGGCGAAAAGCCGCACTCCAGCAGGCGGGTGCTCAGCTGCACCTGGCGCGGGTTCTTCTGGAGCCGGTCCATGAACGCCATCATGGTGAAGCGTTCCTCGATCAGGCTCTTCATCGAACGGATCTCTGCCAGCATGTCCGCGTCCGCCGACGGTGACGAGGCGATTTCGGGTTCGTCTTCGAAACTGTCGTCCGCCGGGGCCGTGCGCGCTGCCGGACTGTTGGCCGAGGTCGCGTGGCTGGCGGTTGGCGGGGTGGCCTTGGCCGGCGCCGAGGGGTTCAGCAGGAATGGACGGATCGCGCCTTCGTCCACGGCTGCAGCGACCGGTGCGGACGCTTCGGCACGGGCACTGTCGGGCGGCAATGACCAGTCGCCATAGGTCGGTTCAGCCGCAGTGGCGGGACGCCCGGTCAGCGGCGCGCGTCGCGCGTCGCTGCGTACTTCGGGGCGGGACACTGGCGCACGGGGTTCGGGCTCGGGCGTCGTGGTGCCGTCACGGGCACTCAGTTCAGCCTTGCGCTTCTTGAGCATGCGCTCGCGGACGTAGTCCTGGAACGACAGCGTGCTCATGGCCAGCGTGCCCACGTCGTCCTGCACCGGCGTGGCCGACGGTTCGGCAGCAGCCGGCGCAGGCGCTGCAGCCCCTCGGGCAGACACCGGAGCTGGCGCCTTCGGCGCGGCGGGTGCAACCATCGAACGGGGCGCTGGCCGGGCGGCTGCGGCCTGGGGCGCAGGTGCCGCAGGCGCGTCGTGCCGGTCCAGCGCATCGATGCTTTCGGAAGGCATCGCCACGACTTCGACCCCATCGCTGCTCGGCTTGGTCGAGAGAATCACTGCATTGTCGCCGAAGGTCTGACGCACTTTCTGCATCGCTTCGCGCGAGTTGCGCCCGAAAAAGCGCTTCACATTCATGAGTGTGCTCCGATGATCGAACCGATGCGGATCGAGTGGGTGTCAGGTATTTCGCTGTGCGCCAGCACCTTCAGGCGTGGCGCTGCACGGCGCAGCAGGCGGGACAGGGACGGGCGCAGGGGATCGGGCACCAGCAGGCACGCGGCCTGTCCGAGGTCTTCCTGACGACGGGCCGCGTCGGAGGCGCCGCGGCTGAGCTGGTCGGCGACGCTCGGATCGAGCACGGGGCCGTTCGCCGCGGTGAGCGCCTGCGTCAGCAGCCGCTCCAGTTCGGGCTCCAGCGCGATCACGTCCAGCTCGCGCTGCGTGCCGTAGATCTGCTGCACGATGGCCGGTGCAAGCGCCACGCGCAGTCGCCGTGCCAGCTCGACCGGATCGGTCACACCGGCCGCCGATTGCTCGGCCAGCGATTCGACGATCGAGCGCATGTCGCGGATGTGCACGCCTTCTTCCAGCAGGGACTGGAGGATTTTCTGCAGAGGGACGATGCCGATCATCTTGGGGATCACGTCTTCGATGAGTTTGGGCGCCAGCTTGGTCACATGCTCGACCAGCGCCTGGGTTTCGGTGCGGCCCAGCAAACGGGCCGCGTGTTGTTGCATCAAGTGTGAAAGATGGGTCGCCACGACGGTCGAGGAATCAACAACCGTGTACCCGGCCATTTGGGCGGTTTCTCGCTGGCGCTCGTCGACCCACACTGCGGGCAGCCCGAAGGCCGGATCGACGGTGGTCTGGCCCTGCAGCGCCAGCTGCGCATTGCCTGGATTGATGGCCAGGAACATGCCCGGGTAGGCTTCGCCCTCGCCCATGACGGCCCCGCGCAGCGTCAGGCGGTACATGCTGGGCTTGAGTTCGAGGTTGTCGCGGATGTGCACGGAAGGCGGCAGGAAGCCCACCTCCTGCGCAAACTTCTTGCGCACGCCCTTGATGCGGTTGAGCAGATCGCCCCCGCGCTCCTTGTCCACCAGCGCGATGAGGCGGTAGCCGACCTCCATGCCGAGCGTGTCGACAGGCTGCAGATCGTCCCAGCTTGCTTCGTCGCCGGGCGCCTTGGTGGCCGGTGCATCTCCTCCTGCCAGACTGGCGGCCTCTGCGATGGCCAGTGCCGCACCACGGCCCCGCATGGTGTAGGCCAGATACCCCAGTCCGGTCGCCACCGACAGGAACACCAGGTGCGGCATGCCGGGCACCAGCCCCAGCATGCCGATGACACAGGCCACCATGCCCACGGCCTGCGGCGTGCGGAACATCTGGCCGATGATCTGCGTGCCGACGTCCTGCTCCTTGCCCACGCGGGACACCACCATGGCCGCGGCCACCGAGATCAGCAGGCTGGGGATCTGCGCCACCAGCGCGTCACCCACCGCCAGCAGCACGTAGGTGCTCGCAGCCGCCGAGGCGGTCAGGTCGTGCTGCGCCACGCCGATGATGAAGCCGCCGATGATGTTGATGACCAGGATCAGGATGCCGGCGATGGCGTCGCCACGCACGAACTTGGACGCACCGTCCATCGAGCCGAAGAACTCCGCCTCGTTGCCGACCTCGATGCGCCGGCGCTTGGCCTCCTTCTCGTCGATCAGGCCGGCGTTCAGGTCGGCGTCGATCGCCATCTGCTTGCCGGGCATGGCGTCCAGCGTGAAGCGCGCACCGACTTCCGCGATCCGCTCGGCGCCCTTGGTCACCACGACGAAGTTGATCACCACCAGGATCGCGAAGACGATGAAACCGACCGCGAAGTTGCCGCCGATCAGGAAGTGCCCGAAGGACTCGATCACCGCACCGGCCGCACCCGGCCCCGTGTGGCCTTCGAGCAGCACGACCCGGCTCGACGCCACGTTCAGCGACAGCCGCATCAGCGTCGTCAGCAGCAGCACCGACGGAAAGGCCGCGAAGTCCAGCGGCCGCACCATGTAGGACGCCACCACCATCACCATCAGCGCCGAGGCAATGTTGAAGGTGAACAGCAGGTCCAGCAGGAAGGTGGGCAGCGGCAGCACCATCATGGCCAGGACCATGATGATCATCACCGGGGCGGCCATGCCCTGGATCAAGGCCGAGTTGGCGCCGAAGAGGCGCTGCAGGTTCTGGAACTGGGCGTTCATGGCGTGGGCGTGGGCGCGCCGCCGGTGCGGGCGGCGTGCCGGTTGTGTCGGGGATCAGCCGGGTCAAGCTCCGGCGGCACGGGTATCAGATCCAGCGAGGTCGGGTACGGCGCACGGCCGGCCATCGCCTCGCGCAGGCGGAACACATGGGCCAGCACCTGGGCCACGGCGCTGTACAGCGCCACGGGAATCTCGCGGTCGAGTTCGGTCGTGGCGTAGAGCGCGCGGGCCAGTGGCGGAGCTTCCAGCACCGGCACCCGCGACTCGGTGGCCAGTTCGCGGATCTTCATCGCCACCTGGTCCGTGCCCTTGGCGACGACCTTGGGCGCACCGCTGCTGTCCTCGCTGTACTTGATGGCCACCGCGTAGTGGGTCGGGTTCATCACCACCAGGTCGGCCGTCGGCACCGCGGTCATCATCCGGCGGCGCGAGGCCTCGCGCATGCGCTGGCGCAGGCGGCCCTTGATCTCCGGGTTGCCCTCCTGCTGCTTGTGTTCTTCCTTGATTTCCTGGTGGCTCATCTTCAGCTTCGAGGCATGCATGAAGCGCTGCAGCGGCAGGTCGATCACCGCGAACAGCGCCAGCACCAGCACCAGCAGCCACAGGCCCGACAGGATCTGGCTGCCCGCCTCGGTGAAGGCCGCGCTCAGCTCGACCGACTGGCTGCGCACGAAATCGTCCCGGTGCGCCCACATCCACAGCGCCCCCACCCCCGCCAGCAGCAGCGCCAGCACACAGGACTTGAGCGTGTCGCTCAGCTTGTCCTTGGAGAGGATGTTGACCAGGCCGCTGAGCGGGTTGAGCTTGCCGAAGTTCGGCGCCATCACCTGCATCGTGAACACCCAGCCGCCCGACGCCATCGAGGCGGCCACCGACACGACACAGACCACGCTGCCCAGGAAGAGACTGAGCAGCAGCAGATCGGGCACCACCGCGGACAGCCGCTCGGCCATGAACGCCGGGCTGGCTGCCGTCACCGCGTCAAAACGCAGTGACGCGGCCAGCAGGTCGCGCAAGCGTTGCGTGACCGAAGGCGCCACCCACGAGATCACGCCCAGCGAAGCCGCCACCACCACGAAGTGCCCCAGGTCCCGCGAGCGCACCACCTGGCCTTCGGCACGCGCCTTTTTCAGGCGCTGCTCGGTGGCGGGTAGTTGCTTGTCTTGGGAGCTGTCGCCGGACATCGGAAGTGGGAAGCGAGAAGGGGCGTCGAAGGAAAGGGGTTCGACGCCATTCTTCCGCCCGATGTGCAGAACTGGAGGCCGATAAGCACGCCCTTTCGCTGCGTATTCCCTGCCGGCCACCCCCACCCACAACCCTGCCGGCGTCAAGCATGAAAAAGGCGGCCCGAGGCCGCCTTGATCCGATCTTGGGCGCATTCACCGCCCTCGCCGCCGCATCAGCGCGGCGCCACGGTCACCCACTGCCACTCCAGCCAGTTGTCGGCCCGGTGCACCACGGTCACGTTCTGCCGCGCAGCCCACGGCACGAACTGGCGGTGCAGCGGAATGTGGTGGACCTGCGCGTTGTGCTCGGCGAAGACCTGCCGGATGAGTGCCTGGCGCTTCGCCACGTCGACTTCCCGGCTGGACGCGGCAGCCAGCGCATCCAGCTTGTCGTTCTTCACGTTGCCGAAGTTCCAGTCGCCCACGCCCTTGTCGCCGCGGTTGCGGTAGATCGGGGTGAAGGTCGTCTCCGGGTCGGTGATCGAGCCGCCCCAGCCGAGCAGGTAGAGGCTGGTGTCGAGGTTCTGCAGCTTGGGGAAATACGCAGCGCGCGGCATCGCATTGACACGCACCTTGACCTTGAGCTGCGACCACATGCCCGCCAGCGCGACGCAGATCTCTTCGTCATTGACGTAGCGGTTGTTGGGGCAATCCATCGTGACCTCGAACCCGCTGGCGTAGCCAGCGTCCGCCATCAGCTTGCGTGCCGCCGCGAGATCGAAGGGCAGGCGACGCTCGATCTCCGGGTCGTTCAGGCTACCCAGCGGGCTCGGCACCACCGCACCGGTCGGGATCGCCTGGCCATTCATCAGCCTGGTCCTGATCGCCTCGATGTCGATCGCCTGGTAGAGCGCACGGCGCACGCGCACGTCCTTGAACGGATTGGTGTCGCCGGGCACCTGGCCATAGAGCAGCTTGTCGCGCGCCTGGTCCATGCCGATGAACAGCACGCGGTTCTCCACGCCCTCGATGACCTTGACACCCGCCGTGCCCTTCAGGCGCGCCACGTCGCGCGGCGCCGGATCGAGCACGAAGTCCACCTCGCCCGACACCAGTGCGGCGAGCCGGGTCGCGTCGCTCTTGATCGGGGTGTAGACGACCTCCTGCAGGTTGCCCTCGAACTTGCCCCACCACGCCGGGTTGCGCTTGTAGGTGGTCTTGATGTCGGGCTGGCGGCTGACGAGGATGAACGGGCCGGTGCCGTTGGCGTTCATCGCCGCGAAGCTCTCTTCCTTGTTCTTGAAGTCCTGCGGCTTGGTGACGCGGTGCTTCTCGGACCAGGACTTGCTCATGATGAACAGCGTGTTCACGTGCTGCAGAAACACCGGGTCAGGCTCGCTCAGCCGGAACTCGACCGTCAGCGCATCGATCTTCCTCGGCTCGCCGACCTGGTTGGCGAAGGCGATGAGGTTGGAGCTGGGTTCCCGGGCACGCAGGATGGAAAAGACCACATCGTCCGCGGTGAACGGCGAGCCGTCGTGGAACTTCACATTGGGCCTCAGCTTGAAGCGCCAGGTCAGCGGCCCGGTCTGCTGCCACTCGGTGGCGAGCTGCGGAACGATGCCCAGCTGCTTGTCGCGCCCGACCAGCGTCTCGTAGAC
>NZ_JBFPGY010000248.1:0-8143 GCF_041083715.1 Sphaerotilus sp.
GTTCGGCTGCAGTTCCAGGTAAAGCCCCCCACCGTCGGACAGCTTTCGGGGCTTCTCGCCGGGCTTCGCCTTGCGGATGGCGGCATCGCTCAGGGTGTTGGTGGTGGCCATGTGGGGGCAGGTTTTCAGGCCGTTTTCGACCTGCCTCCATTGTTGCCCCCACATGGGGGCAGGTTCAAGTGGGGCTCCTTGGGGTTCCTTGGGCAACAAAAAAGCCCTAGAGCGTTGATTCTCATAGGGCTTCTGGGGTTCGTCGGGGTCTTGCGGGGCCTGTCTTGGTCCCGCCGACAGGAATCGAACCTGTATCTGGCGCTTAGGAGGCGCCCGTTCTATCCATTGAACTACGGCGAGGATGGCGCAGCACGACGCGTGCTGGGGCCCGTGATTGTAGCCTGCGACCCCCACTTCCAGGTCCAGATCAGGTCGAGTGCGTTCTCGGCGCCGGACTGGGCACGCAGCGTGAAGCGCTGGGCGGCGCGGTAGATGAGCTGCCAGGTGCCGCTGGCGGCGTTCAGGCTGCGTTCGTAGCCGACATACCAACGCCGGCTGATCTGCTTGCCGAGGGTGACCACTGTCTCGCGGGTGTCGCCTTCGCCGGCCTGTCGCACCGAGAGCTGGTCGAGGCCGATGCGCTCGACCAGGCTCGGGCTGTCGCTCTCGCCGGCGATGAGCGCGTAGGCGGCGCGCTGCAGCAGGGCGAGGTCGGTGCGGCCCAGGCCGTCGGAGGCCCGGCCGAGGATGAGCCAGGACAGGCGGTCGGTGTCGGTCATGGCCGGCTCGCTGAACAGGCGGATGCGCGGGTTCTGGGCCGTGCCGGTGACGGTGACGCCAACGCGCACGTCCTCCAGGTCCGGGCGGACGGCTTCGACGTCCAGCCTCGGGTTGTCAGCCACGCCGGTGAAGGCGATGACCGAGCGGTCGATGCGCAGTTTCTGGCCGTAGGCCGCATAGGTGCCGTCCACTGCGTGGATGCTGCCTTGGATCGCCAGCCGGTTGGACGGGCTGGTCAGGCGCAGTTCGCCGGCCAGCCGCGTGTTCAGACCGCGCCCGCGCAGCATGAAGGCGTCGCCGAGATCGGCACGCAGGTCCAGCGTGGTGGTGCGGCGGCTGGCGAGACCCGTCTCGCGGGTTCGGGACTCTCCGCTGCCGCGGTCGACATCGACATCGTCGGCCAGTGCGGGTGCGTCGCTCTGCGTGAAGTCGAAGCGGCCTTCGTCGGCGTGCACACGGCCCTTGAGCTGGGTGCTCTGGCCGTCGAGCACCAGATCGGATTCGCCGCTGACGACCACCTTGCGGTCGACCCGCTGCAGTACGGCAAAGTGGTCGGCCGTGATCTTCACCGACAGGCGGGGTGCGGCGCCGAGTGCTGCTTCGCCGCGGGCGACGAGCGTGCCAGCCCCGGCGCGCACGCTGAAGGTGTCGATGCGGGCCGTGTCGCCGGCCAGCTGCACCTTGAGCTGGGCGTCGGTCCAGTCCACGCCCTGCAGGGTGTTGCGCACGGCGATCTGGCTGCCGGACAGCTCGCCTGCGAAGGCCGGTGCGCCGAAGGTGCCGCCGACGCGGGCTTCGGTGGCGAGCTGGCCCGACAGGCGCCAGCCGGCCGGCAGCCAGCGGCCCCAGTGGCCGAGTTCGGCGATCTGCAGGTCGATCTGGCCGCCCACCGGCGCGTCCGCTGCGGGCCAGAGGGCGTGGCGGTCGGTGCGCACGGTCTGCTGGCCGTTGAGACTGCCGAGGTTGCCGCCCGAGACCAGCTGGGTCAGGCGCCAGACGCCGTCGGCCGCGTTCAGCCGCAGTCGCAGGTCGGCGAGACCGAGTCGGCGCGGGCCGGTGTTGAGTTCCATGTCTTCGACACTGAGGTCACCGCTGTCACGCTGCAGCGCGACATCCGCGGTGAACTGTTCGGGGGTGGATTGCAGCTCGATGCGTCCGCCGAGCGTGAGGTCCCCGCCCCAGCCGAAGCCGGGCTGGGCCCGCGCCAGCAGTGGCGCCACCCGCAGCGGTGAAAGCTGCGCACGCAGGCTCAGACGCGAGGCCGCACCGTGTTGCCAGTCCAGCTGCTCGATCAGCAGTTGCGCATCCATCAGCGTCAGCCGGCTGGCACCGAGTTTCACGGCCAGACCATTGCTGTCCTGCACAACGGCCAGGGAGGCCGCGTCCAGCTGCAGCAGCGGTGGCAGCGTCGCTGCCGCCGCGGTGTCACGGACCTCCAGCTGCCCGATCCTGCCGTTCCAGCGCAGGCCGGTCTCCCGGTGCTCCAGCGTCTGCCCGATCTCTTCTGCCAGGCCACCGCTCAGCGTCAGCAGCGCCTGGAGCTTGCGGGCTGGCAGATCGGCACGGGCGGGCACGTCGATCTGGCTGCGCAGTTGCAGTTGGTGGCTGGCGGCCGTGCCTTGGCTGCGCAGTGTCACGCCACTCAGGAACTGGCCGCCGGCGTGCAGGGTGCCGACTTCGGCGCTGATGTCGATCTGGTCGGCGGGAAAGGTGCCGGCCTTCCAGTGCAGATCGAGGGCCTGCAGGTCGGATTGGGTCAGGTGCAGCTGGTTGCTGCGCAACTGGCCTGTGCTGCGCACGCGGGGCCAGCGGCCGGCGAGTTCGAGCTGACCTTCCGTGTCGCCGCTGATCTGGGCGGTCGATCCAGCGAGTTTCATCCACGGATTCAGGCGCTCGGGGGCGCTGCTTTTCCACTGGAGGTTCCAGCGGTCTTCGCTGCCGAGCGTGGAGAGGTCGCCGGTCAGGTGCAGATCGGTGGCATCGGCGGCGCCGGCGAGGGCGCCGGCGGTGGCCTTCAGGTCGAGGTTCCAGCGGGGAATGCCGGATGGGCCCGTTCGGGTGAGCAGCTTGAGCTGGCCTGCCAGCGGCACACCGGCGATCAGACTGGGGTCCAGGTGCAGGTCGGCGCGGCCGGTGACCTCGGCCAGTCCGGCCAGACCCGGCGCCAGCGGCACGGGGACGAGCAGGTCGGTGTCGAGCTGCCCGTCCAGGCGGTGGGCACCGCGTGGCCCCAGACCCGGCCCCGGGACCTCGCCTGGCCACCACACACCAGGGTCGAAGGCTTCCAGATCGCCTTTCAGGAGCACCTTCCAGTGCGCATCGGCCAGTTCGGCGTGGCCGCTCGCGTCCAGTCGTGCAGCGCCGCTGCGGGCCTGGAGCTGCTCCAGGTCGATGCGCTGTGGCGTGGCCTGTGCCTGCAGCAGCAGCCGGACTTCGGGCAGTCCGGCGCCGACGAGCTGCCCGCGCAAGTCGGTGTGCAGCGTGACGCGCCGGCTGGCGGCGACGTGGTCGCCCAGCGACTGGCTGTAGGTCAGCGTGAACGGCCCGCTGACTTGCACGGCCGGCGCCCGCGGATCGAGCCGCGACGGATGCAGGTCCTGCCAGGTGCTGCTGAGGGCGGCATCCAGGCGGCGCTGGGCACCCGTGCCGCTGAGCGTCCAGCGGCCGCTGCCGAGCACGGTGCCCGCCGCATCGGTGCCGTCGTTCAGGCTGACGCGCAGGGTGTCGAGTGTGCCGGTGTCCGGGTTGCGCAGGTCGCCGCTGGCGGAGAGTTGGATGGTCTCGACAGGCACCAGATGCTGCTCCCAGTGGCCGGGGCGCAGATTCTGCAGATCGACCTGTACCTGCAGACGCTGCTGGGCCGTGCCGGTGCGGGCACGGTTGTCCAGCAGCGCATCGATCTGTCCGGACAGCGCCGTGGTCGGCAAGCCGCTGGCGAATGGTGCCAGGTCGAGTGCCTGCAGCCGTGCCTGCAGGTGGCTCAGGGGCTGGCGCTGGGCGGGGCGAACTTCGGCCTGGACTTCCAGCGACTGGCCGCGCGCGACCATGCGCGTGTCGATCGCGATCTGCTGCAGCGGGCCGTGGGCACGCAGGTCGACGCGCCAGTCCTGGGGCATTCCGGAGGCCGCTCCAGGCGTCAGCACCAGCCGCGCCTCCAGCGGCATCGGTGCATCCGCGCCGAGCGTCACCAGTCCGTGCAGCGCCAGTCGGTCCCAGTCCAACTGCAGGGCATCCACACGGTGCAGACCACCGCGTCCGGCCTGCAGGCTCAGCGCCGCAGACAAGTCACGCACCGGCCGGTCGCGCAGCGCGTCGAGGCTCAGGCGGTTGATCCGTACCTCGCCGATCTGCACGTCGAGCGGCAGATCCAGCGTGGTTGGCAGCACGAGCGGCTGGTCGCTGGCGGACGGGCCCTGCAGGTCGAGGTGGCCGATCAGCAGCTGCGCAAGGGTCAGGACCGGCGCCTTGCCGTCGGACCAGTCCAGCATGAACCCGCGCCAGCGCAACTGGTCGATCTGCAGTGCCTGGTGGCTGTTGATCTGGTAGCGGAGCCGGTCTGCGTCGAAATCTCCCAGCAGGCTTCCCCGCACCCCGCTGGACTGCAGGCCTGGCACCAGCCCGAGCAGCCAGCGGCTGCCGGGTTCGGTGGCGAGCGCGGTGTACAGGCCTGCACCCAGCGCCAGCAGCAGCGCCAGTCCGGCCAGGAGCGTCCGCAGAAGCCAGCGGGATGGGGGGGCGATCGGTGCTTCGGAAGGGGCGGCAGCCATGTTCAGAATGTGATGCCCACGCTGAAATGCAGCCGCACCTGGTGCACTTGCTGCCCGTAGGCCACGTCCATGCGCAGTGCGCCAACGGGGCTGCGCCAGCGCAGGCCGACGCCATAGCCCAGGGCTGCGTCCAGCGATCTCCAGTCCGGTGCAGCGTTGCCCGCGTCGATGAAGACCGCGCCCCACAGCGCCGGCATGCTGCGCAGGATCGGCCGGGCCAGCTCGACGCTGCCGACGGCAGTGACCCGGCCGCCGACCGCCGTGCCGGCCGCATTGCTCGGGCCGAGGCTCTGGTAGGCGTAGCCGCGGACCGTGTCATCGCCGCCGGTGCGGAACAGCAGTGAGTAGGGCACCGCCACGTCCGCCGCCGACAGCACCTGCCCGACCTGCAGCCGACTGGTGGTGTACCAGTTCTGGCCGAGCGTGGCGTAATGGGTCAGCCGGCCGTTGATGCGGCCGAAGACGCCGCTGCGCTGCGCGGTGGTGGCATACGAGCGGCCCAGCGCCGTGTCCAGCGACAGGCTCAGCCCCTTGGTCGGCAGCAGCGGGTGGTCGAGCTGGCGCCAGATCCACTGGTAGTTGCCGGAGACCGCCGAGGTGTCGTCCACGGTCAGGCCGTTGTCGAGCTGGCGGGTGCGGGAGCGCTGCCATTCCAGGTAGTACAGGCGCTCCAGCCGCTCGTCGTCCTTGCTGCGGCCCATCCGGGCACGCTGCGTGGTGACTTCCAGCCCACTGGCGTCGGTTTGACCGATCGAGGCCGACACCAGGTTGCGGTACGGGCCGGGCAGGGGGTGCGAGGTGAGATCGATCGAGGCCTGCTGGTCCGTGCGGCCGAGCTGCAGCTTGCTCTTGGCCTGCCAGGGCCAGCCGAGGAACCGCTGGTGCACATGTTCGAGCGTGACCCGCGGCCCCGTGTTGTCGGACACACCCAGACCGAGCGTGGCCTGCTGCAGCGACCGTTCGCGCACCTTGACGACCACCGGCATGGCGTCGGCGAGCGCCGGGTCCGGCTCCATCTCGATCGCGACGCTGTCGAACAGCGCCGACTTGACCAGCCGGTCCTGGTAGTCGAGCAGCGCCTGTTCGCGCAGCGGCTGTCCGGTGGAGAAGGTCTGCAGCGCCCGCACCGAGTCGGCATCCACGTGCGCCAGCCCCACGACCTGCACGTCGCCGAAGCGGTAGAGCGGGCCGCTGTCGGCGACCAGGAACAGCACGGCGCGGTTCTCGATGGTGTGCATCTGGGCCACGGTGCCGCTCCAGCCGGCGGTCGCATAGCCCTCGGCACGCAGCAGCGCGAGCACCTCGCCCTTGGCGCTGCTCCAGCGGTCCTGGGTGTAGGCTTCGCCGGCTGGCAGCGACCAGTGCTGCCGCGCCCGTTCGACCAGCGCCATGGCGGCCGGATCCCCTTGTTCGGCGGCGATCGACAGCGGCCCTTCGAATTCAAGCCGGGCCTGGCGGACGCGGGCCAGCGGTCCGGGCTCGACCAGCAGCCTCAGCGCGATGACGCTGCCATCGTCGCGCGCCTGCGTGCTCACCCTGGCGTTGAAGTAGCCCTGGGTTTCCAGCAGCGCACGGGCCTGTGCGGGCGCCGCCTGCCGCAGGCGCATCAGCTCGTTGCGCGGCACCCGGGCCGTGTCCGGTGTGGCGAGGTAGCGCGAGAGGTCGAGGTAGCGTGCCAGCAGGGTGCGCAATTCGGCCGGTGCGTCGATGTCGAGCGTCCAGGTGACGTCCCGCGCATCGGTGTCGTCCTCGGGTGCCGAAGCCGCCTGTGCCGCGGGCTGCGCCGCGACCTGGGCCATGACCGGCGTGGTGGTGGCTGCCAGAACCGCCAGCAGCAGCGGTGCGGTCCGTCGCCTCGGTCCGGTCATTTCGACAGCAGCCGCATCGCCTGTTCCAGTCCGGCCAGCGACAGCGGAAACATCCGCTGGCCCATCAGCTGCTGGACCATCGCGATGCTCTGGCGGTATTCCCAGACGCCTGGCGGCTCCGGGTTGATCCAGGCGAATTTCGGGAAGGCATGGGTCAGACGCTGCAGCCACTCGGCACCGGGTTCCTCGTTGTTGTACTCGACGCTGCCGCCGCGCTGCACGATCTCGTAGGGGCTCATCGTCGCGTCACCGATGAAGATCAGCTTGTAGTCGCGGTTGTACTTGCGGATGATGTCCCAGGTCGGGAACTTCTCGGTGTAGCGGCGGCGGTTGTTCTTCCACACGAAGTCGTAGACACAGTTGTGGAAGTAGTAGAACTCCAGGTGCTTGAACTCGGTTTTCGCGGCGCTGAAGAGTTCCTCGACCCGGTGGATGTGCTCGTCCATCGTGCCGCCCACATCCATCAGCAGCAGCACCTTGACCTTGTTGTGGCGCTCCGGGACCAGCTTGATGTCGAGCAGGCCGGCATTGGCGGCAGTGGAGTGGATGGTGTCGTCGAGGTCCAGCTCGTCCGCCGCGCCTTCGCGGGCGAAGCGGCGCAGGCGGCGCAGGGCGACCTTGATGTTGCGCGTGCCGAGTTCGAGCGTGTCGTCGTAGTCGCGGTAGGCGCGCTGGTCCCAGACCTTGACGGCGCTCCTGTTCTTGCTGGCGCCGCCGATGCGGATGCCCTGCGGATTGGTGCCGCCGTGGCCGAAGGGGCTGGTGCCGCCGGTGCCGATCCACTTGCTGCCGCCGGCGTGGCGTTCCTTCTGCTCCTCGAAGCGCTTCTTCAGCGTCTCCATCAGCTCGTCCCAGCCCATCTTCTCGATCCTGGCCCGCTCCTCGGCGCTGAGTTCGACCTCCAGCGTCTTGCGCAGCCAGTCCAGCGGCACCTCCTGCGTGAAGTCGGTCAGCATCTCCACGCCCTTGAAGTAGGCCGAGAAGGCGCGGTCGAACTTGTCGAACTGGACCTCGTCCTTGACCAGCGTGGTGCGCGCCAGGTAGTAGAACTTGTCCACGGAAGGGCCGCCATCGTCGTCGATCACGCCGGCCTGCAGCGCTTCGAGCAGGGTCAGGTACTCGCGGATCGAGACCGGCAGCTTGGCGGCCCGCAGGGTGTAGAAGAAGTCGATCAGCATGGTGGGAGTCTCCGGACGCACGGCAACCACGTCGTGTCTGCAAGTCTAGGCCACGTGGTGCAGTTCAGGCCCGACCCGGGCTGAATTGCGCGGGCATTGGCGTGTTCTTCGGAGGCTGCGGTGGGGGCCGTGATCCTTACATTCAGCATCACTTTCATCCGTCTGCCCCGTGCCTGTCCGATGCTGCCGCCGAATCTTCCCATGCCGTATGTGCCTGCCGCTTCTGCGCGGGGCTTCACGCTGGTCGAGCTGATGGTGACCGTGACTGTGCTGGCCATTCTGGCGATGGTGGCCATGCCCTCGCTGAGCGCCTTCACGGCCCGCAACCAACTCTCTGCGCGGTCGTCGGACTTCGTGTCGTCCCTGGTGCTGGCACGCACCGAAGCGGCCCGCGCGGGCCTGCCGGTGCTGGTGCTGCCGGCCGCGGGCGGAATCACGGGCAACGAATTTGCCCAAGGCTGGAATCTCTACCTCGACCGCAACAGCAACGGCGTCTACGACAGCGGGGACACCCTGATCCGCACCTATTCGGCGTTGCCCACCACACTGAAGATGCAGG
>NZ_JBFPGY010000249.1:0-8140 GCF_041083715.1 Sphaerotilus sp.
TCAGCGAGATCCAGAGCCGCATGCGCATGGACGATCCCGACGGGCTGGATCTGGCGTACACGCAGCGGATGATGGGCTTCCTGCTGTGGCAACCCCGGCCGCAGCACCTCGCGATGATTGGCCTGGGCGGTGGCTCGCTGGCCAAGTTCTGCCACCGGCACCTGCCCGACAGCACGCTGCGGGTCGCCGAGATCAATCCGCATGTGATCGCGCTGCGCGACGACTTCGGCATCCCGCCGGACAGCGCGCGCCTGCGCGTGGTCTGCCAGGACGGTGCCGTGCTGGTGCGCGACCCACCGGAGCGCTTCGACGTGCTGCTGGTGGACGGCTTCGACTGGGAAGGCCTGCCCGAGGCCTTGTGTTCCCAAGCGTTCTACGACGACTGCGCCAGCGCGCTCACCGACACCGGCTGGCTGGTCGCCAATCTGCCCAGCAGCGCCAGCCAGCCGCTGTTCGACGTGCACGTGGCCCGCATCCGCCAGACCTTCGGCGCGGACGCGGTGCTGGTGGTCGGCGATGGCGAACGGGGCACCAACAGCGTGGTGCTCGCCTGCCGGGACGCGCTGGCGCTGCAGCGGAGAGACATCACGACACGCCGGCCCACCGGCTTCGAGGTCTCCGCCTGGAGCGCACTGCAGCCCGCCATGGCGGCGGTGCGGCGGGCCCTCCTGGCGCAACAGGCCGACACGGGCACCGATTGAACCTGCCGACGACAATCTCCCCATGACCATCGCCCCCTACCTCAAGACCATCGGCCGCGGCAAGGACGGCGCCCGCTCGCTGGACCGCACCCAGGCGCTCGACCTGATGACCCGCATCCTCGACGGCCGCGTCAGCGACCTCGAACTCGGCGGCTTCGCCCTCGCGATGCGCATCAAGGGCGAGTCGGCGGACGAACTCGCGGCCTTCGTCGAGGCCGCGATGGTGCACACGCTGCCGCTGGTGGCCCCCTCGCCCGCCGTGCTGCTGCCGTCGTACAACGGCGCGCGCAAGCTGCCGAACTTCACGCCGCTGCTGGCGCTGCTGCTGGCGCGCGAAGGCGTGCCGGTGCTGGTCCACGGCCCGATCGACGACCCCGGCCGGATCACCAGCGCGGCGATCTTCACTGCGCTCGGCCTGCCGCCCGCAGCCGACGCCGGACAGGCCGCGGCGCAATGGGCGCGTGGCGAGCCGGTGTTCATGTCGCTCGAAACGCTGAACCGGCCGCTGGCGCAGTTGCTGGCGCTGCGCCGTGTGCTCGGCCTGCGCAACAGCGGGCACACGATCGCCAAGCTGCTGCCGGCCGTGCCCGGTGGCCTGCGGGTGGTCAACCACACGCACCCGGAGTACGCGGTGAGCCTGTCGCAGTACCTGCGCGAGAGCGGCGCCGAGGCGGTGCTGATGCGCGGCACCGAGGGCGAACCGGTGGCCGATGCACGCCGACAGCCACGGCTGGAGGTCTACCGGTCTGGGGGACCGGACGCCACGCTGTCGGTGGCGCCACAGGAGGGCGTGCTGGTGGAGCTGCCCGTGCTGCCTGCAGCCATCGACGCCGAGACCACCGCGGCGCACATCCGCGCCATGCTGGCCGGGCAGGTGCCTGTGCCGGCACCGATCGCACGACAGGTGCAGTGCCTGTGCGCGTCCGTTCGTGGCTTCAGCGCGGCGTCTTGCGGTTGACGCTCAGGTGCAGCTCGCCCGGGCCGGGTGACTCGTAGGACGGCAGCCGCACCGACAGGTTCACACCGATCAGCTCATTCGCATCGACCCAGTGCCGGCCATCCTCGCTCGCCCAGTGCTTGTGCAGGTAGAGGTCGCGCCCCAGGCGGGCACTGATCGTCTGATCGGCGCCAACCGTCAACGCGCTGCCGTCAGCCAGCAGGCGCACGTCGATGCGCTGTCCGGCCGGCAACTTGTAAACGTAGTCGCCGGTGCCCGCGGGCTTGTCCGGGTAGGTGACCACGGGCAGCTTCGCCAGCGCATCCGCCGATGGCGGGAACGGGCTGGCACAGCCGCCCAAGGCCAGCGCCGACACCAGACCAAGGGCCAGAACAGAACGGACCGCGATGCGTTTCATGGACACTCCTGAGGGTGAGACAAGGGAAGAAGAACCAGACCGTCGGCAGGACGGCTGGATGCGCCGCTGACCCGGACCAGCTCGGTGAGTTGCGCCACGTAGTCGGCCAACGCCGCCCGGCCCGTGGCGGTCAGCAGGAACACGGTCTGGGAACGGGCTGTGACGGAGACGTCGCGGGACTCGATGAACGCCGCCTCGACCAGCTTGTTCAGGTGGGCGCCGAGGTTGCCGTCGGTGATCGCCAGTGCGCGCTTGAGTTCACTGAAGGTCGCTTCGCCGCGGCCGGACAGGAAGGCCACGATCTGGGTGCGCACCGGCTGGTGCAACAACGGGTCCAGGCGTGGCAACGGAGTCGGGTTCGCGGTCACGGGACATCCCCCTGCAGAAAAGGACCATCCAGCACGGCTTCGGCGCGCACCACCGGCTGGCCGTCGGCACCAAGCCCTGGCTTGAAACGGAGGATCTTCAGGCCGAGCACGCCGTCGCGGACGCGGTGCCACGGTCCGTGGTTGATGCGGTAGCGACCGTCGGGTTCGCCATCGCGCAGCACCACCTCGATCGGCAACTTCAGGCGCATGCCCAGTCCCGACTGCGGCGATGCGCTCAACAACGGCCCGGACAGGTCAAGCGTCAGCGCCACCGGTGCACCCGGTGCGAGCCGCAGCACCCGTTCGCCAGCGACCAGCTGGGGCGGCTCCTCGTTACCAGCGGTCAGCCGCCCCAGCAGCAGTGCCGCGCCGACCACGGCCCCCATCCACAGCAGCAGTGCAACCAGCCGTGGCGACCATGCCCGGTCGCGCTGCCGCCGATCGAGCCAGCCCGCCAGCGGCATGCCGACCGCGAAGCACGATGCAGCCAGCCAATGTGTCATCTGGTACGGCACCCCAGCCGCCAGCCCCGCCACGCCGAGCAGAATCGTCGCCAGCCCGATCCACTCGATCAGCGGCCGAGAAAACAGCCCGAACAGGTAGACCCCCAGCCCGAGCAGCACGATCCACAGCCCGTAGACCATCGTGCCGCCGCCATAGAAGAACATCGCACACGACCCCAGCGTGCCCATGCCCAGCAGCATCCACCAGGCCCGCGTGATCTGCGCCTGCGCGAATGGCAAGGTTTCGTCGCGGCGCTCGCGGGCGCGGCGCGTCAGGTGGTGGTCCACCAGCGACACGCCGCCAAGCCAGACGCTCAGCCAGACCAGCAGCACCAGTGCGCGCTGCGTGAGGTCCGGGAAACGCTCGGCGGTGATCAGATATTCGGTCAGCCCGGCGACGAAACCGCCAACGCCACCGATCAGGATCAGGCTGTGGCGCTCCAGCCGCACGCTGCGGTGGCCAGCAGCGAGCATGGACTGGATGGACTGCAACTGGTCAAGGGTGGCACTCATGCGGAACGGTCCCGGTGGGATGCAGACATGAACTCTGTGATTCAGAGTCAGAGCATATAACTCTGAATCACAGAGTGTCAAGCGACACCACCAGGGTCCGGTTCAGCGCACAGGCCGGGTCAGCGGATGCACGTTGCCCGTCGGCCGCTCGGCGCGCAGGTCATAGCTCTCGGTGCCAGATTCGCGCAGGATGTGGCCGTCCTTGACGACGATCACATCGGTGCCCGTGAGAAAGGCCATCTGCCGCGAGATTTCGGCGGCCCGCTTCAGCGCCGCGTAAGCGCCAAGCACTTCGGGTGCAATGTAGGCCTGGGTCAGGGAACCGTTCTTCATGCGCCGCTCCAATCCACCAGTTTCGGAACAGGGCCCGCGTTGTCGAAATGCATCCACAGATCCACCAACCCCTTGTAGAGCGCGTGGAAGTTGTGCAATCCCGTCTCGTACCGGCGCCGCACCACATCGCTCGCCATGCGCATGCCGCCCTGGCGCACACGCTCGTTGACCCGGTGCTGCGACACCTCCCAGGACGGCAGCGACAGGAACACCATCTGCACCACATAGCCCTTGGCGCGCCAGTCGGGGATCAGGCTGGCGTAGTCCCGGCTGCGCAGCGAGGTCTCGAAACCGAAGGTCTCGCGCAGGCGCAGCATGTCCTGGATGGTCATCTGCATCAGCTTGCTGGCGCGCATCTCCATGCGCTCGGGTGCGAACGGCGACAGGCCGTTGGCGATGAGGTCGGCGTCGATGAAGTTCCTGCAGGCCGCCTCCTGGGGCAGATATTCCTTGGCGAACGTGGTTTTTCCTGCGCCCGGCGGGCCGGCAATGATGTGGATGCGGGGCATGTCCAGTCGCTCCAAGTGGAGTGCAGTCGAGAGAATTTCAAATCATTATGTAACTTATCGTGACTTCTTACCCTTGATATTCTGAAGAAAAACAATTCCCCGAACGAAAAAAAGCCCCGCTCGTTCGAGCGGGGCGGGTGTCCCGAATCGCCAGCCGAAGGCGGCAGATTCCGCAGTTCCTGCAGGTCAGCCCGTGACCAGATCCTTGATCTGCATCAGCGCAGCCGGATCTTCCATGGTCGTCAGGTCGCCCGCATCGCGGCCTTCGCAGACAGCCTGGATGGCACGGCGCAGCACCTTGCCCGAACGGGTCTTGGGCAGCACGGTGACGAAGCGCACGCGGGCCGGGCGGGCCACGGCGCCGAGCTGGTCATCGACCACCTTGAAGATCTCGGCTTCGAGCTTGCGGGCGTCCTCGGCGGTCGTGACGCGGCTGGCATCCTTGACCACGGCGAAGGCCATCGCCACCTGGCCCTTGAGCTGATCGGCCACGCCCACCACCGCCACTTCGGCGACGTTCGGATGGCTGGAGATGCTTTCCTCGATCTCGCGGGTGCCCAGGCGGTGGCCGGCGACGTTGATCACGTCATCGGTGCGACCGAGGATGAAGTAATAGCCATCCGCATCGCGCACGCCCCAGTCGAAGGTGCTGTACATCATCTTGCCGGGGATGCTGGTCCAGTAGGTGCTGACGAAGCGCTTGTCATCGCCCCACACCGTCTGCAGACAGCCCGGGGGCAGCGGCCCTTCGACGGCCACGACCCCCTTCTTGTTCGGCTCGGTGATGGTCTCACCGGTCGACTCGTCGATCAGCTTGACGTCGTAGCCGTAGACGGCCTTGCCCGGCGAGCCGAAGCGGCTCGGTGCCGGCTCGACGCCGTTGCACACGGCCATGATCGGCCAGCCGGTTTCGGTCTGCCAGTAGTTGTCGACGATCGGCTTGCCGAGTGCTTCGGCGATCCACTTGGCGGTCGGCTCGTCCAGCGGTTCGCCGGCCAGGAACAGCGCCTTGAGGCTGCTCAGGTCGTACTTGGTCAGGAAGGCCGGATCCTGCTTCTTCAGCACGCGCACGGCGGTGGGCGCCGAGAACATGACGGTGACCTTGTACTTCTCGACCAGGCTCCACCAGATGCCGGCGTCCGGGCGGATCGGCAGGCCTTCGTACATGATCGTGGCCATGCCGCCGATCAGCGGGCCGTAGATGATGTAGCTGTGGCCGACCACCCAGCCGATGTCGCTGGTGGAGAAGTAGGTCTCGCCCGGCTCGCCCATGTAGATGTGCTTCATCGAGGCGGCCAGCGCCACGGTGTAGCCGGCGGTATCGCGCTGCACGCCCTTGGGCTTGCCCGTGGTGCCCGAGGTGTACAGGATGTAGGAGGGATGCTCGGACCCGACCCACTCGCAGGGCACGACAGCGTCCAGGTGCGCGGCACGCAGTGTCGCGTAGTCCACATCGCGGCCTTCGACCTTGGTGTAAGGCGCCAGACCACGGTCCACCATCACGACGGCGGCCGGCTTGCTGGTGGCGAGCTGGATGGCCTCATCCAGCAGGTGCTTGTACGGCACGCCCTTGCCGCCACGCATGCCGGCGTCGGCACTGACAATGACCTTGGGCGCGGCGTCGTCGATGCGGCTGGCCAGCGAGTGGCTGGCAAAGCCGCCGAACACCACCGAGTGGATCGCGCCGATGCGCACGCAGGCCAGCATCGCGAACGCGGCCTCGGGAATCATCGGCATGTAGATCAGGACGCGGTCACCCTTGGTGACGCCCTGGCTCTGCAGGATGGCGGCCATGCGCTGCACTTCGGCGTGCAGCTCGCGGAAGCTGTAGGTCTTTTCGGTGTTGGTCTCGGTCGATACGAAGATCAGCGCGTTCTGGTCGGCGCGGGTCGCGAGGTGGCGATCGACCGCGTTGTGGCAGAGGTTGGTTTCACCGCCGGCGAACCACTTGGCGAACGGCGGATTGGTGTAGTCGCAGACCTGCTCGAACGGCTTGTGCCAGTCGATCAGCGCGGCCTGCTCGCCCCAGAAACCTTCGCGGTCTTCGATGGAGCGGCGGTGAAATTCGGCGTAGTTGGTCATGTTCTGTCTCCTGGGCAGGCGGTCAGTGCGGCAAATTCAGCGAATTCATAATTCAAAATCACAGGACTGACAGGCGCCTGTCAGACCCGTGTCCAGAAGGCCTCTGCAAGCAGAACAGCCCGGGTTTCGCATCAAAAGCGAAGCCCGGGCTGCCATGTCGGTCCTGCCGTTCAGCCGAGTGCGGCGATCACTTCGGCCGGGGCCTGCACCAGTTCGATCAGCACGCCCTCGCCACCGATGGGGAATGCGTCGTTCGCCTTGGGGTGGATGAAGCAGATGTCGAACCCAGCAGCGCCCTTGCGGATGCCACCCGGCGCGAAGCGCACGCCGTTGGCGGTCATCCACGCGACCGCCCGCGCCAGGTCGTCGACCCACAGGCCGACGTGGTTCAGCGGCGTGGCGTGCACGGCCGGTTTCTTGTCGATGTCCAGCGGCTGCATCAGGTCGACCTCGACCGCGGTCGGGCCGCTGCCGAGGGCGCAGATGTCCTCGTCCACGTTCTCGCGCTCGCTGACGAAGGTGCTCTTGACCTGCAAGCCGAAGATGTCAACCCACAGCGACTTCAGCCGCTGCTTGTCGGGGCCGCCAATGGCGATCTGCTGGATACCGAGGATGCGAAAAGGCTTGGGGGTGCTCATGGTGCTGCCTCCGCTGTTCATTCGAACCGCAGGATCGGCTGGTCCACGCTCAGGCTCTCGCCCTTCTTCGCGAGGATCTCGGCCACCACGCAGTCCTGCGACGCGACGAGGATGTTCTCCATCTTCATCGCCTCGATGACGGCCAGCTTCTCGCCCGCCTGCACCTTCTGCCCGACCGCCACCGACACGTCGGCCAGCAGGCCCGGCATCGGCGACAGCAGCGACTTGCTGGTGTCGGGCGGTGCCTTGTAGGGCATCAGCTTCATCATTTCGGCTGCGCGCGGGTTGAGCACCAGCGCGTCGATCTGCGTGCCGTTGTGGGCGACGCGGATGGCGAGCGGGTTCTTGTTGGCGCTGCGCTCGACCTGCGCGGTGAACGGCACGCCGTTGCACACGCCGGTCATCAGCAGGTCACCGAGCTTGGTGTGGCTGCGGATCGCGTAGATCTTGTCGCCCAGCAGCACATTGGCGGTGCCGAGCGCGCTGTCGTAGCCGCTGACCTTGACGTCGTGGTAGACGTGGTCGCCCTTGGCGCCCAGCACCGCGACGACCAGATCCGGCGCGTCCTTGTTGACACCGTGGCCCGGCAACTGGCCGCTGATGCCGGCCGCACGCTCGCGGGCCTTGCGGCGCACGAAGGCAGCCAGCGCAACCAGGAGCAGCGGGTCGTCGTGCGGCACGTCCTCGGCCTTGAAGCCGTGGCTGTAGTGCTCGGCGATGAAGCCGGTGTTGAACTCGCCGGTGACGAACTTCGGGTGCGCCAGCAGCGCGGCCTGGAAGGGGATGTTCGAGCTGATGCCGCGGATCACGAAGCCGTTGAGCGCTTCGCGCATCTTGGCGATGGCTTCGTTGCGGTCACGCCCGTGGACGATCAGCTTGGCGATCATCGAGTCGTAGAACATCGGGATCTCGCCGCCCTCGTAGACGCCGGTGTCCACGCGCACGCCGCCGAAGTGGCCCTTCTCGTAGGCGGGGCCTTGCAGCGTCTCGGTCCCTTGCACCAGCTCCGCAGCCGGCGGCGCGTAACGCACCAGGCGACCGGTCGAGGGCAGGAAGCTGCGGAACGGGTCTTCCGCGTTGATGCGGCACTCGATCGCCCAGCCTTCGCGCTTGATGTCGGCCTGCGTGAACGCGAGCT
>NZ_JBFPGY010000250.1:0-8045 GCF_041083715.1 Sphaerotilus sp.
GACCTACGGATTAAGAGTCCGCTGCTCTACCAACTGAGCTAAGAGCCCGCAACTTCGAATGCGGTGAATGACGGTATCTGGTGGTGGGTCCTGAGTGACTCGAACACTCGACCTACGGATTAAGAGTCCGCTGCTCTACCAACTGAGCTAAGAACCCCACTTGCTCAACGCTTATTGCGTCAAGACCGATACTATAACATACTTTTTGGCGTTTGGTGGGTCGTGCGGGACTCGAACCTGCGACCTACGGATTAAAAGTCCGCTGCTCTACCAACTGAGCTAACGACCCGCCGTCTTTTCGCCTCGAATTACTTTTCCGTCACCGGACTAGTAATGTTTGGAGTCAAGCCCTAGATTCTAAACCAAGTCCTACCCACTCCGTCAAGCGCCACGGATGAGTTCAAGCGCCTGCGCAGCGGCAGCCATGCCGAAACTGGCCGTCACCATGACGCTGGAGCCATAGCCGTGGCAGTTCAGGCTGCCATCGACCGTGCACGCGTCTTGCGGCGGCAGGCGAACCTCTTCCCGCGAGAACACACAGCGCACGCCAATGCGCCCTGTGCGCGGAGCACCGTCCTTGCGCAACTGCTGGCGCAGACGCGCCAGCAAGGGATCGTGTGTGACGTCAGTCAGATCGGCCACTTCGATGCGCTCCGGCTTCGACTTGCCACCAGCCGCCCCAGCCATGACCAGCGCGCGCCCTGTAGCGATCGACCAGCGCGCCATCGCGAGCTTGGCCGCGTTCTGGTCGCAGGCATCGACCACGACATTCACCTCGATCGGCAGCAATGCGGGCCAATTCGCAGGCTCGACGAACTCCTCCACCGCGTGCACGGCACAGCCTGGATGGATGTCCGCCACCCGTTCGCGCAACGCCAGCACCTTGGCCGCACCCACGGTGGCACCCACTGCCTGGATCTGGCGATTGATGTTCGATTCGGCCACCTGGTCAAGATCGATCAGTACCAGCGCCGCCACACCACAGCGCGCCAGCGCCTCGACCACCCAGGAGCCAACGCCACCCACACCCACCACCGCCACCCGCGCCTCACGCACCCGGCGATAACCCTCGTCGCCCCACAGGCGACGCAGACCACCAAAGCGGCGCTCCAGATCGGCATCCAGCGCCGGCAGTTCCATCTCGATCGTCGTCATGCCGGACGTTCACTTGATCTGCTTGATGCGTTCACGCCCGGCCTGCGCGGCCTCGGACTGCGGGTAGTTCGCGATCAGCTCTTCCAGCGTCTTGCGCGCGCCCTTGTGGTCCTTGAGTTCGATCTGGCAATTCGCCAGCGCCAGCAAGGCTTCGGAGGCCCGCGGGTGGTCCGGCGTCGTGGAGACCAGCGTCCGGAAGATGTTCATCGCCTCCTTGACCTCGCCCTTGCCGTAGAGCGCATTGCCCAGCCAGTACTGGACGTGCCCGGTGTAGGCGCTCGACGGAAACCGCTTCTGGAATGCAGCCAGCGCCGTCGCTGCATTGGCGAACTCGCCCTTGCGCAGGATGCCGATGGCATCGTCATAGGCCTTCTTCTCCGACGCGTCGACCACAGCGTCCTTGCCATCGAGCGACACACGCTGCGGCTCCAGCTTGCGCATGCGGTCGTCGAGCGCGGCCATCGCGTCCTTGTATTTGCGCTGCAGATCGGCCAGCTCACGAGCAAGGTCCTTGTTGGCCTGCGCGAGCTGCTCGTCCGTGCCGCGCAACTTGGCAAGCTCGGTGCGCAGGGTTTCCATCTGCGCATTCAGGTCAAGCAGGCTGCGCTTGACCACGCTGAGCTGCTCGGTCTGGTCCGCGAACTGGGCTGACAGTGCCTTGCGTTCGGTCGTTTCGAGTTCCGCCTGCCGCTGAGACTGCTCGAACCGGGTGCGCAGATCGACGACGGCCTTGCGGGCCTCCTCGTCGTCGAACAGCCCGGCACTGGCCGAAACCGGCCAGAGCGCGGACAGTGCCACCACGGCAGCAGCGGCCAGTGCGGATAGTGTCAGAGGCGGGGCGCGGTGCATCTCAACGGTCCTTCAGTTCAGCGCGGCGGTTCTTGGCCCACGCGGCTTCATTGCTGCCCGTGGCAGCCGGTTTTTCCTTGCCGAAGCTCACAGCCTCCAGCTGCGACTCGGACACGCCCAGCAGCGTCAGCGATTTCAGCACCGCCTCGGCACGGCGCTGGCCCAGCGCGAGGTTGTACTCGTGGCCTCCGCGCTCGTCGGTGTGTCCTTCGATCAGGACGCGGCGCTTGCGGTCCGCGCTCAGGCGCCGCGCGTTGCTCTCCACCACGCCGCGGAACTCGTCCTTGACCACGTAGCTGTCGAAATCGAAGTACACGACACGGCCGCCAGCGTTCGCCGCCGCATCGTTGCGGGTGACGTCGACCGGGGTGACGGTGGACTGTGCGGCCTGGCCGGTGGTGGCACCGGCGTTGGCGTTCGGAGCGACCGTGGCCGCGGTGCCAGCACCGGCCAGGCGGTTTTCAACCGGAGCCGGCGGCTCGACGCGGGTGTTCGACGCACAGCCGGTCAGGACCAGCACGGCGGCACCGAAGGCCGCCAGCCACGCAGTGCGGCCGTTGAGGAATGGGCTCATGAATACGCTCCAGAAAGGTGGGATCGAACAAAAAGACAAGAGACAGGAAGCCGGACGGCACCCGGTTCAGCGGCTGTAAGGCCCCCAGACCGGCTCTCTCACATCCGCCTGGGGCGGACTGAGACGGGCCTTGATGAGTCCGTCGAGCGTGGTGGTCATCAGCAGATCACGTCCGCCAGCGCGGCTGGCGTAGATGATGAGCCGACTGTTGGGCGCGAAGCTCGGGCTTTCGTCGTCGTTGGTGTCCGTGAGTGCGGTGACAGTTCCCGAGTTGAGGTCCATCAACTGCAGGCGGAACTGGTTTCCACCGTTGCGGTTGATGTAGGCCATGTAGCGGCCATCGGGACTGAGGGCGGGGCTGATGTTGTAGTTGCCGCTGAACGTGACCCGCTCGGCGTTGCCGCCGGCCGCACCCATGCGGTAGACCTGCGGGCCGCCACCGCGGTCGCTGACAAAGTAGATCGACTTGCCGTCGGACGACCAGGCCGCTTCGGTGTCGATGCCCGGCGCCGTGGTGAGGCGGCGCAGGTTGTCGCCCTGCCGGCCCATCGCATAGATCTCGGAATTGCCGTCCTTGGTCAGCGTCACGGCCAGCTGCGAGCCGTCCGGCGAGAACGCAGGCGCGCTGTTGGAGCCACGGAACTCGGCCACCGTGCGTCGGCGGCCGTTGAGCACGTCCTGCACATAGACCACCGGCTTGCCGGTCTCGAACGAGACATAGGCGAGTTCGCTGCCTTCCGGCGACCAGGCCGGCGAGATGATTGGCTGCGCGCTGCTCAAGGCGGAGCGCGATCCTTCGCCGTCAGCATCCGCGACAAAGAGCGTGTAGCGCCCTGCCCCCTTGGAGACGTAGGCGATGCGGGTCGAGAAGATGCCGCGCTCACCGGTGAGCTTCTGGTAGATGTCGTCGGCGATGCGGTGGGCAGCCAGGCGCAGGTCTTCCTTCGGCACGGCCAGCGACTGCGCGATCAGCTCGGTGCCCTTGACCACGTCCCACAGCCGGTAGCGCAGGTCGTAGCGGCCATCGGCCAGCCGGGTGACCGTGCCGGCGGCCAGTGCGTCGGCATTGCGGCTGCGCCACTCGGCGAAGACCGGACGCGCATTCTCGTCGAGGCTGTCCGATGCGGTGGACACCAGCTTGAACAGGCCGCTGCGCTCCAGGTCGGCGCGCACGATCTGCGACACCGGGTGCAGCGCCTTGTCCTCGTCCCTGAAGCGTGCGATGGCGACGGGCACCTGCGCCATGCCGATCCCCGAGATCTCGACCCGGAACTGTGCGGCGGCCGGGAATGCCGTCGCCAGCACGGCACATCCACCCAGACCGCGCAGGAACAGGCGCCGGCCCATCAACTCTTCGAATCGTCGCATTCAAGCCACATTTTCAGGTAACGGTAGTAAGAAGTCTCGGCATTGTGGACTGCGAGTATGAACCCCATGCGTCCGTCGAGAAACCCTCGTTTCAGAACGTAGGTCCGCACGAAGGCCCAGAAACCGTGTCCGAGGGCGCTGCCGAGCCCGCCGCGGCGACCGCGTGCGTACAGGTCGGCCGCGCGGCCGCTGGAGTAGCGGTTCATCTTGTCGTTGGCCACCGTCAGCGTCGGCATGCTCTCGTGCAGCAGATGCCCGCGCAGTGGCCGGGTCGGCAGATCGCACAGCAGCCGCTCGTGCACGAGGTCATCGCTGAACCTGGCCGTGCCGCGCGGAAACAGGCGCAGCACCGGATCCGGATACCAGCCGCTGTGGTGCATCCATTGCCCGCAGAACGACGACAGGCGCGACAGCGTGTGGCTGCAGGCCGCCGGCGCGCCAGGCGCTTCGACCACGGCCCGCACCTGCGCCGCCAGGGCGTCGTCCAGCCATTCGTCGGCATCCAGACTCAGCACCCAGTCGCCACGGGCCAGTGCCAACGCCCGGTTCTTCTGCGGACCGAATCCGGGCCAGTCGGCCGTGCAGGTCACCTGGGCACCCAGCGCCTGCGCCAGTTCCGGCGTGCCATCGGTGCTGCCGCTGTCCACGACGATGCATTCGTCGGCGAACGACACCGAGTCCAGGCAGCGTCGCAGCCGCTGCACTTCATTGCGTGTGATGACGATCACTGACAAACGCGGTGCAATTGCCAGGCTCATGTCAGCGTTGAATGGATTCGGTTCAAGGATGCGGTGCCGAGCGGGGCGGCCAGACAATCAGGACGCGCAGATTGTAGGCAACAACCCGCCTGCGCTGATAATCGCGCCTCCGCGGCGACCCCGCTCTTCAGAATCGCCTTCGCCCGCTCCGATGAAAGCCCTGCTCCAGCGTCTGCGCCGCATCTGGCCTTATTTCTCACCGAGCCGCACCGGTTTCATCGTCTCAGCGATCTGCACCGTGATCGTTGCCACCACCGAGCCGATGGTGCCCAGCCTGATGCAGCACCTGCTGGATGCAGGCTTCAAGCAAGGCACGGCGGGCATCCCGCTGTGGCAGGTCCCGGTGGCCATCATCGGCCTGTTCGCGATCCGTGGTGCGGCGGGTTACGTCGGCCAGTACACCCTGGCCTGGGTCGCCTACCGGGGCACGCAGGCCATGCGCGAAGCCCTGTTCCGTCGCCTGATGGACGCCCATCCGCAGCTCTACGCCAGCCACTCCACCAGCACGCTGACCAACATCGTCGCGCACGAGGTGCAGTCCGGTGCGCTGCAGCTGTCCACCTCGGGCCTGACGCTGCTGCGCGACCTGCTGACACTGGTGGCCCTGCTGGGCTACCTGCTGTGGATGAACTGGCAGCTCACGCTGTTCGTCGCGGTGCTGTTCCCGGCCGTGGCCTTCGTGATGCGCACGCTCAGCCGCCGCCTGCACCGCCTGACGCTGCAAGGCCAGCAGGCCACGGACGAACTCGCCTACACGGTGGAGGAAAACGTCCAGGCCTGGCGCGTGGTCCGCATGCACGGCGCGCAGCAGCACCAGACCGTGCGCTTCCTGACGATGAGCGAAGACATGCGCCGCATCGCGATGAAGTCGGTCGCCGCCGCCGCCACGATGACGCCGCTGACCCAGGTGCTCTCGGCCATCGCGCTGTCGGCGGTGATCGTCACCGCGCTGTGGCAGAGCGGGCATGACAACCAGACCGTCGGCGGCTTCGTGGGCTTCGTGATGGCGATGCTGATGCTGGTCGCGCCGATCAAGCGGCTGTCGGAAGTCGCGGTGCCGATCACGCGCGGGCTGGCTGCGCTGGAGCGTGGCATGGCGATGATCGACGAGGCCCCGATCGAGCGCGACGGCCCCTTCGATCCGGGCCGTGCCCGCGGCGAGATCACGTTCGACCACGTCGCCGTGACCTACGGCGCGCAGAACACGCCGGCGCTGCAGGACATCGACCTGCACATCCCGGCCGGCCAGGTGGTCGCGCTGGTCGGACCTTCGGGCGCGGGCAAGACCACGCTCATCAACCTGCTCGCCCGCTTCGTCGAACCCACCGCCGGCACCATCTGCATCGACGGCACGCCGCTCATCGACTGGCGCGTCACCGCGCTGCGCCAGCAGTTCGCGCTGGTGAGCCAGGACGTCGTGCTGTTCAACGACAGCGTGGCCGCCAATGTGGCGCTCGGCCAGAGCGTGGACCGGCCGCGGGTCGAGGCGGCGCTGCGTGCGGCCAACCTGCACGACTTCGCCGCCGCGCTGCCCGAGGGCATAGACACCAGCATCGGCCACAACGGCCAGCGCCTGTCCGGCGGCCAGCGCCAGCGGCTGGCCATCGCGCGGGCGATCTACAAGGACGCGCCGATCCTGATCCTCGACGAAGCCACCTCGGCACTGGACTCGGAATCCGAGCGCCTGGTGCAGTCCGCGCTGGAGCGGCTGATGGTCGGGCGCACGGCCATCGTCATCGCGCACCGACTGTCCACCATCGAGCGCGCCGACCGTGTCGTCGTGCTGGAAGGCGGTCGCATCGTCGAGCAAGGCACCCAGGCGAAACTGCTCGCGCAGGGTGGCCTGTTCGCCCGCTTGCATGCGCTTCAGTTCCAGACCTGACTTCAGCCCTGACAATCACGGGACCGACCGGAGACCCATCCCATGACCACCCCGCCGATCAGCCGCTACCCTGTGCCGGCCCTGGACACGCTGCCCGAGGACCTGCGCACCCGCATCCTGGCTGTGCAGGAGAAGGCCGGCTTCGTGCCGAACGTGTTCCTGGCGCTGGCGCACCGGCCCGATGAATGCCGCGCCTTCTTCGACTACCACGACGCGCTGATGCTGCGCCCGTCGGGACTGACGAAAGGCGAGAAGGAGATGGTGGTCGTCGCCACCTCGGGCGCGAACGGCTGCCTCTACTGCGTGGTCGCGCATGGCGCGATCCTGCGGATCTACGAGAAGAACCCGCTGATCGCCGACCAGGTCGCCGTCAACCACCGCAAGGCGGACCTGACCCCGCGCCAGAAGGCCATGCTCGACTTCGCGCTCAAGGTCTGCCTCGACTCGGCCTCGATCGGCGAGGACGACTGCGCCGCACTGCACGCCCACGGCTTCAGCGACGAGGACATCTGGGACATCGGCGGCATCACGGCCTTCTTCGGGCTGTCCAACCGCATGGCCAACCTGATCGGCATGCGGCCCAACGACGAGTTCTTCCTGATGGGCCGCCAGCCCCGCCCGCCGCGCACATGAACAGCCCTGCCCGCGCCGTCATCAGCGGCTTCACCTTCCTGCGCAACGGCGTGAAGCTCGGCTTCCCGTTCGAGGCGTCGGTCCGCTCGATCCTGCCGCTGGTGGACGAGTTCGTCATCGCGCTCGGTGCCGGTGAGGACGACACGGTCGCACGCATCCGGGCACTGGCCGCCACCGAGCCGAAACTCCGCATCCTCGACACGCTGTGGAACGAGCGCATGGCCGAGCGCGGCTTCGTCTACGCGCAGCAGAAGATGATCGCGCAGTACGCCTGCACGGGCGACTGGGCCTTCTATCTGGAAGGCGACGAGGTGCTGCACGAGGGTGAACTGGCAGCGATCCGCGCGGCGGTCGATCGCCACCACGGCAATCCGGAGGTCGAGGCGCTGGTGTTCGACTACCTGCACTTCTACGGCTCGCCGCAGTGGCTGGCGGTGAGCCCGGCGTGGTACCGGCGCGAGTGCCGGCTGATCCGCAACACGATCCGCTCGTACGCGCCGGACGGTCAGTTCTGGGTCGTGATGGACAGGCACCGCCAGGGCCGCCACCCCAAGGCCGCACTGGCCAACGCCCACATCTACCACTACGGCCACGTGCGCCGGCTCGACTACATGCAGGCCAAGATGGACCTGGTCAGCAAGTACTGGTCGCACCAGCCGCCGAAGATGCGCTACGCGATCGACCCGCAGGCGCTGCGCCCGTTCACCGGCACGCATCCCGCCTGCATGGCCGACTGGCTCGCCCACGACGCCGAACCCGCGTTCACCCCCGACCCGAACCACCTGCTGACCCGCCGCGAGCGCAAGCACCGCCACGCGATGCGGCT
>NZ_JBFPGY010000251.1:0-8028 GCF_041083715.1 Sphaerotilus sp.
GGCGCGGTCAACACGGTGTTCGTGCAGGCGGAGCGCCGCTGGTCGGGCGGTGCGTTTGCCTTCGCCAAGGAAGGACCGCTGGCGCTGCCGTTCGAGCCGGTGGAGGCGCGGGGGCGCCACGAAGTGCTGGTCCGCGGAGACTTGCCATTGCCCGCGCTGACCGCCCGCGCGCTCGACGCCGTGATGCCGCAGCGCACGCTCACCGACGCGCTGGCGCAGCACGCGGCCGAGCAGCTCGTGGGCTGGCTGAACGACGAGACCGTGGGCTTCCGTGCATCGGATGGCGGCTGGCAGCGGCTGGCGCCGGGCCATGTCGCGGTGCTGGTGCGCAGCCGGCGCGAGGCGGACGCCGTGCGGCAGGCCCTGCGGCGGCGCGGGGTCAGCTCGGTCTATCTGTCGGACCAGGATTCGGTGTTCGCCTCGGCCGAGGCGGCCGACCTGCTGCGCTGGCTGCAGGCGGTGGCCGATCCGCTGAACGCGCCGCTGGCCCGCGCCGCCTATGCCACCGCGACGGTCGGCCTGGACCTGGCGGCACTGGCGCGGCTGGTGACCGACGAGGAGGCCTGGGACGAACGGCTCGCACAGCTGCAGCGCCTGCGCGCGGTCTGGCAGCGCCAGGGCGTGCTGACGCTGGTGCGCCAGACGCTGCATGCACTGGACCTGCCGGCGCGCTGGCTCGGCGCAGCCGATGCGCCCCCCGACGGCGAGCGCCGGCTGACGAACCTGCTGCACCTGGGCGAGCTGCTGCAGGCGGCGGCCGCCCAGCTCGATGGCGAGCAGGCGCAGATCCGCTGGCTGGCCGAGCAGATCCACGGGCTCGGCGGTGCGGGCGAGGAGCGGGTCGTGCGACTGGAAAGCGACGCCGAGCTGGTGCAGGTGGTGACGGTCCACAAGTCGAAGGGGCTTGAGTACCCGGTGGTGTTCCTGCCGTTTGCATCGTCCTGCCGCGAGGTGGACCGGCGCGGGCGCCGTTTCATCACCTGGGTGGACAGCGAAGGCACACGTGCGCTCGACTTCACGCTCGGCGACGACGCCATGGCCTCGGCCGAACGCGAGCGGCTGCGCGAGGACCTGCGCCTGCTCTACGTCGCGCTGACGCGGGCGCGGCATGCGTTGTGGCTGGGGATCGGCTTTCTCAAGGCCGGCAAGTCGGGCAGCAACAAGCTGGACCGCAGTGCGCTGGGCTATCTGCTCGGCGGAGGGCAGGGCGAGCTGTCGCCGGCGCTGGCGCTGGAGCGGCTGACCGGCTGGTGCGATCCGGACAGCGGTGCGGTGTCTGGCAGCGTGTCGGTCGAGACGCTGCCGGCGCGCCCCGGCTACACCCGACTGCGGCGGGTGGTAGCGCCGGTTGCGCTGGCCGAGGCGCCGCGCTACCAGGCGACCTTCGACCGCCGCTGGACGGTGGGCAGCTTCTCCGCGCTGGTGCGCGATCTGCGCGATGCGGAGGGCGATCGCTTCGTGCCGGTGTCGTCCTGGGCGGTCGATCCGGCGCGCGACGAGCAGTTGCGCGAGGAGTGGCTGGCGGATCGGGCGGTCGCCGGTGGTGGCGGCGACGATGGTGCATCCGCGCTCCGGCCGGTGCAGGCCGATGCGGCGTGGCACCGCTTTCCCAAGGGTGCGCTGGCCGGCAACTTCCTGCACGAGCTGCTGCAGGGGCTGGCCGAAGGGGGCTTTGACCGCGCGGACACCCCAGCGGTGCAAACGCTCATCCGCCGCCGCTGCGAGCGCCATGGCCACACCGACCGCGCCGACGAGGTGGTGGCATGGATGGGCGCGGTGCTGCGCACGCCATTGCCGGCACTGGGTGGCGCGGCGCTGTCGGAGATTGGCGCCGTGCTGCCGGAGATGGAGTTCTGGATGCCGAGTGCGGCGCTGCACAGCGCTGCACTCGACCGCGTCTGCCGCACGCACCTGCTGCCCGGGCAGACGCGGCCGGCGCTGGTGCCGCGGACGCTGCAAGGATTGCTGATGGGCTTCGCCGATCTGGTGTTCGAGCATGGTGGACGCTGGTGGGTGCTGGACTACAAGTCCAACCACCTCGGCGACGGCGATGCCGACTACCACACCGCCGCGCTGGACGCAGCCATGCTCGCGCACCGCTACGACCTGCAGGCCGCGCTCTACCTCCTGGCGCTGCACCGCCTGCTGCGCCAGCGCCTGGGCGCTGGTTACGACCCCGCGCAGCACCTCGGCGGTGCGATCTACCTGTTCTTGCGAGGTGTGCAGGGTCCGCAGGCCGGCTGTGCGGTGGTGCCGGCGCCGCTGGCGCTGCTGGAGGCGCTGGAGTCCTGTCTCGACGACCCCGATCCGATGGTGAGCGCCTGATGCCACAGTCCTTTCCGCCTGAGCCTGGGCAGTTCGATCCAGGTCCTGATGCCGGCCCGCTGACCGCGGCCGAGCTGCTCTCCGAACTCGACCGCTGGTGCGACGCCGGCTGGCTGCGCCGGCTGGACGTCGCACTGGCGCGCTGGCTGGCCGCCGAACTGCCGGATGCGGCGCCGGAGCTGCTGCTGTCCGCCGCGCTGCTGGCGCAGCGTGAAAGCCGCGGCCACACCTGCATCGCGCTGGACGAGTTGCTGCACCAGCGCCGCCCGGACCTGATCGCCCGTCCGGATGACGACGCCTGGCTGGACGGCCCGGCCGCCGCGCGTGCCGCGCTGGCTGCGGCACTGCAGCGTCTGTCGCCCGACCGCTTCGACTGGCTGCACGGCGTGCAGGGCAGCGCCGCGGTGGACGCGGGTGCCGGCGCCGCCCGCGGGCAGGCGCCCCTGGTGTTCGACCAGGCCCCCGATGGCGCAGCACGCCTCTACCTGCGCCGCCACTGGCGCGACGAACAGTCCGTGGCCCGTGCGGTCCTCGCCCGCAGCCAGCCCACCACGGATCCGCGTACGGAAGAACCGCTGCCCGACCCCACCACAGTTCGCCAGTGGCTCGACCAGCTGTTCAGTCCATTGGCGGATCCCACCGCTCCCGACTGGCAGCGCATCGCCTGCGCCATGGCCCTGCGCGGCCGACTCGCCCTCATCACCGGCGGCCCCGGCACCGGCAAGACCTACACCGTCGCCCGCCTGCTGGCGCTGCTGTTCGCGCTGCACCCGGCGCCCGAGACGCTGCGCATCGCGCTCGCCGCACCGACCGGCAAGGCCGCGGCGCGGCTGAAGCAGTCGATCGACCAGGCCCTTGGCCAGCTCGGCGCCGCGTTGCCCGGTGTGCTGGACTGGGCCCTGCTCGCCCGGCGCCTGAAGGAGGCCCTGACGCTGCACCGCCTGCTCGGCGCCCGCCCCGACACCCGCGCGCTGCGCCACGATGCGCGCCACCCGCTGGATGTCGATCTGCTGGTGGTCGACGAAGCCTCGATGGTCCACCTGGAAATGATGGCTGCGCTGCTGGCGGCGCTGCCTGTACGGGCGCGGCTGGTGCTGCTGGGCGACAAGGACCAGCTCGCTTCGGTCGAGGCCGGCGCGGTGCTCGGCGACCTCTGCGGACAGGCCGAGCGCGGGCAGTACGACGTCGACAGCGTGGCCTGGATCGCCGCCTGCACGGGCGGCACGGTGCCGCCCGGCCTGTGCCACCGCCCCGGCGCGCCGCTGCCCGCGCTGGCGCAGCAGACGGTGATGCTGCGCGAGAGCCGCCGCTTCCAGGGCGCCATCGGCGATCTGGCCAAGGCGGTGAATGCGGGCGATGTCCGCGCGGCAGACGCGGTGCTGCGCCGGCAGGAGGCGGCCGTGCAGCGGCTGGTGCTGACCGCTGCGCAGGCGCTGCCCGCTGTGCTGGCCCTGGCGCTGCAGGGGCGTGCCGGGGCGCCGATCGGCTACGACCTGTACCTGTCCGAACTGCAGCAGCGGCCGCCACCGGGGGACGCTGCCGTGCACCAGGCCTGGGTCGTGCGGGTCGTGCGGGCGTTCGAACGCGTGCGCCTGCTGTGCGCCTTGCGGGAAGGGGAGTGGGGGGTGACGGGCCTGAATGCGCGCATCGAGGCCCACCTGCGCAGCCGCGGCGCCATCGCACGCCATGGCGAGTGGTACGCCGGCCGGCCGGTGATGATCACGCGCAACGACGCTGCGCTCGGCGTCTACAACGGCGACGTGGGCGTGGCGCTGCCGGGTGTGGATGGCGGCACGAGCCTGCGTGTCTGGTTGCTGGAGGGCGAAGACCAGCCGCCGCGCTCGGTGATGGCGAGCCGGCTGGCGGCGATCGAGACCGCGTTCGCGATGACGGTGCACAAGTCGCAGGGCTCGGAGTTCGAGCACGTCGTGCTGGTGCTGCCGCCGCACCTGAATCCGGTGCTGACGCGGGAGCTGGTCTACACGGGCATCACCCGTGCCAAGGCCGCGTTCACCCTGGTCGCGCCGGACCCCGCGGTGTGGGCCTCGGCGCTGCAGCGGCGAACGCGGCGGGTCAGCGGCTTGCCCGGACTGCTGCTGTCCGGGCCCTGCTGATCGACATCAGACGGGCTGGTCGCCGATCTCCGGATCGATGATCGGTCCGCGGCCGCTCCAGCGGTCCAGCGTCAGGTAGATCACGGGTGTGATGTAGAGCGTGACCGCCTGCGACACGATCAGCCCGCCGACCACCGCCAGCCCGAGCGGCTGGCGCAGCTCGGCGCCGGCGCCCAGCCCGAGCGCGATGGGCAGCGCGCCCATCAGCGCGGCCAGCGTCGTCATCACGATCGGTCGCAACCGCAGCAGGCCAGCCTGCCGGATGGCTTCGTGCGGTGTCATGCCCTGGTGGCGCTGCGCCTCCAGCGCGAAGTCGATCATCATGATCGCGTTCTTCTTGACGATGCCGATGAGCATCAGCAGGCCGATGGTGGCGATCACTGTCAGGTCCATGCCGAACAGCGTCAGCGTCGCCAGTGCGCCTACCGCGGCTGACGGCAAGCCGGCCAGGATGGTGATCGGATGGATGAAGCTCTCGTAGAGCACGCCCAGCAGCAGGTAGATCACCAGGATCGCCAGCCCCAGGAGCACGAGCTGGCCGGACTGCGAATCCTGGAACACGGCCGCGTCGCCGCCATAGGTGCCGATCAGCGTGCTCGGCATCTGCAGCTCTCGCACGTACCCGTCGAGCTTGGTCGTGGCCGTGCCCAGCGGCACATCCGGCGCCAGGTTGAAGCTCAGCGTCACGGCCTGGAGCTGGCCCTGGTGGTTCACCGCCGTCGGGCCGATGGTGCGCTGCACGGTCGCGAACGCACTCAGCGGCACCAGCGCGCCAGTCCTGCTGCGCAGCGAGATCTTGTCGAACGCGTCCTCGAACTGCTTGTCGGCCTCGGACGCCTCCATCAGCACCTGGTAGGTGTTGCTGGGGGCGTAGATGGTCGAGACCTGCCGCTCGCCATAGGCGCTGTAGAGGGCGCTGCGCAGATCCGCCATCGACACGCCGAGCAGTGCCGCCTTGTCGCGGTCGATCTGCAGGCTGGCCTGCAGGCCGCGCTGTTGCGAATCGCTGGTGACGTCGCGGAACAGCGGGTCGTCGCGCAGCTTGCCCTGCAGCTTGCCGGCCCATTCGTTGAGCGAGTCGGCACTCACGCTCTGCAGCGTGTACTGGTAGCGGCTCTTGCTCTGGCGGCCACCGAGCTGCAGGTTCTGCACCGGGCGCATGAAGACCTGCACGCCGGGGATGCCGCGGGTCTTCCTGCGCATCTCGTCGACGACCTGGGTCATCGAGCCACGTGCTTCGCGTGGCTTGAGCGTCACGAACAGCCGGCCGGTGTTCTGCGTCGAGCTGCCGCCGCCACCGGCGAAGGAGCTGACCGCGGCCACGGCCTTGTGGTTCTGGAAGGCATTGGCCACCTGCGTCTGCACCTTGAGCATCGCGTCGAAGGAGATGTCCTCGGACGCCTCGATCGTCACCTGCAGCTGCCCGATGTCCTCTTCCGGAAAAAATCCCTTGGGAATCTGCACGAACAGCACCGCCGTCGCCACGAAAGTGCCGACTGCGAACAGGAGCACGATCGCGCGGTGCGACAGCGCCCAGTCGAGCGTGCGGCCGTAGAAGCGCAGCACGGCGTCAAACCCGCGCTCGAACCAGCGGCCGAGCACCGTTTCCTCCTGCGCCTCATGGTGGCGCAGGAAGCGGCTGGCCAGCATCGGCACCAGCGTCAGCGACACGACCGCCGACACCAGGATCGACAGGCCGACGACGACCGCGAACTCGTGGAACAGCAGCCCGATCACGCCCGGCATGAAGAAAATCGGAATCAGCACCGCCACCAGCGAGATCGAGATCGACAGGATGGTGAAGGCCATCTCGCGTGCACCCTTGATGGCCGCTTCGAACGGTGCCATGCCGTCCTCGAGGTGGCGGACGATGTTCTCCAGCATCACGATGGCATCGTCGACCACCAGGCCGACCGCCAGCGTGATGCCCAGCAGCGAGACGTTGTCCAGGCTGTAACCGCCCGCGTAGAGCAGCGAGAGCGCGCCGATCAGCGATACCGGCAGCGACAGCGCCGGGATCACCGTGGCCGCGACCCGGCGCAGGAACATGAAGATCACCAGCACCACCAGCACCACCGTCAGCCCGAGCGTGAGGTTGACGTCGTGCAGCGCCTCGCGGATCGAGATCGAGCGGTCATTGGCGGGCGTGAGGCGGATCGAGGCGGGCAGCTGCGTCTCGAAGCGCGGCAGCATCGCCTTGACGCGGTCCACCACTTCGACGGTGTTGGCGTCCGGCTGGCGCTGCACGGCCAGCGTGATCGATGGCTCGCCGTTGAAGCTGGCGAAGGTCTTGGAGGTCTCGACGCTGTCTTGAACCTCGGCGACCTCGCGCAGCCGGACCGGTGCGCCATTGCGCGAGGCGACGATCAGGTTGCCGAACTCGCGGGCGCTGGCGAGCTGGCGGTTGGCCACGATGGTGAGGGTCTGGCGCGGGCCGTCGAGCGTGCCCACGGGCGAGTTGGCATTGGCCCCGGACAGGGCGGCGCGCAGCTCGTCGAGCGTCAGGCCACGCTGGGCCAGCGTCTCGGGCTTGACGCGGATGCGCACCGCGTAGCGCTTCTGGCCGAAGATCGATACCTGCGCCACGCCGTTGATCGTCGACAGGCTCGGCGCGATCAGGCTTTCGGCGAACTCGTTGAGGTCCGACATCGACATCGACGGCGAGGTCATGGCCAGCAGCAGCACCGGGGCGTCGGCCGGGTTGACCTTGCGGTAGGACGGCGGCGAGGTCATGTCCGCGGGCAGCGTGCGCTGTGCGCGGAAGAGGGCGGCCTGCACATCGACCGCCGCGGCGTCGATGTTGCGGCTGCTCTCGAACTCCAGCGTGATCGAGCTGCGGCCCAGGGTGTTGGTCGAGCTGATGGTGGCCAGTCCGGCGATGGTCGAGAACTGCTTTTCCAGCGGCAGGGCCACCGAACTGGCCATCGTGTCCGGGCTCGCGCCCGGCAGATCGGCCGTGACCTGCACGACCGGCGTGTTGTAGCTGGGCAGCGCGGCGACCGGGATCTTGCCCAGCGCCACCAGCCCGGCGAGGACGATCGCCAGGTTCAGCAGCACCGTCATCACCGGACGGCGGATGAATTGCTCGGTCACTCTCATCGAGAGGCTCCGCTCGCGGCGACTTCAGCCTGGCTGGCCGCAGCCGCGGTGCCGGACGCGGCACCCGACGCCGCGCCCGCGCCCTTGCCACCGCCCATCGGGGCTTCCTTGACAGGCGTGCCAGGACGCAGGTTCTGCTTGCCCTCGACGACGACTTTCTCGCCGGCGGTCACGCCTTCGACCACCACCTGTTCGCCCAGCGGCTGGCGCAGCTGGACCGGTTTCATCTGGGCCTTGCCTTCGACATCGACCACGTAGACCGAGCGCTCGTTGCCGCGCACGATCACGGCGGCCTGCGGAATGACGACGGCATCCTTGACCGTGCGCAGCGTCAGCCGGACCGTCACGTACTGGCCGGGCCAGAGCTGCCGGCCCTCGTTGACCAGCTTGCCCTTGACGCGGATGGTGCCGGTGGTGGCGTCCACGCCGCTGTCGATGAAGCTCACGTTGCCGGGCAGCGCGACCGCTGGCTGGCCGCGTCGCTCGCCGG
>NZ_JBFPGY010000252.1:0-8024 GCF_041083715.1 Sphaerotilus sp.
CACGATCGGGTTCAGCTCTATCGTCATGCCCTCCAGTCTGGCTCATCTTGCCGTGCTGTTCGGGTCGGTACTGCATTCCGCTTTCAGCCGATCGAGGTCACCTTGAAAGCACTGGGCACTTGCGGCCTGTTTTCTCCGAATTGGCGAGAAATAAGCAAACGACCGGTCTTGGTCATGTGACTGTGGCCGACTTGAAGCGACTCCAAATAGTCAAGCCAAATAATCTGGTTATGGTGGAGTTTGACCGTTTAATAGCGCCTGTTCAGTCGCGGATTTTCTCAAATGAGCAGCAAGCTCAAACCCTCGCCACCTTGCGCGACACCCTGCTCCCGCGCCTGATCTCCGGCCAACTGCGCCTGCCCGAAGCCGATGAAGCCCTCGCCGAGGCCATTGCATGAACACCGGCCAAGGCGCGAGGATCGGGCTACCTGATCACCGTGGTCCTGGTCTTTCTGGACAGCGCCGACCTGTGCCTGCGGCGCATCGCCGAACGTGTCGCACAAGGCGGCCACGACGTGCCCGAGGACGACGTGCGCCGACGCTTTACCCGTGTCGTCCCGGTGTTCTGGCAGCAGTACCGCCCGCTGGCCCACCAGACACTGCTGGTGTTCAATGGCGGCGAGTCGTTCTCGGTGGTCGCCGAGGCCCAAGGGGATGCCTGGGACATGTACGACGACCAGATGTGGACCACCTTTCAATCCTTCCTGCCCACAGACGACCATGAAGATCCATCCTCCGAAGACTGAACACTGGTCCGCCCCTCTGGTGCGCATCGGCAACCAGGCGGTGCGCGAGGCCCAGGCCCGCAACCGCGAACTGGGCATTCCGAACTGGTATTCGCTCAATGGCCGACTGGTCAGCGATGCCGAGCCCAAGCCAGTGAATCACGAGAACGCCAGTGAAGAACCTGCTTGGCACCCGAAGGCCACCGATGCCGTTTGACCGCCTGCAGCCCTACAACGGCCTGCCCTTGCTGCCCCCAGCCACCGAGCTGGAAACCAAGGCGGTGCTCAAGCAGGTGATTGCCGCCCGCACAGCCTTGGCCGAACTCAAGGGCGCCGCCCACCTGCTGCCCAATCAAGGCGTGCTGATTCAGGCCATCGGCCTGCAGGAAGCCAAGCTGTCTTCCGAAATCGAAAACGTCGTGACCACCCACGACGACCTGTACCGTGGTTTTGCCAACGACGGCGAGGGCGCCAGTTCGCAGACCAAGGAAGTGCTGCGCTACAAGGATGCGCTGTGGCAAGGCCACCAGTGGGTCAAGCAAGGCATGCCGCTGACCACGCGCTTGTTCGAATCGCTCTACCAGGAGGTCAAGCAGGCCAATGACGGCGTGCGCCGTCTGCCCGGCACCCGGCTGGCCAATCCGACGACCGGCGAGGTGATCTACAGCCCGCCCGAGGGCGAGGCCGTGATTCGCGACAAGCTGGCCGACCTGGAACGCTTCATCAACGAGCCCTCCGACCTTGACCCGCTGGTGCGCATGGCGGTGGCCCACTACCAGTTCGAAGCCATCCATCCCTTTCCGGATGGCAACGGCCGCGTCGGCCGCATCCTCAACATCCTGCAGTTGCAGGCCGAGGGGCTGCTGGACGTGCCCATCCTGTACCTCTCGCGCTACATCATCGACCACAAGGGCGACTACTACCGGGGTCTGACCGGCGTGACCGAACGCAGCGAGTGGGAGCCCTGGGTGCTCTACATGCTGCGCGGCGTCGAGCAGATGGCACAGATGACCCGCCAGCGCATCCAGGCGGTGATGGCCTTGATGCAGTCGGCCAGTCTGGAGGCCGAAAAGGTGCTGCCCAAGGTGCAGGTGCCCGGCATCCTGGAGGTCGTGTTCCGCCATCCCTACTGCAAGGTGCGTTTTCTGGAGCAGGCCGGGCTGGGTTCGCGCCCCACCTGCACCAAGTACCTGCGCGCCCTGGTGGCGGCCGGGTTGCTGCGCGAACAGGCCGTGTGGCGCGAGAACTACTTCATCAACGACGCCTTCTTCGACGCCCTGTCGCGCTGACAGGGTGGAAGGCTCATGTGCAAGCCTTCAACATGAGAACCCTGTCATGAGAAATTCCCAGCATTTTCTTTGCATGACGAACCCCTCATGAGAAGTTTCTTGCCATGACCGAAGACCAACTCGAACAAGAAACCCTCGCCTGGCTCACCGACGTGGGCTACACGCACGCCTACGGCCCCGACCTCGCCCCGGAAGGCGTCACCCCCGAGCGTGACCACTACCGCCAGGTCGTCCTGCTGCGCCGCCTGCGCCGCGCCATCGACACGCTGAACCCGACCGTCCCGCCCACCGCCCGCGACGACGCCCTACAGCAAGTGCTCGACCTCGGCACCCCGTCGCTGCTCGCCGCCAACCGCCACTTCCACCGCCTGCTGGTCACTGGCGTACCCGTGCAATACCAGCGCGGCGGCGAAACCCGCGGCGACTTCGTGCGGCTGATCGACTGGTCCGACCCCACGCGCAACGCGTGGCTGGCGGTCAACCAGTGTTCCATCACCGGCCCGCGCCACACCCGCCGCCCCGACATCGTGCTGTTCGTCAATGGCCTGCCGCTGGTGATGATCGAGCTGAAGAACCCGGCCGACCTGAACGCCGACGTGTGGAAAGCCCTCCAGCAGCTCCAGACCTACCAGGACCAGATCCCCGACGCCTTCCAGTACAACGAGGTGCTGGTGATCTCGGACGGCACCGAGGCGCTGCTCGGTTCGCTCTCCGCCGACGCCGAGCGCTTCATGGCGTGGCGCACCATCGACGGCGTGGCGCTCGACCCGCTCGGCCAGTTCAACGAGTTGCAGACGCTGGTGCGCGGCGCGCTCGCCCCGGCGTACCTGCTCGACTACCTGCGCTACTTCGTGCTGTTCGAGGACGACGGCCGGCTGGTGAAGAAGATCGCCGGCTACCACCAGTTCCACGCGGTGCGCGCGGCCATCACGCAGGTGATCGCCGCGTCATGCCCGGACGGCGACGAGCGCACCCGCGGCAAGGGCGGCGTGGTCTGGCACACCCAGGGCAGCGGCAAGAGCATCACCATGACCTGCTTCGCCGCCCGCGTGATGCAGGCGCCGCAGATGGAGAACCCCACCATCGTCGTCATCACCGACCGCAACGACCTGGACGGCCAGCTCTTCGGCGTGTTCTCGCTGGCGCAGGATCTGCTGCGCGAACGGCCGGTGCAGGCGACCACCCGGCAGGAACTGCGCACGCTGCTGGCCAACCGCCCCTCGGGCGGCATCGTCTTCGCCACGGTCCAGAAGTTCATGCCCGGCGAGGACGAGGACGTGTTCCCGACGCTCTCGGCGCGCCGCAACATCGTCGTCATCGCCGACGAGGCGCACCGCACGCAGTACGGTTTCGAGGCCAGGCTGAAGACCGTCAAGGCGCTCAAGTCACCGAAAACCAGCCACGCCACGACGCTGCTGACCACCGGCACCGGCGAGGCGCCGACCTACAAAGCCGAGTTCGTGCCCCCCGCGAGTGGCCTGGACCTTCCCCATGAGCGCCCGTTGGAGCGCTACCAGGTCGGCTACGCCCAGCACCTGCGCGACGCGCTGCCCAACGCCACCTTCGTCGCCTTCACCGGCACGCCCGTGTCCAGCACCGACCGCGACACCCGCGCGGTCTTTGGCGACTACATCAGCGTCTACGACATGCAGCAGGCCAAGGAGGACGGCGCGACGGTGGCGATCTACTACGAGAGCCGCCTCGCCAAGCTAGGCCTCCAGTCGGACGAGATGGCCACCATCGACGACGAGGTGGACGAACTCGCCGAGGACGAGGAAGAGAGCCAGCAGGCCAAGCTGAAGAGCCGCTGGGCCGCGCTGGAAAAAGTGGTTGGTGCCGAGCCGCGCGTGGCCCGCGTGGCGGCCGATCTGGTGGCGCACTTCGAGGAGCGCGCCAAGGCGCAGTCCGGCAAGGCGATGGTGGTGGCGATGAGCCGGGACATCTGCGTCCACCTCTACGACGAGATCGTGAAACTGCGCCCCGATTGGCACGACGCCGACCCCGAACAGGGCGCCCTCAAGATCGTGATGACCGGCTCGGCCAGCGACAAGGCGCTGCTGCGGCCCCACCTCTACAGCGCGCAGGTCAAGAAGCGGCTGGAAAAGCGCTTCAAGGATCCGGCCGATCCGCTGCGGCTGGTGATCGTGCGCGACATGTGGCTGACCGGGTTCGACGCGCCGTGCCTGCACACGCTCTACATCGACAAGCCGATGAAGGGCCACAACCTGATGCAGGCCATTGCCCGCGTGAACCGCGTGTTCAAGGACAAGCAGGGCGGGCTGGTGGTGGACTACATCGGCATCTCCAACGAGCTGAAGGCGGCGCTGAAGGAGTACACCAGCAGCCAGGGCCGCGGCCGGCCGACCGTGGACGCGCACGAGGCGTACAGCGTGCTGGCCGAGAAGCTCGACATCCTGCGCGGCATGCTGGCCGGCACGAACCACACCAGCCCGGGGCATGGCTTCGATTACAGCGACTTCCTGACCGCCGGCCACAAGGCGCTGGCGGGCGCGGCCAACTTCGTGCTCGGTCTGAAGGACGGCAAGAAGCGCTTCGCCGACACCGCGCTGGCGATGGGCAAGGCGTTCACGCTGTGCTGCACGCTGGACGAGGCCAAGGTGGTGCGCGAAGAGGTGGCGTTCTTCCAGGCGGTGAAGGTGCTGCTGACCAAGCGCGAACTCAGCCAGCAGAAGAAGACCGACGAGGCCCGGGAGCTGGCGATCCACCAGATCATCAGCGCGGCGGTGGTGTCCGACGAGGTGGTGGACATCTTCGACGCGGTGGGGCTGGACAAGCCGAACATCGGCATCCTCGACGATGCGTTTCTCGCCGAGGTCTGCAACCTGCCCGAGCGCAATCTGGCGGTGGAACTGCTGGAGCGGCTGCTGGAAGGCGAGATCAAGGCGCGCTTCGCCGGCAACGTGGTGCAGAACAAGAAGTTCTCGGACCTGCTGGCCGATGTGGTCAAGCGCTACCAGAACCGCTCGATCGAAGCCGCGCAGGTGATGAGCGAGCTGGTCGAGATGGCGAAGAAGTTCCGGGTTGCCGCCGGCCGCGGGGAACAGCTCGGGTTGAGCGAGGACGAGGTCCGCTTCTACGACGCGCTGGCGAACAACGAATCGGCGGTGAAGGAACTCGCCGACGAGACGCTGAAGAAGATCGCCCACGAACTGACCGAGAACCTGCGCAAGAACCTCACCGTGGACTGGTCCGAGCGCGAGAGCGTGCAGGCGAAGCTGCGGCTGATGGTCAAGCGCATCCTGCGCAAGTACAAATACCCGCCGGACCAGCAGGACGCGGCGGTGGAGCTGGTGCTGCAGCAGGCGAAGGTGCTGGGTGACGCCTGGATGGGCTAGGCCGGGCAGCCGCCTCGAACCTGTCAGACCCTATCACCAGGATTACAAAAGGCAAATGGATCAAGGCCTGCCTGAACTCCTACAGTGGGTCCATCATCCAGACGCCCATCTAGACGCCATCTGTGAAGGAGAGTCCCATGTCCGCAGAATCCAAGTGCCCGTTCCACGCACAGCCGCAGGTGACGGCCGGAGCGCCGTCCAACGCCGGCTGGTGGCCCCACCAGCTCAAGCTCCAGGTCCTGCACCAGCACTCCCCGAAGTCCGATCCTCTGGGCACCACCTTCGACTACGCCGAGGCGTTCCGGCGGCTGGACCTGGAGGCCGTCATCCGGGATCTCCACGCCCTGATGACCGACTCGCAGGACTGGTGGCCGGCCGATTTCGGCCACTACGGCCCGCTGTTCATCCGCATGGCCTGGCACAGCGCTGGCACCTACCGCATCCACGACGGCCGCGGCGGCGCTGGCACGGGCAACCAGCGCTTTGCGCCGCTCAACAGCTGGCCGGACAACGTCAACCTCGACAAGGCGCGGCGCCTGCTCTGGCCGATCAAGCAGAAGTACGGCCGACAACTCTCGTGGGCCGACCTGATGATCCTGGCCGGCAACGTGGCGCTGGAATCGATGGGGTTCAAGACCTTCGGCTTCGCCGGTGGGCGCGAAGACATCTGGGAACCCGAAGAGGATGTCTACTGGGGCGCCGAGAAGACGTGGCTGGGTGACCAGCGCTACTCCGGCGACCGTGCGCTGGAGAACCCGCTCGCCGCCGTGCAGATGGGCCTGATCTACGTGAACCCGGAAGGCCCGAACGGCCACCCGGATCCGCTGGCCGCTGCGCGCGACATCCGCGAAACCTTCGCCCGCATGGCGATGGACGACGAGGAGACGGTGGCGCTCATCGCCGGCGGGCACACCTTCGGCAAGACCCACGGCGCGGGCGACGTGCAGCACGTCGGCTCCGAGCCGGAAGCCGCCGGCATCGAGGCGCAGGGTTTCGGCTGGGCCAGCACCTTCGGTGCCGGCAAGGGCGGCGACACGATCAGCAGTGGTCTGGAAGTCACCTGGACCACGACGCCGACCCGGTGGAGCAACAACTACTTCGAGAACCTGTTCGGCTTCGAGTGGGAACTGACGAAGAGTCCGGCCGGCGCGCACCAGTGGACGCCGAAGCAGGGCGCCGGCGCTGGCACGGTGCCGGACGCGCACGATCCCGGCCAACGCCACGCGCCGGCCATGCTGACCACCGACCTGTCGCTGCGCTTCGACCCGGCCTACGAGGCGATCTCGCGGCGGTTCCTGGCGCACCCGGACCAGTTCGCGGACGCGTTCGCCCGTGCCTGGTTCAAGCTGACGCACCGTGACATGGGGCCGGTGTCGCGTTACCTCGGCCCGCTGGTGCCCAAGGAGACGCTGCTGTGGCAAGACCCGGTGCCCGCCGTGGACCACGCGCTGATCGACGCACAGGATGTCGCCACGCTGAAGGCGCAGCTGCTGGCCAGCGGGTTGTCGATCCCTCAGCTGGTCACGACGGCCTGGGCGTCGGCGGCCACCTTCCGTGGCAGCGACAAGCGCGGCGGTGCCAACGGGGCGCGCATCCGCCTGGCGCCGCAGAAGGACTGGGCTGTCAACCAGCCGGTCGAACTGGCGCAGGTGTTGCGCGCACTGGAGGCGGTGCAGGCCGCCTTCAACCGTGCGCAGACCGGGGGCAAGCGGGTCTCGCTGGCCGACCTGGTCGTGCTGGGCGGCTGCGCGGCGGTCGAGGCGGCGGCGAAGCGGGCGGGCCACGACGTGACCGTGCCCTTCGCGCCGGGCCGCACCGATGCCACGCAGGAACAGACCGATGTGGCCGCGTTCGCCGTGCTGGAGCCCGTGGCCGACGGGTTCCGCAACCATGTGCACCCGGGGCTGGAGGGCTCGGCGGCCGAGCGGCTGATCGACAAGGCCCAGCTGCTGACCCTGACCGCTCCGGAGATGACGGTGCTGGTCGGCGGCCTGCGCGTGCTGAACGCCAACGCCGGGCACACCCCGCACGGCGTGTTCACCGAGCGTCCCGAGACGCTGACGAACGACTTCTTCGTCCACCTGCTCGACATGGGCACGCAGTGGCAGCAGTCCGCCACGGCCGGCGGTGTGCTCGAAGGGCGCGACCGGGCCACGGGGGCGCTGAAGTGGACGGGCACGGTCGTCGATCTGGTCTTCGGCTCGAACGCCCAGCTCCGGGCGGTCGCGGAGGTCTATGCCAGCCGCGATGCCCAAGGCGTGTTCGTGCGCGACTTCGTGGCGGCCTGGAGCAAGGTGATGAACCTGGACCGCTTCGACCTGGCGTGAGGGGGTCGGGTGGCTCCGCCCGCCGAGGGTGTCGCGCGGGTGCGGGCCGCCGCCGGCCGGGTGCAGTATGGTCGGGGCCATGACACCCCATTCCCACGATGCCACCCGCCTGCGGGTGTTCATGGCCGGTCTGTCGAGCCTGATCCTGGTGCTCGGCATCGCGCGATTCGCCTACACGCCGCTGCTGCCGCTGATGCAGCAGCAGGCTGGGCTGGGCGTTGCCGAAGCGGGCTGGCTCGCCGCGGTGAACTACGCTGGCTACCTGAGCGGCGCAGTCCTGGCCGCATCGATCAGCGATCTGGTGCTCAAGGACCGGCTCTACCGGGC
>NZ_JBFPGY010000253.1:0-7995 GCF_041083715.1 Sphaerotilus sp.
GACCGCATGGGTCACATCGACCTGGCGGCGCCTTGCGCGCACATCTGGTTCCTGAAGTCGCTGCCGTCGCGTCTGGGCATGGTGCTCGACATGACGCTGCGCGACATCGAACGCGTGCTGTACTTCGAAGCCTATGTGGTGGTGGATTCGGGCATGACCCCGCTGAAGAAGTTCAGCATCATGTCCGAGGACGACTACGACACCAAGAAGCGCGAATTCGGTGACGAGTTCACTGCGCTGATGGGCGCCGAAGGCATCAAGCAGCTGCTCGAAGAGATGGATCTCGACGTCGAGATCGAGCGTCTGCGCGGCGACATGACCGGTTCCGAGCTGAAGGTCAAGAAGAATTCCAAGCGCCTCAAGGTGATGGAAGCCTTCAAGAAGTCGGGCATCAAGCCGCACTGGATGATCATGCAGGTGCTGCCGGTGCTGCCGCCGGACCTGCGTCCGCTGGTGCCGCTGGACGGTGGCCGCTTCGCGACCTCCGACCTGAACGACCTGTACCGCCGCGTCATCAACCGCAACAACCGCCTGGCGCGTCTGCTGGAGCTGAAGGCCCCTGAAATCATCGTGCGCAACGAAAAGCGCATGCTGCAGGAAGCCGTCGACTCGCTGCTGGACAACGGCCGCCGCGGCAAGGCGATGACGGGCGCGAACAAGCGCGCGCTCAAGTCGCTGGCCGACATGATCAAGGGCAAGTCGGGTCGCTTCCGCCAGAATCTGCTGGGCAAGCGCGTTGACTACTCGGGCCGTTCGGTCATCGTGGTGGGTCCGACGCTCAAGCTGCACCAGTGCGGTCTGCCGAAGCTGATGGCGCTGGAGCTGTTCAAGCCCTTCATCTTCTCGCGCCTGGAGGCCATGGGCATCGCGTCCACGATCAAGCAGGCCAAGAAGGAAGTGGAATCGGGCACGCCGGTGGTGTGGGACATCCTTGAAGAAGTCATCAAGGAACACCCGATCATGCTGAACCGCGCGCCGACGCTGCACCGCCTGGGCATCCAGGCGTTCGAGCCGGTGCTGATCGAAGGCAAGGCGATCCAGCTGCATCCGCTCGTCTGCTCGGCGTTCAACGCCGACTTCGACGGTGACCAGATGGCCGTCCACATCCCGCTGTCGATCGAAGCGCAGATGGAAGCCCGCACGCTGATGCTGGCCTCCAACAACGTGCTGTTCCCGGCCTCGGGCGAGCCGTCGATCGTGCCGTCGCAGGACGTGGTGCTGGGTCTGTACTACGCGACCCGTGACCGCATCAACGCCAAGGGCGAAGGCATGATCTTCTCCGACACCATCGAACTCCAGCGTGCGCTGGACAACGGTGTGGTCGAGATCACCGCCAAGATCAGCGTGCGCCTGACCGAGTACAGCCGCGCGTCAGCAGACGACGCCTGGGTGCCCGAGACCAAGCTGGTGGAAACCACCGTCGGTCGCGGCCTGCTGTCCGAGATCCTCCCGAAGGGCCTGCCGTTCACCAACCTGAACAAGGCGCTCAAGAAGAAGGAAATCTCGCGCCTGATCAACACCTCGTTCCGCAAGTGCGGCCTGAAGGCCACGGTCGTGTTCGCCGACAAGCTGCTGCAGAGCGGTTTCCGGCTGGCCACGCGCGCAGGCATCTCCATCGCCATCGACGACATGCTGGTGCCGAAGGAGAAGGTCAAGCTGCTGGAGCGTGCCGAAAAGGAAGTCAAGGAAATCGAGCAGCAGTACGTCTCGGGCCTGGTGACCGTCGGCGAGCGCTACAACAAGGTCGTCGACATCTGGGGCAAGACGGGTGACGAGGTGGGCAAGGTCATGATGGCCCAGCTCTCCAAGCAGAAGACCATCGACCGCCACGGCAAGGAAGTCGATCAGGAGTCGTTCAACTCCATCTACATGATGGCCGACTCCGGCGCGCGGGGTTCCGCCGCCCAGATCCGACAGCTCGCCGGCATGCGCGGCCTGATGGCCAAGCCGGACGGCTCGATCATCGAGACGCCCATCACCGCGAATTTCCGCGAAGGCCTGAACGTTCTGCAGTACTTCATCTCCACCCACGGCGCCCGCAAGGGCCTGGCGGACACGGCGCTGAAGACCGCGAACTCCGGTTACCTGACGCGCCGTCTGGTCGACGTGACGCAGGATCTGGTGGTCATCGAGGACGACTGCGGCACCGACAACGGCATGGCGATGCGCGCCCTGGTCGAAGGCGGCGAGGTCATCGAATCGCTGCGCGACCGCATCCTCGGCCGCGTCACCGCGGTCGATGTGCTGCACCCCGAGACCCAGGAAGTGCTGGTCACCCGCGGCAAGATGCTGGACGAGGACACCCTCGACCTGCTCGAATCCGTCGGCGCCGACGAGGTCAAGGTCCGCACCGCGCTGACCTGCGACACGCGTTTCGGCATCTGCGCCAAGTGCTACGGCCGCGATCTGGGCCGTGGCGGTCTGGTGAACCAGGGCGAAGCGATCGGTGTCATCGCCGCGCAGTCCATCGGCGAGCCGGGCACGCAGCTGACCATGCGGACCTTCCACATCGGTGGTGCGGCCTCGCGTGCGGCGATCGCGTCGAGCGTCGAAGCCAAGTCCGAAGGCCGCATCGGCTTCAACAGCACGATGCGCTACGTGACCAACGCCAAGGGCGAGCTGGTGGTGATCTCGCGTTCCGGCGAAATCATCATCTCCGACCCGCACGGCCGCGAGCGCGAGCGCCACAAGGTGCCGTACGGTGCGACCTTGAACATCAAGGCCGACCAGCAGATCAAGGCCGGCACGATCCTGGGCAACTGGGATCCGCTGACCCGTCCGATCATCACCGAGTTCGCCGGCAAGATGCGCTTCGAGAACGTCGAGGAAGGCGTGACCGTGGCCAAGCAGGTGGACGAAGTGACGGGCCTGTCGACGCTGGTGGTCATCGACCCGAAGCGCCGCGGTTCGGTCAAGGTCGTGCGTCCGCAGGTCAAGCTGCTGGACTTCGCCGGCCAGGAAGTGAAGATCCCCGGCACCGACCACTCGGTGACGATCGGCTTCCCCATCGGCTGTCTGATCCAGGTCCGCGACGGCCAGGACGTGATGCCCGGCGAGGTGCTGGCCCGTATCCCGGTCGAAGGCCAGAAGACGCGCGACATCACCGGCGGTCTGCCGCGGGTGGCCGAGCTGTTCGAAGCCCGCACGCCCAAGGACAAGGGCACGCTGGCCGAGATGACCGGCACGGTGTCGTTCGGCAAGGAGACCAAGGGCAAGGTGCGCCTGCAGATCACCGATCCGGAAGGCCGCGTCGCCGAGGAGCTCGTGCCGAAGGAAAAGAACATCCTGGTGCACGAAGGCCAGGTGGTCAACAAGGGCGAGTCGATCGTCGACGGTCCGGCCGATCCGCAGGACATCCTGCGTCTGCTGGGCGTCGAGGAACTGGCGCGCTACATCGTCGACGAAGTGCAGGACGTCTATCGGCTGCAGGGCGTGAAGATCAACGACAAGCACATCGAGGTGATCGTTCGCCAGATGCTGCGTCGTGTGCAGATCGCCAACTCGGGTGACTCCACGTACATCGTCGGCGAACAGGTCGAGCGTTCGGAGCTGTTCAACACGAACGAGCGCCTGCGCGCCGAGGGCAAGCTGCCCGCGACCTACACCGACGTGCTGCTGGGCATCACCAAGGCCTCGCTGTCGACCGACTCGTTCATCTCCGCGGCGTCCTTCCAGGAAACCACCCGCGTGCTGACCGAAGCGGCCATCATGGGCAAGCGCGACGAGCTGCGTGGCCTGAAGGAAAACGTCATCGTGGGTCGCCTGATCCCGGCCGGCACGGGTCTGGCCTTCCACCAGGCCCGCAAGGCCAAGGAAGCCATGGACGACACCGAGCGCCGCGCCATCGCGATGCAGGAAGCGCAGGAAGCACTGGCGGCGGTCGACGCCGACGCTGCTTCCGGCCTCGACCCCCAGGGCTGACGCCCGCAGGGCGGCCCCCGCACCGGCACTGCCGGCGCGGGGTGACCACTCCGCACACCCCGAGCTGGCCTGTCCACCTCGGGGTTTTTTACGTCTGCGCACTGTTGCAAATGCTTTTGCATTAGCATGTGGCCATGGAACACCGTGAACGCCAGACTCGCCAGCGAGACGCCCTCCTGCAAGCCCTGCAGGGCAGCGCCCGTGCGCTGACGCCTGCCGAGCTGTGTGCGCTGGCCCAGCAGCAGGTCGCCACGCTGAACCTCTCGACCGTCTACCGCCAGCTCAACGCGTTGCAGGAGCTGGGCGTGGTGACGCGGGTCGAACTGCCAGGGCAGTCCGCGCGCTTCGAGGCTGCCTGTGCGCACCAGCAGGATGCCCACGGCGACGAGGAGCACCACCACCACCATTTCCACTGCACGCAGTGCGACCGCGTGTTCCCCATCCACGCCTGCCCCGGCACGATGGACGAGCTGGCACCACCGGGCTTCCAGGTGCAGCGCCATGACCTGACACTGCACGGCCTGTGCGCCGACTGCGGCAGCGCCCAGGCCGCCAGGAGCGCGGCATGCTGATGGCGAGTGCCGTGGTGCGCTGTGGCGGAGCGCTCGGGCTGGTGGCGCTGCTGTGGCTGGCGGTGGGCTGGGGGCTGTCGGCATGAGCGATGCCGTGCTGACCCTCCATGGTGTCGGCGTGCAGCGCGGCGAGCGCTGGGCGCTGGAAGACGTCAGCGGCGAGATCTGCCGCGGTGCGATGACCGCGATCGTCGGGCCGAACGGGGCTGGCAAGAGCACCCTGCTCGACACGCTGTCCGGACAGCTGACGCCGCAGCAGGGCCGCATCCAGCGCGCCGCGGGCGTGACCGTGGCCTACTTGCCCCAGAGCGCACGCATCGACCGCAGCTTCCCGATCCGCGTCGGCGATGTGGTGGCGCTGGGCGCGTGGTCGCGCATCGGGCTGTGGAAAGCGCTGGGCGGCGGCTTGCGCCGCGAGGTGACCGAAGCGCTGGTGGCGGTCGGACTCGCCGGCTGCGAGCGCCGGGCGATTTCCGATCTGTCGACCGGCCAGTTCCAGCGTGTGCTGTTCGCGCGATTGATGCTGCAGAACGCCGATCTGATCCTGCTGGACGAGCCCTTCAACGCCATCGACGAAGGCACGACCGCCGACCTGCTGGCGCTGATGCACCGCTGGCACGCGCAGGGGCGCAGCATCGTTGCGGTGCTGCACGACATGGAGCAGGTGCGGGCCCATTTTGACCAGACGGTGCTGCTGTCGCGGCGCGTGCTCGCCTGGGGGGCGACGCCGAGTGCGCTGTCGGCTGAACCGTTGCGCGCGGCGCGCCAGATCGCCGACGAGGTGCGCGCATGACGCTGCTGGATTCGGGCGACTGGTCTGCGCTGCTGTTCCAGCCCTTCATCGAATTCGGTTTCATGCGCCGGGCGCTGGTGGCCGTGGTGGCGCTGTCGATGGGGGCCGCGCCGCTGGGCTGTCTGCTGGTGCTGCGGCGCATGAGCCTGGTGGGCGATGCGATGGCGCACGCGCTGCTGCCGGGCGCTGCGATCGGCTACCTGATGGCCGGCCTGTCGCTGACGGCGATGAGCATGGGCGGCTTCGTCGCGGCGCTGCTGGTGGCCCTCGGTGCGGGGGCGGTGACCCGCCGCACCGGCCAGCGCGAGGACGCCAGCTTCGCCGCCTTCTACCTGATCGCGCTGGCGCTGGGTGTGCTGCTGATCTCCACGCACGGCAGCAGCGTCGATCTGATCCACGTGCTCTTCGGCAGCGTGCTCGCGGTGGACAACGCGGCGCTGGTGCTGGTCGCCGCCATCGCCAGTGTGACGCTGCTGGCATTGGCGCTGCTGTACCGGCCGCTGGTGGTCGAGAGCTTCGACGCGACCTTCCTGCGCTCAGTGGACGGGCCGGGTGCGCTGAGCCACAACGTGCTGCTGGTGCTGACGGTTGCCAACCTGGTCGGCGGGTTCCAGGCGATGGGCACGCTGATGGCCGTCGGGCTGATGATGGTGCCCGCCATCGCCGCGCGCTTCTGGGTGCGTGACCTCGGGCCCTTGGCGCTGCTGGCGGCGCTGATGGCGATGGTCTCGGGCTGGATCGGGCTGCTGCTGTCCTTCCATGCCGACCTGCCATCCGGCCCGGCGATCGTGCTGGTGGCTGGCGGGTTCTACGCGGTGTCGCTGCTGTTTGGTCGGCACGAGGGGCTGCTCCGCCGGGGCTTTCCGCTGCAGGCGGCATGGCCATGAGCGTCACGCGCCGACAGTGGCTCCTGCGCGCCGCCGCGGCAGGGCTGTCGCCGGCCGCGGGCGCGCAGACCGCCGCGCGTCCGCTGCGCGTGGTCGCCAGCTTCTCGATCCTGGCCGACCTGGTCGCCAACGTCGGTGGCCCGGAGGTGGACGTCCACGCGCTGGTCGGCCGCGATGCCGATGCCCACGTCTTCCAGCCCGCACCGGCCGATGTGAAACGGGTGGCGCAGGCCGATCTGGTCGTCGTCAACGGCCTGCACTACGAAGGCTGGCTGACGCGGCTGGTGCAGAGCGCCGGCTTCCAGGGGCCGGTGCTGGTCTGCAGCGATGGCCTCGCGCCGCGCCGCCTGGGCGCCGATGCCGATCCCCACGCCTGGCAGGATCTCGCCAGCGTTCGCCACTACGTCACCCGCATCCGCGACGCGCTGGTGCAGGCCCGCCCCGCGCAGGCCGATGCGCTGCGCCGCCGTGCCGCCGACTACACCGCCCAGCTCGACACGCTCGACCGCCAGACCCGCGCCGATTTCGCCGCCCTGCCGGCCGACCGGCGCCGCGTGGTCACCTCGCACGACGCGTTCGGCTACTTCGCTGCGGCCTATGGCATCGAGTTCCTCGCCGCCCAGCGCTGGAACACCGACAGCGAGCCCTCCGCTGCCGACGTGGCGCGGCTGATCCGCCAGATCCGCCTGCAGCGTGCGGCGGCGCTGTTCGTCGAGAACATCTCCGATCCGCGGCTGGTGCAGCGCATCGCGCAGGAGACTGGCGCCGTCGTCGGCGGCACGCTGTATTCGGATGCGCTGTCCCCCCCGGGCACCGCCGCCGACACCTACCTCAAGCTGTTCCGCCACAACGTGCAGACCTTGCTCGCCGGGCTGCGCAGGAGTCCATGATGATGAAGCTCGATCCCAGGTGCGTCAGCATCGCGTCCGCCCTCGCGTTCGCGCTAGGTGCTGCACCGGTGCTGGCCGCCGACGCACCGGTCCACGCCCATGTCCACGGCGCCCTCCAGCTGGACATCGCGCTGGATGGCCCGACGCTGACCCTGTCCATGGAAGCACCGCTCGACAGCGTCTTCGGCTTCGAACACGCTCCGCGCACCGCCGCCGAGAAAAAGACCGCACAGGACGCGCTGGCGGCCTTGCGCGCCAGCGGGCCGCTGTTCACGCCGGACTCCGCCGCAGGCTGTGTCTTCAAGTCCGCCAGCGCCGACTCCGAGGCACTCCAGCCTGGTGCCAAGGTCGGTGAACACGCCGATCTGGACATGACCGCCGAGTTCACCTGTGCCAACCCTGGGCAGCTGCGTCGCATCGACCTGGGCGGTCTGCTCGACCGCTTCCCGCGCATCCAGCGCCTGCAGGCGCAGATCGTCACCGCCCAGGGCCAGTTCAGGCAGACGCTGCAGCGCCCCGCGCGGGTGCTGACCTGGGGCCGGTGATGACCTCGGCGCCGCTGCTGAGTCTGCGCGACCTGCGCTACCGCTGGCCAGGCCGCACGCACGACCAGCTCGACATCGCCGCCTTCGACGTGGCGCCGGGCGAGGCGCTGTTCCTGCGCGGCCCGAGCGGCTGCGGCAAGAGCACGCTGCTGTCGCTGCTGGCCGGCGTGCTGGTGGCCGACCATGGATCCGCCCGCCTGCTCGGCCAGGACTGGCGCACCCTGTCCGCCAGCCGCCGCGACCGCCAGCGCGCCGACCACGTCGGCTACATCTTCCAGCAGTTCAACCTGCTGCCCTACCTGTCCGTGCGCGACAACGTGCTGCTGCCGAGCCGGTTTTCCGCGCTGCGGGCGGTCCGGTCGCGGGAGGCCGCGGGCTCGCCCGGCG
>NZ_JBFPGY010000254.1:0-7941 GCF_041083715.1 Sphaerotilus sp.
GGCCGGTCGGTCGCGTAGCTGTGCACGCTGTAGCGCAGGCTGCGGCCCTGCACCTCCTGGCGCACAAGGCCGAAGCCGGGCTCCCGGGGAGGCCGGTTGACGATGAAGCTCATCGTGATGCTCTCGACACCGCGCACCGACGAGAAGGCCATCAGCCGGATGTAGTGGTGGGGGAAGGCCTTGCGGCAGTGGTTCAGCTCCATCAGGACGCCGGCGGCATCCTGCAAATCGAACATGGGCATGCCGAACATGTCCCAGTAGGTGTTCCGGGGGTGCGGATCGTCCGTGTACTCGATGCTCCAGGCGTAGCCTTGCCGGAGACCGTAGTCGATCTGCAGCGTGATCTCGGCGTCCGTCAGGTCGGGCAGGAAGCTGAACTGGCCTTGCGTGACGCGGCCGGTCGGGTTGGTCATCATGGTGGAGTGCTCCAGGGTGCTTCAGTTGGATGCCGACGGGGTGACCGCGTAGTCGCTGGTGTCGGTACTGGTGTAGTTGAAGGAGATCTCGCCCCAGGTGTCGAGCGCCTGCTTCAGCGGCGTGCAGGTCAGAGCAGCCCTGCGCAGGATGTCCGGACCTTCGTTGCGGATGTCCTTGCCCTCGTTGCGGGCCTTGACCATGCACTCCAGCGCGACGCGGTTGGCGACTGCACCGGCCTGGATGCCGGCTGGGTGACCGATCGTGCCGCCACCGAACTGCAGGATCACGTCGTCACCGAACAGATCGATCAGCTGGTGCATCTGGCCGGCGTGGATACCACCGCTGGCCACCGGCATCACCTTCTTCATGTCGCACCAGTCCTGGTCGAAGAACAGGCCGCGTGGCAGGTCCTGCTGCGTGTAGCTGTCGCGGCAGACGTTGTAGTAGCCCTGCACCGTCATCGGGTCGCCCTCAAGCTTGCCTACCGCGGTGCCGGTGTGCAGGTGGTCCACACCCGCCAGGCGCAGCCACTTGGCCATCACGCGGAAGCTCACGCCGTGGTTCTTCTGCCGGGTGTAGGTGCCATGGCCGGCGCGGTGCATGTGCACGATCATGTCGTTCTTGCGCGCCCAGTTGGCCATGCTCTGGATGGCGCTCCAGCCGATCACAAGGTCGAGCATGATCACCACGGACCCGAGTTCCTTGGCGAACTCGGCGCGCTCGTAGATGTCTTCCATCGTCGCGCCGGTCACGTTCAGGTAGCTACCCTTGACCTCGCCGGTGGCAGCACTCGCCTTGTTGACGCCGTCCATCACATACAGGAAGCGGTCACGCCAGTGCATGAAGGGCTGCGAGTTGATGTTCTCGTCGTCCTTCATGAAATCGAGTCCGCCTTTGAGGCCCTCGTAGATCACGCGGCCATAGTTGCGGCCCGACAGGCCCAGCTTGGGCTTGGTGGTGGCGCCCAGCAGCGGGCGGCCGAACTTGTCCAGACGCTCGCGCTCCACCACCAGCCCGGTGGGTGGCCCTTTGAAGGTCTTGACCAGCGCCACCGGCATGCGGATGTCCTCCAGCCGGGCCGCCTTCAGCGGCTTGAAGCTGAACACGTTGCCGATCAGGCTGGCTGTGATGTTGGCGATCGAGCCTTCCTCGAACAGGATGATGTCGTAGGCCACCCAGGCGAAATACTCGCCAGCCCGACCCGGCACGGGCTCGACCTTGTAGGCCTTGGCGCGGTAGCTGTCACAGGCGGTCAGGCGGTCGGTCCACACCACCGTCCAGGTCGCGGTGCTCGACTCGCCCGCCACGGCCGCCGCCGCCTCGACCGGGTCCACGCCATCCTGCGGCGTGATGCGGAACAGGCACAGCGTGTCGGTGTCCTTGGGCACGTAGTCGGCGTCCCAGTAGCCCATCTGGCGGTATTTCAGGACGCCGGCGCTGTAGCGCTTCTTCGCGTCGGTGATGACGCCGAGTTCGACCGGTTCGTTCATGGCTTTGTCTCCTGCGGTGGGTGTATGGAGCCCACTGTAGGAAGACCGATGGATAAGGTAAATTCACATCTTCTTGATTTTCAATTCAGATTGACTGAATCAGAAAGGCCTGGGCACGCACGATGAAAAACCTGACCCTGCGCCAGCTGCGCGTCTTCGCCGAGGTGGCGCGCGAACTCAGTTTCGTGCGCGCCGCCGAGCGGCTGCACCTGACGCCCCCGGCGGTGACGATGCAGGTGAAGGAGTTGGAAGAAGCCATGGGGCTGCTGCTGTTCGACCGCCAGGGTCGCAAGGTGTCGCTGACCACGGCGGGCGAGTACTTCCTGGTCTATGCGCGCCGGGTTCTGGCAACGCTGAGGGACGCCGAAGTGGCCATGGCCCGCCTGCGCCACCTCGACACCGGGCGCCTGTCGATCGGGATGGTGGCTACGGCCAAGTACTTCGTGCCGCGGATGCTGGTGCGCTTCCGCGACGAGCATCCGGGCATCGAGACGCAGTTGCGGGTGGGGGCCAACCGGGAAGAGCTGGTGCGGCTACTGGAAGCGGGTGACGTGGATCTGGCCGTCATGGGCCGCCCGCCGCGCGAACTGGTCTGCCGCGCCGAGCCGTTCGCGGCGCACCCGCACGTCTTCGTGGCACCGCCGGGCCATCCGATCCTGCAGTCCGGCCATCCACCGCTGTCGGCGCTGGCGCACTACCCAATGCTGGTCCGCGAACCCGCGTCCGGCACGCGTGCGCTGATGGACCGCTTCTTCCAGGACCACCGGATCGAAGCCCGTATCGCCATGGAGATGCCCAGCAACGAGACCATCAAGCAGGCCGTGATGGCCGGCATGGGGCTGAGTTTCCTCTCGCTGCACACGATCGGCTTGGAGCTGCGGGTCGGCGAGCTGGAGCTAGTCCATGTGGAAAACTCGCCGGTCATTCGCACATGGAACGTGGTGCACTTGCAGTCGCGCGTGCTGTCACCCTCGGCCGAGGCCTTTCGCTACTTCATTCTGGAAGAGGGTGAACACCACCTGGCCGCACACGATCGGCCATGGCTGGAGCCGGTCGCACACGCGACAGCGACCCCGCAGGGTTGAGCCTCAGGGACCAGACGCATCAAAACACCGCCACGGCCACCTGCACCCCCAGCACCCCGAACCACGTTTTCCCGCCCACGCTGACCCGGTCGAACGCCCGCTGCGTGTTGCCCTTGGCGTCGACGGCGGTCACCCCGCAGGTAGTGGCATCTCTGCGTGTCATAGGCACCGCCTCCTCGGCTGGAATCTGCCCGAGCAGCTCTCGCCAATCGGCGCATCCCCCACGCCGTTGTCCGTCACCTCGATCGCCCGGATCTCCAGCGTCTCGGCGTCGATCCCCAGGTGAACCTTGCGCCACTGCCACCGGTACTCCGCCTCGGCTCGGCCGGGCCGTGATCTGCACCTCCAGACGCTTCTGGCGTCGGCTGACCGTGCTGTAGTCCGGTGCCTGCCAGTCCAGCCCCGACAGCCCCAGCACGCTCTGCACGAACCCCTGCGTCTGGCGCAGCGGCAGCCCCAGCAGCACCTTCATCGTCAGGCCGCATTGCACCGCCGCATCGCTGTAGGTCGCCGGTCGGCCCGGCTTGCCGCTGGACGGCACCTGCCACGCCATCTCCCGGTCCAGCCACACCGTCAGCGCTCCCCGCGCCTTCAGTGCCTGGCTGTAGACCTTCCAGTTCGTCGTCTTGTACTTCTGCTGGGCCGGCTTGCGCATCCCCGTCAGCCTACGTCACTGCGCCATCACCGGTCGGCAGGTCGGGTTGTACAGCAAAGCCCATGCCGGGCTGAACAAGGGAGAGTCCCGCAACGCGCTGGCCCGTGCCGTCTTCTTCGGTCGGCGGGGAGAGAACCGAGACCGCGACTTCGAGCAGCAGCGTTGGCGGGCCAGCGGGCTGACGCTGATGACGACGGCCATCGTGCTGTGGAACACACGGTCTACCTGACGCGGGCAGTCGCCGCGCTGCGCAGCCATGGCCAAGTGGTGGACGACACGCTGTTGCCACACCTATCACCTCTGGGGGGGGGTGGAACCACATCAACCTGACCGGGACTACGTCTGGCGCGGCGAGGGGCCCGGCAAGGGACGGTTCCGGCCGGGTCGCGTTATTTTGCCGCCGTCATGGCAGATGCTTTCCAGGCCCCGAAGCCACCATGCAGGATGCGCACGTTCTCGAACCCCGCCATGCGCAGCGCCATCGCCGACTGGGCCGAGAACGAGCCCGTGTTGCAGTACGCCAGGATCAGCCGGTCCCTGGGCAGCGACGCCCGCTCGGCGAACACCTTGCGCCACTCGATGTTCACAGCACCAGGGATGTGCTCCTTGGCAAACTGACCCGCGTCACGCACGTCGAGGATGTGGAACTTCTTCCAGTCCCCGGCGGGAATCTGCTCGGCCATGATGGTGCCACTGTTGTAGTCGCTGAACTCGAAATAGGTCTCCAGCGCTTCAGTGGTGGCCTTGTCAAGCTGGGCATGGGCCAGGAGCGGCAGCCCGCCGAGCAGGGCAGCACAGGTGACCGCAAGGGCCAAGGTCTTGGTTCGGTGAGCCACGGTCATCAGGTTCATGGGTTGTCTCCAGCAAGGTCAATCGATACAGCAGGGGCCGGGTTGAGCCGTGGGTGGGTTTCTTCACCCCAGCGCCACAGGACAGCACCGGACAGGAACATCGCCACGGCCACGAACGAGAACGCGGTCTCGATCCGCCCGCCCAGCACCGCCGCCGCCCCCAGGCCGAGCGCGCCCAGCCCGTAGCCCAGGTCGCGCCAGAAGCGGTAGAGCCCGATGGCCGAGGCCCGCCACGTCGGGTGCGCGATGTCGGCCACGGCGGCGCTCAGGTTCGGGTACAGCATCGCCATGCCCAGCCCGGCCACCGCCGCCGAGGTGCTCCACCAGAGTGAACCGCTGCCCAGCGGTAGCAGCGCCACGCCCGCACCGCACAGCCACATGCCCGCCACGTTGAGCCCGTGCCGCCCGATCCGGTCGGAGAGCCGCCCGGTGAAGAACTGTGCCCCGCCCCAGGTGAAGCCGTAGACCCCCACGATCCAGCCGATGCCCGGCAGGCTCACCCCCTGCTGGTGCAGGTAGACCGGCCAGAAGACCCAGACCAGCGCATCGACGAACTTCTCGACCAGCCCGGCCTGGCACAGCGCCGCCAGCCGGCGGTCCTTCCAGCTCACCAGCGCGAAGAGTTCGCCAGTGGTCGGATGAGCGCTCACCCCGGTCGGATAACGCGGCCGCAATCCTGCCGCTGCAGCCACAGCGGCATGGCCCTTCGCCTCCGCCTGAGCCCACGGCAACGTCTCGACCACGGCCTGCCACGCCAGCACGGTCGCCAGCCCGATCACCGCCATGCCGACCCACAGCAGGCCCTGTCGCGGCCCCAGCCACGTGGCGGCGTAGCCCGTGGCGACTCCGGCGATGGCGACGCCCACGTAGCCCGAGAACTCGTTGAGGCCGATGACCAGTCCGCGCTGATCGGCCCGCGTGAGATCGAGCTTGGCGGTCTGCGTCATGGACCAGGTCAGCCCCTGGTTCACGCCCAGCAGCACCGTGGCCGCGACGATCCAGCCCCACGACGGCGCCCAGGCCACCAGCAGCGGAATCGGCAGCGCTGCCGCCCAGCCGATCAGCAGCACCCGACGACGCCCGATGCGCTCGGCCAGCCGGCCGGCGACGAAGTTCATCGCCCCCTTGACGAAACCGAAGGCCACGACGAACGCCACCAGCAGCATGAACGAGCCGCGCGGCACGCCGAACTCGGACTCGGCCAGCGCCGGCACGACGTTGCGCATCATGCCGATCGTCATGCCGACCAGCAGCACCTGCAGCAGGTGGTGCAGCACCTGGACAAGGTTGGCGCGCAGGCCGAAGTGCATGGCAGAAACCCGCCATCAGGCGGCGACCGGCAGCCCGCGGGCACGCCATTCGGCCACGCCATCGGTCAGGTGGATCGCGTGGTAGCCATGCTGGCGCAGCAACTCGACCGCCTCCTTGGCCATCAGGCAGAACGGCCCCCGGCAGTACGCGACCACCGGCAGATCCGGCGGCAGTTCGGCCAGACGCTGCCTGAGTTCATTCACGGGCAGCGATCGGGCATGCGGCAGATGGGCTGCGGCGTATTCGGCCTCAGGGCGCACGTCGAGCACGACCACCTCGCCCCGGGCCGCTCGCTCCAGCAGGGTCTGGCGGTCCATGCCCTGGAGTTCCTGGCCGTGCTCGACCAAGCTCGCCAGTGCGACCTGGAGTTCCACCAGCCGCTCCTCGGCTTCGGACCGGAGACTCACCCACAGGTCGGCCACGCTATTGCTGGCCAGTCGGTACAACACGTACTTGCCGTCCTTGCGCGTCTCGACGAGGCGAGCCTGCCGCAATTCCTTCAAGTGCGCGCTGGCGAGCTTGACGCTGATGTCAGCCTGAGCTGCCAGGGTCTCGACGGTCTTCTCTCCCTGGCACAGCAGCTCGATCAACTCCAGCCGTTTCGGGCTGGCCATGGCCCGGCCGATGCGGGCGACCTGCTCGTAGAGGTGGTTCTTGATCTCTTTCATACCAACATTCTAGTGTTAATTAGAATGTTGTAGGCCATGGGGTGAATCACCCCGGGCTCTGCAGCGGCCCGCCATTTTTGCCTGGTGGGCTCAGGCGAACGAACAGCAGCCGATGCCGCACGGCTGTTCAATGCCCACCCCTCCACCATTGCCAGACTGCTGGCCAAGGCCAAGCTAGGTTCGCAGGCTTGGCGTACGATTTTGCAGGAAGTAGCACTTGTCGCTGCCTTTTGGTTGATAGAGCGCGAAGTTCTGCGACAGGGTGTCGCGGTTGCCCATGAGCACGCTGGCGGCAAGCCAAGTGAGGTGGTTGCTGCGGTCAAAGTACTGGCCGAAGACGGCGGCGAAGTCGGTCGCCGGGTCGTTCAGCGCCGTGAGCATCGTAAGCAAGCGGCTGTGGTTGCCGCTGTCCGCCTCCAGCGGCAGGACTTCTGCGCCCCCAGCCGCGACGAGCGGCCACGCAGGCGCTGGCAGAAGGGTTAATCAGCGCTTGAGGTGACGGCCCATTTCACCAGCTCCCGCACATCGTCTTCGGCCATCTCACCCGGGATCACCTCGCGCAGCACGCCCTGGCAGTCGATCACGCAGGTCATCGGGTAACTGCGCCGGGCGGTCAGCACGGCACGCAGCGGGGCCCAGTCCATCGTCACGGGGAAGGTGTAGCCCTGGCGTGCAAGATAGGCCTCGACCGGCGCCACCTCGCGGTCGAGTGCCGCGCCGATCACGGTCAGCGGCAGCGCGCCGATGTGGCGCGCGAGCTGGTCGAGCCGCTGGTTGTGGCGCTGGCAATAGCCGCAGTCGGTGGCGAAGAAGGTCACCACCACCGCTCGGCCGCGCAGCTGTTCGGCCGCGACGGTGCGACCGTCCAGCAGCCGCACCGTCGGCCACGGCACGAGCTGGCCGACCGGCGTGGGCGCAGGGGCCATCGCCGCGGCCGCCAGCGGCCCCAGCACCCAGGGCCAGGCCAGCAATTGCGCACACGCTCGGCGCCGGTCCGGGCCTGCACCGGTTCTGGTTCGTCTGCGGTCTGTCGTCATGCGCGTCGCCTCCACACCCGAGTCTCCAGGGAAACCACTAAATTCGTATACAGTGATATTTAAGACACTATAGCGCTGAATTCAAAGCCCTGAGGAACGTGTCCCATGACCCGAGCAAGCGTCTCCATCCGCTGGCTGAGCGGCGTACTGCTGTGCAGCGTCAGCCTGCTGTCCACCACCGCGGCACACGCCAAGGATCCGGAACGACTGCGCCTGCGCGCCCTGGCTGCCACCTGCGCCCAGTGCCACGGCACCGACGGCCGGGCAGTGCCAGGTGAGGCACTGGTTCGTCTGGCAGGTCTGCCGCAGGACTACATCCTGTCCCAGCTGATGGCTTTCCGTTCCGGCGAGCGCAAGGCGACGGTCATGCACCAGATCACCAAGGGCTACTCCCAGGAGCAGCTCGAAGCGCTGGCGAAGTACTTCG
>NZ_JBFPGY010000255.1:0-7927 GCF_041083715.1 Sphaerotilus sp.
GGCAACATCCAGGCCGCCACCTGGATGAGCCGCACCACCACGCCGCACGACATCGCCTTCGTCGGCGGCGCGCGCAGCGGGCTGCACCACATCGCCTACTTCCTGGACAACTGGAACGACGTGCTCAAGGCCGCCGACGTGATGGCCAAGAACAAGACCCGCATCGACGTGGCGCCCACCCGCCACGGCATCACGCGCGGCGAGACGATCTACTTCTTCGATCCGAGCGGCAACCGCAACGAAACCTTCGCCGGCCTGGGCTACCTGGCGCAGCGCGACCGGCCGGTGACGACCTGGACCGAGGACCAGCTCTGGAGCGGAATTTTCTACCACACGGGTGCCGCGGTGCCGTCCTTCACGGACGTCTACACCTGAGCCGATCCCCCGCCGCCCCGGCCTCCCACCCCTTCCGATCCCCTCTGATGCACCATGAAACAGTACCTGAACTTCATCCACGGCGAATTCGTCGCCACGGCCAGGACCTTCGAGAACCGCGCGCCGGTGGACAACCGGGTGCTGGGGCTGGTGCATGAGGCGGGACAGGCCGAGGTGAACGCGGCGGTGGCGGGTGCCCGCGCCGCGCTCCAGGGCGACTGGGGCCGCATGAGCGTGGTCCGGCGCGTGGACCTGCTCCACGCCGTCGCCGACGAGATCAACCGCCGCTTCGACGACTTCCTGCAGGCCGAGATCGCCGACACCGGCAAGCCGCTGTCACTGGCCTCGCACATCGACATCCCGCGCGGTGCGGCCAACTTCAAGGTCTTCGCCGACATCGTGAAGAACGTGCCGACCGAAAGCTTCCAGATGACCACGCCGGACGGCGGCACCGCGGTGAGCTACGCCGTGCGCTCGCCGCTCGGGGTGGTCGCGGTGGTGTGTCCGTGGAACCTGCCGCTGCTGCTGATGACGTGGAAGGTCGGCCCTGCGCTGGCCTGCGGCAACACGGTGATCGTCAAGCCATCCGAGGAAACACCCGCGACGGCGACGCTGCTCGGCGAGGTGATGAACGCAGTCGGCGTGCCACCGGGGGTCTACAACGTGCTGCACGGCTTCGGCCCCGGCTCGGCGGGCGAGTTCCTGACCAAGCACCCGGGCGTCAACGGCATCACCTTCACCGGCGAGACGCGCACCGGCGAGGCGATCATGGCGGCGGCGGCCAAGGGCGTGCGCCCGGTCTCGTTCGAGCTGGGCGGCAAGAACGCCGGCATCGTCTTCGCCGACTGCGACTTCGACAAGGCCGTGGCCGGCATCACGCGCAGCGCGTTCGAGAACTGCGGCCAGGTCTGCCTCGGCACCGAGCGGGTCTACGTGCAGCGGCCGATCTTCGACCAGTTCGTCGCGGCACTCAAGGAGAAGGCCGAGGCGCTCAAGGTCGGCCCGAGCGAGCAGCCCGGCGTCGGCCTCGGCCCGCTGATCTCGGCCGAGCACCGGCAGAAGGTGCTGTCGTACTACGCCAAGGCCGTGGCCGAAGGCGCGACGGTGGTCACCGGCGGCGGCGTGCCCGACATGCCCGGCGCGCTGGCCGAAGGACACTGGGTCCAGCCGACGATCTGGACCGGCCTGCCCGAAAGCGCCAGCGTCATCCGGGAGGAGATCTTCGGCCCCTGCTGCCACATCGCCCCGTTCGACACCGAGGAAGAAGCCATCGCGCTGGCCAACGCCACCGACTACGGCCTGGCCACGACGGTGTGGACGCAGAACCTCGGCACCGCGCACCGCATGGCCGCGGCGATCGAGGTCGGGCTGTGCTGGATCAACTCGTGGTTCCTGCGCGACCTGCGCACCGCCTTCGGCGGCGCGAAGGCCTCAGGGATCGGCCGCGAAGGCGGGGTGCATTCGCTGGAGTTCTATACCGAGCTGCGCAACGTGATGGTCAAGCTGTAGGGCACTGGGCGCCGCTCGGCGACAGCCGGAGTGCTCCGGTCACAATCGGACTTTCGTCGTCGCTCCAGCACCAGCAGCCCACCATGTCCACCCGCGCCACCCGCGTCCTGACCGGCATCACCACCACCGGCACCCCCCACCTCGGCAACTACGTCGGTGCGATCCGCCCCTGCGTGATCGCGAGCCGCCGCACCGACGTCGAGAGCTTCTTCTTCCTCGCCGACTACCACGCGCTGATCAAGTGCGACGACCCGGCGCGCATCGAGCGTTCGCGGCTGGAGCTGGCCGCGACGTGGCTGGCCGCCGGCCTCGACCCCGCGCGCGTCACGCTCTACCGCCAGAGCGACATCCCCGAGATTCCCGAGCTGACCTGGCTGCTGACCTGCGTCACCGCCAAGGGCCAGATGAACCGGGCGCACGCCTACAAGGCCGCTGCGGACGCCAATCTGGCGGCGGGCGAGGACGTGGACGCCGGCATCACGATGGGCCTGTTCAGCTACCCGATCCTGATGGCCGCCGACATCCTGATGTTCAATGCCCACCAGATCCCCGTCGGCCGCGACCAGATCCAGCACATCGAGATGGCGCGCGACGTGGCGCAGCGGTTCAACCACCTCTACGGCCAGGGCACGGATTTCTTCGTGCTGCCCGAGGCGGTGGTCGAGGCCGAGATGGCGCTGCTGCCCGGCCTCGACGGCCGCAAGATGAGCAAGAGCTACGACAACACGATCCCGCTGTTCGAGGGCGGTGCGAAGGCGCTCAGGGAGGCGATCGCGCGCGTCGTCACCGACTCGAAGCTGCCGGGCGAGCCGAAGGATCCCGCAGGTTCCGCGCTGGTCACGCTGCATGAAGCATTCGGCACGCCGGGGCAGAACCTGGCGTTCCGCGAGGCACTGCGCGCCGGGCTGGGCTGGGGCGAGGCCAAGCAGCGGTTGTTCGAGCTGATCGACGCAGAGATCGCACCGATGCGGGCACGCTACGAGGCGCTGATCGCGCAGCCGGCCGAGCTGGAAGCGATCCTCATGGCCGGCGCGGCCAAGGCCCGCACCGAAGCCGCGCCGCTGCTGCTGCGCCTGCGAGAGGCGGTGGGCCTGCGGCGCATGGTCGCCGCGCCTGTGGCCGCCGAATCGAAGACCAAGGTGGACAAGGCCGCGCTGGCCGTGTTCAAGCAGTACCGCGAGGCGGACGGGCAGTTCTGCTTCAAGCTCGCTGCGGCGGATGGGCGCGTGCTGCTGCAGAGCCGGGCGTTTGCCGGCGGGCGGGAGGCGGGTGCGTGGGTGAAGCGGCTCAAGACCGAAGGCGCCGCCGCACTGGCCGAGGCACCCGTCGCCCTGGGCGATGGCGTGGCGGCAGAGGAAGTCGCGCAGGCGCTGGCAGACCTGATCGCCGCGGCGGCCGAGCGCTGACACCACGACCACGGGGCACCATGTCCCGCACCGAACGCCTGCTCGCCCTGCTCCAGCACCTGCGCCGCCACCGCCACCCGGTCAGCGGCGCCGTGCTGGCGGCCGATCTCGGCATCAGCCTGCGCACGCTCTACCGCGACATCGCCACGCTGCAGACCCAGGGCGCCCACCTCGACGGCGCGCCGGGGCTGGGCTATGTGCTGCGCGAGGGTTTCGTGCTGCCGCCGCTGATGTTCTCGGCGGACGAGGTGGAGGCGCTGGTGCTGGGCTCGCGCTGGGTGATCGGGCGCGGCGACCAGCGGCTCGGGGCGGCGGCGCGCGACGCGCTGGCCAAGATCGCCGCGGTGCTGCCACCCGCGCTGCGGCATGAGCTGGACAGCAATGCACTGCTCGTCGGCCCCGCGGAGGCGGACGCCACCGGGTCGGCCGGGGACAGCGAAGTCGCCGCCATCCGCCAGGCGATCCGCACCGAGCACAAGCTGCACCTGACCTACCGCGACGCCGCCGGCCAGGACACGGCGCGCACGGTGTGGCCGTTCGCGCTGGGTTTCTTCGACCGGGTGCGGGTGGTGGTGGCGTGGTGCGAGCTGCGCGGGGAGATCCGGCATTTCCGCACCGACCGCATCGCGGCGCTGACCCCCCTCGACACACGTTATCCACAGCGTCGGCAGGCGCTGCTGAAGGCGTGGCGCGCGCGCGAAGGCATCGTCGCCAACCCAGGCTACTGACAGGAATTGACACGGCCGCTGCCTACGATGGAGCCATCCACCCACCCCTCCAGGAGCCGCCATGCAAGTCCCCCAGGACCCCAACTTCCTCCTCCTCTACGTCGCCAACCCGACCGCCAGCGCCGCGTTCTACGCCGATCTGCTGGGCAAGCCGCCGGTCGAGGCCTCGCCGACATTCGCGATGTTCGCGCTGTCGTCGGGCGTGATGCTGGGCCTGTGGGCGGCACACACGGTTGAACCCGCCGCCACGCCGGCCGGCGGAATGGAGCTGGCCTTTGCGGTCGAAGGAGGTGCCAACGCGGTCCGGGCCTGCTGCGCCGAGTGGATCGCCAAGGGCCTGCCGATCCTGCAGGCGCCCATCGCGATGGACTTCGGCTTCACCTTCACGGCCGCCGACCCTGACGGCCACCGCCTGCGGGTGTTCGCGCCTGGCGCCGCCTGAGCGAGGTGCTACGCTGACCGGGTGTCGTGCAGCGGTGTGCGACCAAGGAAACCCCATGCCCGCACGCCCCTCCCGCCTCAGGCACCCCATGCGCCCCTGGCTGCTGACCGCCGCACTGGCGATGGCCTCGCACACCGCCGTCGCCTGGGAACTGCAAGGCACCAAGACGCTCGTCGCCGTCACCCGCGACCAGCAGCGCCTGCCGCTCGGCACCGTGGACTTCACCCCCCGCCCGGACGGCATGATCGCCTTCACCGTCCACATGGACCACACCAGGTTCACCGACCACTTCCTGTCGATGAAGGAGTTCAAGTGCCTCGAAGGCGGCGGCGAGGTGAGCTGCCATGTGCCCTACCCGTATGCGAACCCGGGCACGGTCACGCCGACCGACCTGACCTGGCTGGAGCACCACCTGCTGTTCCTGTTCAAGCTGCCCAAGGAGTTCGGTGCCAAGCTGTGGAACGGGCTGTACTACCAGCTGGAGCGCACCGACACCGGGCTGGTCGGGCGGCCGCAGTCGATCGACCTGAACCGGATCAGCGCGCCGCCGGCGCAGGTGGACAAGCCGCCGTACCGGCCGGCGCTGCGCGACGACGTGGCGGCGGGGGTGCGGTGGATCGATCGGCTCTCGATCGAGTAGGCGAGTCACCCTCGCCGGGACGAGGAACCACGCACCACCGCCAGAAACGCCTCCAGCACCGGCGACCCATCCCCCCGCCGATGGATGCAGCTCAGCTCGATGTCCCGCAGAAACGCGCAGTCCAGCGGCCGGTACACCACCCCCGGCAGCCGCAGGCTCTCGCTGCTCGCAGTCGTGACGCAGGCGCCGAAGCCACCCGCCACCAGCGCCACCGCGGTCAGCACGTCCTCGACCTCCTGCTCGATCTGCAGCGGCGTGCCCTCCTGCGCGAAGGCCTGCATCACCTGCTGCGCCAGTCCGGGCAGCGGCAGGTTCGGATACAGGATCATCGGCTCGCCCTGCAGGTCCGGGATGCGCACCGATGCCTGCGCGCACAGCCGATGCCCCTCGGGCAGCGCCACGCGCAACTGCTCGCGCAGCACCGTCTCGATCACCAGGTCCGGCTCCGGCGGCACCAGCCGGTTGAAGCCGACGCTGATCCGACGCTCGCGCAGGGCGTCGAGCTGCTCGGCCTTGGTCATCGTGTGCAGCACGATCTTCACGTCGGGCCGCTCGGCGTGGAAGCGCGCCAGCAGCCGCGGAATCACGTCCAGCACGCCCGAGCCGAACAGCCCCACATCCAGCCGCCCGGTCTCGCCGCGCCCGGCGGCGCGGGTACGCTCGCGGGCGCGCTGGGCGAGCGCCAGCAGGTTGGGCACCTCGTCGCGCAGCGTCTGCCCCGCCTCGGTCAGCTCCATGCCCTTGGGCGTGCGGGTGAACAGCGGCGCGCCGAGTTCATGCTCCAGCGCGTGGATCTGGCGCGTCAGCGGCGGCTGCGCCATGTGCAGGCGCTCGGCGGCGCGGCCGAGGTGGCGCTCCTCGGCGACGGCGAGGAAGTAGCGCATCTGCTTGAGGTCCATGGCGGTATACCTCTGTGGTATCGAGATGAGGATATTCGGTATTGGACAGTATCGGGCACGCCGCATAACGTCACCCCATGAACCCCGAACTCGGCCGCCGCGTCCACACCGGCACCTTCGACACCAACGTCCACGACCTCGGCACCGCCACCGCTGCTGGCCAGCCGCCTGTGCTGTTCATCCACGGCTCCGGCCCCGGCGTGTCGGCGTGGGCGAACTGGCGGCTGGTGATGCCGACGCTGGCGCAGACCCGCCGCGTGCTCGCCCCGGACATGGTCGGCTTCGGCTACACGGACCGCCCGGACGGCACCGCCTACGTGATGGACACCTGGGTGCAGCAGGCACTCGACCTGCTCGACGCGCTGGACGTGCCGCAGGTCGATCTGGTCGGCAACTCCTTCGGCGGCGCGCTGGCGCTGGCCTTGACGATCCGGGCGCCCGAGCGGGTGCGGCGGCTGGTGCTGATGGGGGCGGTCGGCGTGCCGTTCGCGATCACGCCGGGGCTGGACGCGGTGTGGGGTTACACGCCATCGTTCGAGGCGATGCGCGGGCTGCTGGACATCTTCGCGTTCAACCGCGCACTGGTCACCGACGAGCTGGCCGCGCTGCGTTACCAGGCCAGCATACGGCCGGGGTTCCAGGAGTCGTTCTCCGCCATGTTTCCGGCGCCGCGCCAACGCTGGGTCGATGCGATGGTCAGCCCCGAGGCGGCGATCCGCGCCCTGCCCCACGAGACGCTGGTCCTGCACGGCCGCGAGGACCAGGTGATCCCGCTGTCGAACTCGCTGCGGCTGGCCGACTGGATCCCGAACAGCCAGCTCCACGTCTTCGGCCACTGCGGCCACTGGACCCAGATCGAGCACAGCGCCCGCTTCGCGCAACTGGTCGCCAGCTTCCTCGCAGAAGCCGACGCCCGGACCACCTGACCCTTTCAACCGAGTCATCCCATGGACGCCCAGACCATCCAGCGCTACGGCGACGAGCTGTACCAGTCCCTGCTCAGCCGCCTCCCCGTCGAGCCGCTGACCAGCCGCGAGCCCGGCATCACGATCGACGACGCCTACCAGATCCAGTTGCGCATGGTCCAGCGCCGCCTCGACGCGGGCGAGGTCGTGATCGGCAAGAAGATCGGCGTGACCAGCCAGGTGGTGATGGACATGCTCGGCGTGAACCAGCCGGACTTCGGGCACCTGCTCTCGGGCATGGTGTTCAACGAGGGCGAGCCGGTGGACACGTCCAGGATGATCGCGCCCAAGGCCGAAGCGGAAGTAGCCTTCATCCTCGCCCGCGACCTGACCGGCCCGGGTGTGACGGCAGCCGACGTGCTGCGCGCCACCGACTGCGTGATGCCGTGTTTCGAGATCGTCGATTCGCGCATCCGCGACTGGAAGATCAAGATCCAGGACACGGTGGCGGACAACGCCTCGTGCGGCGTGCTGACGCTCGGCGGCACACGCCGGAGTCCCCGTGACCTCGACCTCGCGCTGGCCGGCATGGTGCTGGAGAAGAACGGCGAGATCGTCAGCACCTCGTGTGGCGCGTCGGTGCAAGGCTCGCCGGTCAATGCCGTGGCGTGGCTCGCGAACACGCTCGGCCGGCTGGGCATCTCGCTGAAGGCGGGTGACGTCATCCTGTCCGGCTCGCAGTCGCCGCTGGTGCCCGTGAAGACCGGTGACAGCCTGCACTGCAGCGTCGGCGGTCTGGGCAGCACCTCGGTACGTTTCATCTGAACCGGGCAGGAGCAGCAAGCACATGGCACTCGACCGCACCCACATCGACCACCTCGCCGCCCACCTCGACGCCGCCCGCAGCGAGGTCCGCGATGTCACCAAGATCACCGACGACTTCCCCGACATGGACTGGGCCGACGCCTACGACATCCAGGACGCCATCCGCCGCCGACAGGAGTCCCGCGGCCTGCGCACCGT
>NZ_JBFPGY010000256.1:0-7851 GCF_041083715.1 Sphaerotilus sp.
GCGCGCACCTCGCGGGCCCAGTCGGCGTAGGCGTCTTCGGATTTCTGTTCGCGCAGGGCGTTGCGGGCCATTTCGCGCTGTTCGCGCGGTTCCAGGCGCTGGTCACGGCGCTCCAGCAGCTGGATCAGGTGCACGCCGAAGCGCGAGACGATCGGGTCGGCGATCGAGCCGGGGCGCAGGGCCGACATCGCCTGCTCGAACTCCGGCACGAACTGGCCCGGCGACGCCCAGCCGAGGTCGCCGCCATTGGCCGCGCTGCCATCTTCCGATTGCTGGCGGGCGATGTCCTCGAATTTCGCCGTGCCCGCCTCGATCTGGCGCTTGTAGCCGACCAGACGGCGGACCGCCGCCTCCTGGGTGAGTTTCGGGCCGGGACGCAGCAGGATGTGGCGCGCGTGCTGCTGCGTCACGGTCAGCGCGGCTTCGCGGCGCTCGACCAGCTTGATCACATGGAAGCCCGCGCCCGAGCGCAACACCTGCGGCGCCACCTCGCCCGCCCGCAGCGGGCTGACGGCCTCGACGAACAAATCCGGCAGCTTGTCGGCACGGCGCATCCCCATCTCGCCGCCGCGTTCCTTGCCTGCGTCGGAGGCCTCGCGCACCAGCGTCGCGAAGTCTTCGCCCGAGCGCAGGCGCTGCAGCAGCGCCACGCCCTGCTGGCGGCGTTGCGTGACGACGGCCGGCGGAGCATTTTCCGGCACCGACAGCAGGATCTGCGCGATGTTGTATTCGGTGGCTGCGCCGTTCTTCTCACGCTGCTCTGTCAGCCACGCTTCGATGTCCGCGTCGTTGATGCGGATGCGGCCCTGCACCTCGCGTTCACGGATCCGCTCCAGCAGGATCTGGTCGCGCAGGTTGTTGCGGAAGCGGGCGAACTCCATGCCTTCGGTGCGCAGGCGCTCGCGCAGCTGCGGCACGGTGACCTGGTTCTGTGCCGCGATGTTGGTGACGGCCCGGTCGATGTCGCTCTCCTCCACCCGCACGCCACCGTCGCGCGCCGCACTGAGCTGGGCGCGTTCGTCGATCAGCTGGTCGAGCAGTTCGCGCATCAGGGCGTCGCGGTCCGGCAGCCGGGTGTTGCTGCGGGTGGCTTCCTGCTCGGTGCGCTGCAGGCGCTGCAGCACTTCGCTGTTGGTGACCAGCTCCTGGTTGACCACCGCGACGATGTAGTCGCCGCTGCGCCGTGCGGCCTGGGCGAAGCCGTCCAGCGGCGCGCACAGCAGGCTGGCCGCCAGCAGCACCACGCCCAGTGCCTGGCGGCGGCGGGGTGTCATCGAGGCGGTGCGCGCGGCACGCGCGTCGGGGGGCAGTGTCTGCAGCTCGGTCATGGGGTGTCGGTGTCGCCGCCGGTGGCGGGTGGGTGGGCGGCAGGGGCGGCGGCGGCCTGGGGGTCGCGCAACAGCTGGTAGCCGGGGATATTGTCCTTCAAGACCGCCAGCGGGTTGGAGCCTGCATTGAGCCTGGACAGGCCGACCAGCTCCAGCTGCAGCATCAGCTGCGTCGAAGAGGCCTGCAGGCTGGTCGACTGGCGCCGGGCGACCACGCGGCCGACCCAGCAGCCCGCATCGTATTCGAAGCCGACGATGGCGCCGCTGATGCGCCGGTCCTTGAGGCTGTAGTCGAGTGCGCCGACGCCGTAGAGGCGACCGTCGCAGGACGAAGGGCTGCGCGCCGGCCGGGCCGGGCCGCTGGTGGCGTCGTGGGCGATCAGGCTGTTCACGGGCGCGAGCAGGCCGTCGAGCGGCCATTGCCAGCCGAGCGCGAGCTGTTCGCTGACGCCGCGGTTGAGGCGGTGGCTGGCGTAGAGGGTGCGCAGCGGCCCGGGCGAATAGCGCACGCTGGTGATGGTGCGTTCGACCCGGTCGGAGTCGGTGTTGAACTGGAGGGAGCTGTCCAGGGTCCAGTGCGGGATGGCCATGACCGACCCCTGCACCAGCACATCCGAGAAGCGGCTCGTGGCCGGTACGCCGTCGGCGGTGATGCGCTGGTCGTTGAGGCGGTAGCGCTGGGCGATGCCCAGGCGTGCCAGCTCGGCGCCGCTGCGGCGGTCGAGGTAGCGGGTGGTCAGGCCGCCGGTGATCTGGTGGGCGTCGGAGACGCGGTCGATGCCGGAGAAGACGTTCTCCGAGAACACCGTGGTGGCGTTGAAGTCCAGCGCGGCGCTGTCGAAGTTGGGCAGCGCCGACTGGTCGCGCCAGGGCGTGTAGGCATAGAGGAGCCGCGGCTCCAGCGTCTGCGTCAGGTCGCGGCCGAAGGCGCGGGTCTCGCGGTCGAGCGACCAGGCGCTGTCGACGCTGAAGCTCGGAATCACCCGGCCGGCGCGTGTGCTGCCGTCGCTCAGGGGGCGGTCGACCTCGTAACCTGCGGCGTTGAAGCTGGCGCGGGGCGTCAGCCGCCAGCCTTCGTCACCCAGCGGCAGCGCCACCTGGCCCAGCGCATGCAGCCGGCTGCCGGCGATGCGGGTGGGGTCGACGTTGGTGAAGCGGTTGAACTCGGTCTGCAGCGACCACTGCAGCAGCCCGCCGCGGTTGCTCCACAGCGCACCGAGCTGCGGCGTGCGCTGGTAGGGCGGGGCGATCTGCGTGTTCGGATCGGTGTCCTGCAGCACCTGCCACTGCTGCAGGCGCGCATAGAGGTGCTGTTCGACTTCGCCCAGGCCGTCCACCTGCAGCAGACGCCGCTGCTGGGCCTGCGCCGTGTTGGTCAGCAGGCGCGGGGTGAGCGATTCGGCGCCGCGCAGGCCGTCCTTCCAGTAGTTGTCGTCGGACACCCGCAGCAGGTGCCAGTCGTAGCGCACGTCATCGGGCAGGTCGCCCTGCTGGGCCCAGCGTGCGGCCCAGCGGTCGCGTCCGGCGGTCAGGTCGCGCGGCAGCCAGAAGCCGTTGAGTTCACCGTGCCAGTCCGGGCGCAGGTAGCGGAATTCGGATTCCAGTCCCGCGCCGCGCTTGGACAGCACCGTCGGCGTCAGGGTGGCATCCAGGTCCGGCGCGATGTTCCAGTAGTAGGGCACCGACAGCCCGAAGCCGGTGTTGCTCGACGTGGTGATCAGCGGCGGCAGCCAGCCCGACTTGCGCGCGTCGGTCACCGGAAAGCTCAGCACCGGCGCCGCCAGGATCGGCACCCCGTAGAAGCGCAGCACCGCGCCTTCGGCCACGCCTTCGTTGGCGTCGAAGTCGAGCCGGACACGGCGGGTGGTCAGCACCCACGGGGGGGTTTCCCCATCCACCAGTTCGCAGCTGCTGTAGGCCGCGCCGCGCACCACCAGGCGGTTCTTGCCGATGAAGTCGACCCGCTCGGCGCGTCCGCCGGCCTGGGTGCGGCCGAGGTAGAAGCGGGGCTCCAGGAAGTAGCCATCCTGGTGCTCGGTGTTCAGTGACAGCTCGCTGCCCTGGTAGCGGTCGTCACCGCGGGCCAGCAGCACCTGGCCGGTGGCCTGCACCCGGTCCTCGCGCTGGTGGTAGGCCATGTGCTCTGCCTGCAGGCTCAGCAGGCCGCGCTGCAGCCGGGCGCGGCCGTCGGCGATCAGCGTCTCGCCGGTCTGGCCGCTGAGGTGGTCGGCTTCGAGGTGGACGCGGTCATCGTCTGCCGTGGCGTCGATCAGCGGCAGGCTCAGGCCCTGGGTAGCCCATTCCGGCGCGCTGATGCGGCAGGACTGGGCCGCCGCGACCAGCGGTGTCAGCGCCGTGACCAGCGCCAGCACACGCCGCGCTGTCCGGCGCAGGCCGCGTCGGGCGGTTGGGGAGCGGGTGTCGGCAAGGACAGGGGTGTTCGGCACGGAAGGCGGTTCGGTCGCCCGGGGGCGGCTCGCTAGAATCGATCGATTATTTCATGCTCCGAGATGGCCCCCGTGACCCCTGCTGACGCTCCGACCTCCATCCCCTGGCCCGACGACCAGCGCCGTGCCGCGTTCGACACCTGGCTGGCCGCGCAGGCCGAGGCCCACGGGCTGCGCGCCGACAGCCTGCGTCCGGCCAGCGCCGACGCGAGCTTCCGCCGCTACTTCCGCATCGACAGCGCCCGCGGCGAAGCGCCGCGCATCCTCATGGATGCACCGCCGGACCGGGAGGACAGCCATCCCTTCGTGCAGGTCGCCGGCCTGCTGCGCCAGGGTGGGCTGCATGCGCCCGAGGTGCTGGCCTGGGACGAGTCGCAGGGCTTCCTGCTGTTGTCCGACCTCGGCGAGCGCACGCTGCTGGCCGAGCTGCAGGCGCAGGACTTCAGCACCAGCGCCGGCCTGAAGGTGGCCGATGCGCACTACCGTGGCGCGCTCGACGCGCTGGTGCGGCTGCAGCGGATTCCCGCCGAAGGCCAGGTGCCGGCCTACGACGCCGCGCTGCTGCGCCGGGAACTGGACCTCTTCCCCGAGTGGTACATCGGCCGCCACCGCCAGTTCACCCTCGACGACACCCAGCGCGAGGTGCTCGAAGAAGCGCTGCAGACCATCACCCGCGTCTGCGAGGCGCAGCCCCGCGTGCTGGTGCACCGCGATTTCCACAGCCGCAACCTGATGGTCGGCGCCGATCCGGCCGCACCGGGCGTGCTCGATTTCCAGGACGCCGTGTGGGGACCGGTGACGTATGACGCCGTCTCGCTGCTGCGCGACGCCTACATCGAGTGGGACGAGTCGATCCAGATCGACTGGGCCGTGCGCTACTGGGAGCGTGCCCGCAAGGCCGGCTTGCCCGTCGCCGACGACTTCGGTACCTTCTGGCGCGACTTCGAGTGGATGGGCCTGCAGCGCCACCTGAAGGTGCTCGGCATCTTCTCGCGCCTTTACCACCGCGACGGCAAGGACGGGTACCTGAAGGATCTCCCGCTCGTCTGGCGCTATGCCCACCACGTGGCGTCGCGCTACTCGGTGCTGCGGCCGCTGTCGCGGCTGCTGGAGGCGCTGGAGAACGTCGAGGTCCAGACGGGCTACACGTTCTGAACGGTCTCAACGCCGCTGCCGACGCACTTCCCGTTGCATGCAGAGGTACAGGCCCTCGATCTTTTCCCGTGCCCAAGGTGTCTGCCGCAGGAATTTCAGGCTCGACTTGACGCTCGGGTTGCTGGCGAAGCAGCGCGCCGGCACGCGCTCGTTCAGCCCGTCCCAGCCGTAGTGCGCGGCCAGCGTGGTGACGATGTGCTCCAGGGTCAGGCCGTGGAGCGGGTTGCGGGGCTGGGCGGGGGGCGCCGGAGGGGTGGCAGGATCGTGCATCGGCTGGATTCTGCCTGCGGGGCCTTGTCCGGCAGGGGGCTCGCCTCGCTATCATCCGCCCCCGCTTGCTCCATTCCGCGCACCCCGCGCGTCCCCCATGGCCGAAGCCCCGTCCACCCTCAACCCCGCCCAGCTCGAAGCCGTCTACCACCTGCACAGCCCCTGCCTCGTGCTGGCGGGCGCGGGCTCGGGCAAGACGCGGGTGATCACGCACAAGATCGCGCGGCTGCTGCAGGAGGGCATCGCGCCGTCGCAGATCGGCGCCATCACCTTCACCAACAAGGCGGCGCAGGAAATGCGCGAGCGGGCGCGGGCGCTGGTGGGCGCGCGGGCGTCGAAGGATCTGCTGATCGCCACGTTCCACAGCCTCGGCGTGCGGCTGCTGCGCGAGGACGGCGAGCGGCTCGGGCTGAAGCCGAAGTTCTCGATCCTGGATGCGGACGACGTGCTCGGCGTGCTGCGCGACGCGGGCGCCACCACCGACGCCAAGCTCGCCCGGAGCTGGCAGTGGACCATCAGCCTGTGGAAGAACAACGGCCTCACCCATGAACAGGCCGAGGCCGCCGCGAAGGACGATGACGAACGCATCGCCGCCCGCGTGATGAAACTCTACGAGGAGCGGCTCGCGGCGTATTCGGCGGTGGATTTCGACGACCTGATCAGCCTGCCGCTCAAGCTGCTGCAGACCGACGAGGAGACCCGCCTGAAGTGGCAGCGCAAGCTGCGCCACGTCCTCGTCGATGAATACCAGGACACCAACGCCACCCAATATGACCTGCTCAAGGCGCTGGTCGGCCAGGACGGCCTCTTCACCGCCGTGGGCGACGACGACCAGAGCATCTACGGCTGGCGCGGCGCGACCATCGAGAACCTGAAGCGCCTGCCGCTGGACTATCCGAACCTCAAGGTCATCCCGCTGGAGCAGAACTACCGCTCCACCAGCGCCATCCTGACCGCGGCGAACAACGTCATCGCGCTCAACCCCAAGATCTTCCAGAAGAAGCTCTGGAGCGACCTGGGCGAGGGCGAGCCGGTCAAGGTGGTCGAGTCGGACCAGGAAGAGCACGAGGCCGAACGCGCCGTGACCCGGATCATGGCGATCCGCGCCAACACCACGGGCGAGTACACCGGCATCACCGAGTGGAAGGATTTCGCGATCCTCTACCGCGCCAACCACCAGAGCCGCAAGCTCGAAGAGGCGCTGCGCAAGGCCCAGATTCCGTACAAGGTGTCGGGTGGGCAGAGCTTCTTCGACCGCGCCGAGATCAAGGACCTGTGCGGCTGGCTGCGGCTGCTGGTGAACCAGGACGACGACCCGGCCTTCCTGCGCGCCGTGACCACGCCCAAGCGCGGCATCGGCCACACGACGCTGGCCGCGTTGAGCGACTTCGCCGGCAAATGGCGCGTGAGCCTGTTCGAGGCGCTGTTCCAGGAGTCGCTCGGCACAGCGCTGAGCGGCAAGGCGATCGGCTCGCTGCACGAGTTCGGCCGGTATGTGAACGACCTCGAATACCGCGCCCGCCAGACCGTCGGCGCCGAAGCGGCCCGGCCGATGCTGATGGAGTGGCTCACCGACCTCGGCTACGAGCAGCATCTGCTCGACAACGAGGAGAACCCCAAGGTCGCTGCGGCCCGCTGGTCGAACGTGATCGACTTCATCGACTGGGTGGCCAAGCGCTGCGGCGGCGAGATCGACAACGACGGTGGCATGACCGTGGAGACGCAGAAGAAGAGCGTGCTGGAGGTGGCGCAGTCGATCAGCGTGATCCTGAGCCTGGCCGAGCGCGGTGACCAGGACCAGAACCTCGTCACCCTGTCCACCCTGCACGCCAGCAAGGGGCTGGAGTGGCCGCACGTCGTGCTGGTCGGGGTCAACGAGGGCACGTTGCCCTTCAAGCGCGACGAGGAGGACATGACCGCCGAGCGCCTGGAGGAGGAGCGCCGCCTGATGTACGTCGGCATCACCCGCGCCCGGCGCACGCTGCTGGTCAGCACGCTGCTGCGGCAGAAGCGCGGACGCGAGATCAAGCGCGCCTTCCCGAGCCGCTTCATCGCCGAAATGAAGCTGGACGAACGGGTCGTCAAGGAGAACCCGCGCGACCGGATCGCAGCGCAGCGGGCCGCCTTTGCCGCCCGGGCTGCACAAGCGGGCAAGCCACCGGTCTGAGCGTGGGCGCCATGGGCGCGGTCCGGTCGATCGGTAACGCATGGTCCGATTTGTTACATCGATCAGATTCGCGAAATATTCCACATGGAGCAAGAATCTGCGGCCGCATCGACGTCGACTGCAACATCGACGCTCCATGTCCAGGCCGCCCGCGGCGCAGCGCCGTTGTCCATCGCGTTCAGGGATCTCTTCATGTCGATTCAATTCAGCTCGGGCTTGCGCCTGATGGTGGTGGCCGCCGCGGCCGCTGTGGTGTGTGTGCCTGGGGCGCAAGCGGGCGGGCCGGCGACGCCCTCCACCCCGGCGGCCACGCCACTGACCGACCAGTTCATCGTCCAGTACCGCGCCAGCGATGCAGCCGACGAGGCCGGCCGCCGCGACCGGGCCGACCGCGCCGGCAAGCGCGCAGGCGTGGCCGTGACGCCGCACCGCACCGCCTTCAACGGCGCCCGTGTGATGCGCATGGACCGCGCGCTGTCCGAGT
>NZ_JBFPGY010000257.1:0-7833 GCF_041083715.1 Sphaerotilus sp.
CCTCCGGCCATGATGACGGGTTGCACAGCGATAGGCGAAGAAGCTGAATTGGATTGGCTCATGAGATGCCTGTGTCCCTGATGGTGAGTAGATTTCCTGAATTGTGCAGACCATCCGCGTCAATTCCTGGTCCCGATCGGCCCAAGGCCCCGCCGGCCGTGCAAAGTTTGGTCCATATTCAGCAGGCGCCAAGAAAGGCTGCGCGACCCGTTCCGGCCAGCGCATGACGCGAGAAACGGACACCGGACTTGACAAGCCGAACCTCGCTTGTGGTCATTTCACGCCAGAACGACACCCGCGCCCAGCATCCGCGGGATAATCACGCCCGTGATGACGCCCCAACTTGACGCTGCGCCCGATCTGGCCGCACCCGCCCGCTTCGACACCCTGCCCCTGGACGCCAAGCTCCAGCGTGCCATCGGTGACGCCGGTTACGAGACGATGACCCCCATTCAGGCCAAGGCCATCCCGATCGTGCTGGAAGGTCGCGACGTGATGGGCGCAGCGCAGACCGGCACCGGCAAGACGGCGGCCTTCTCTCTGCCGCTGCTGCAGAAGATGCTCAAGCACGAGAACCCGAGCGCTTCGCCCGCCCGCCACCCGGTGCGCGCGCTGGTGCTGGCGCCGACCCGCGAGCTGGCGGATCAGGTGGCCGTCAACGTCAAGACCTACGCCAAGCACAGCAACCTGCGTGTCGCCTGCGTCTTCGGCGGCATCGACATCGCGCCGCAGACCGCCGAACTCAAGCGCGGCGTCGAGGTGCTGATCGCCACGCCGGGTCGCCTGCTCGACCACATCCAGCTCAAGAACTGCCAGCTCAACCAGGTCGAATACGTCGTGCTCGACGAAGCGGACCGGATGCTCGACATCGGCTTCCTGCCCGACCTGCAGCGCATCCTGAGCTTTCTGCCCAAGACGCGCCAGACGCTGCTGTTCTCGGCGACGTTCTCGCCCGAGATCAAGAAGCTGGCGCAGAGCTACCTGCAGGATCCCGTGCTGGTCGAAGTGGCCCGGCCGAACGCGACGGCCACCAATGTCGAGCAGCGCTTCTACAGCGTCGCCGACGAGGACAAGCGCCGACTGATCGCCCAGATCCTGCGCCAGCGCGACATCCGCCAGGCCATCATCTTCGTCAACTCCAAGCTCGGTGCCGCCCGATTGGCCCGCACGTTCGAGCGTGACGGCCTGCGCACGGCCGCGCTGCACGGCGACAAGTCGCAGGATGAACGCCTGAAGTCGCTGGCAGCGTTCAAGGCAGGAGAAGTGGATCTGCTGGTCGCCACCGACGTGGCCGCGCGCGGTCTGGACATCGCCGATCTGCCTGCGGTCTTCAACTACGACGTGCCGTTCAACGCCGAGGACTACGTCCACCGGATCGGCCGCACGGGCCGCGCCGGCGCCTCGGGCATTGCCATCACCCTGGCCACGCGCGACGACGCGCGCCTGGTGAGCGACATCGAGAAGCTGATCAAGAAGACGATCACGCTGGAAACGGCCGAACTGGAGAACGACCGGCCGCGCCGCCGCCGCGATCCAGAGGAAGTCCCCGCCACGTTCAGCGAACCGCGCCCGATGGCGGCATCTGCATCCGTGCCCGCTCCGCGCCCGGTGCGCAGCCGGTCGCAGGATCCGTTCTTCGATCGGCCGTACGAACCCGATCCGAAGGCGACCCCGGTCTGGGAGGACTCCCCGGCTCGGGTGAGCCCATCCGCCGGTATCAATCCGGTGGCCAGCCCGGTCCACAAGCCGAAGCGCCGCATCGCCACCCTGCTGGGCGGCAAGGTTCCCACCTGACCCCACCAGGCGGGCAACTCCGGCCCCATCAGGCCAGGAATGCGAACACGGCCGGCACATCGGCCGGCAATGCAGGCGGCGCCACACGCCAGCGCGCCACACGCTGGGTGCGGGTGCTGCCGCCTTCGAGCGTCAGGCCGCAACTGATGCTCAGCCACGTGTCCGGGTGCAGACTCGCCAGCAGGGCCTGCGCCATGGCGGCATTGCGGTAGGGAGTCTCGATCAGCAACTGGGTCTGCTGCCAGCGGCGCGAGTGCACCTCCAGTTCTCGCAGGCGCTGTGTCCGCGCCGTTGCATCGGTCGGCAGGTAGCCGACGAACGCGAAGCTCTGCCCATTGAGCCCGCTGGCAGCCACCGCCAGGATCAGCGAACTCGGTCCCGACAGCGGCATCACCGTCACACCCTGCGCATGGGCGACCCGCACCAGTTCTGCGCCAGGATCCGCCACGGCGGGCAAACCCGCTTCGGACACCAGCCCCACATCGTGCCCGGCCAGCGCAGGCGCCAGCAGCCCGGCCCAATCCGGCGCCGGAGCACGCGCATCGGGCTTGCCCTTGGGTGGGCGCGGCAGTTCGCGGATCGACAGCGATTGCAGCGGCTGTGTCAGCGGCACCACGGCATCGACCCGCTTGAGCAGCGCCCGTGCGCTGCGGGCATTCTCGGCGACCCAGTGCGCCAGGCCGGCAGCCACCCGAATGGCGCCCAGCGGGAGCACGTCCTGCAGATCGGGCAGCGGCTGTCCATCGGCCACGGTCCCCAGATCGAGCGTGTTCGGCATCAGCCAGAGGCGCCCCTTCATGCTGCGCTCCCATGTCCCGCATGGATGGCCAGCGTGTCCAGCCCGGCTTGACGCAGCAGCGCCGAGGTCACGATCAGTGGCAGGCCGATCAGGGCGGTGGGGTCGTCGGATTCGATCGCGTCGAGCAGCGCGATGCCGAGCGCCTCGCACTTCGCGCTGCCGGCGCAGTCGTAAGGCTGCTCCAGGCGCAGGTAGGTCTCGATCTCCACATCGCTCAGCGCACGGAACCGCACAGCCACCGGCACACGCCGCACCGCCTCGAACGCTGTGTCATGCCGCAACACCGCCACGGCCGTGTGGAAGACCACCGTGCGGCCACGCATCGCGCGCAGTTGTGCCACGGCATGGGCATGGTCGCCGGGCTTGCCCATGGGCATGCCATCCAGTTCGGCAACCTGGTCAGAGCCGATCACGACCGCGTGCGGCCGCCGCGCGGACACGGCACGTGCCTTGGCCAGCGCAAGCCGCTCGCTCAGTGCCGCGGGAACCTCGCCGGGCAGAGGAAATTCATCCACATCGGGAGCCACCACGTCGAATGGCAACCGCAGTCGCGCCAGCAACTCGTGCCGATAGACCGAGGTAGACGCCAGCACCAGCACCGGGGGCGGCAACGGCAGGAAAGCAGAAGAGGAAGAAGGAGCCATGCCGGCATTGTTCCACCGCCCCGACGGCACCCGTACACTGCGCGCCATGAAAGCGCGTGAATTCCACCCCCGCCGCCTCGACGTGCGACCCTTCGCCGAAGCGGGTGAGCCCATCGACGGTAGCGCCCCCCTCGGGGACTTCGAGCGCCTGCTCCAGTTGCGCCATACGGAGGCTGCACCCCACACGGCAGCGCCCGTGCGCTGGTCTGCGCAGGGCGAACTGCGCCCCCGGCGCGGCGGCCCACCCGAGGTGTGGCTGTACCTGACGGGATCAACCTCCCTGTCGCAACAGTGTCAGCGCTGCCTGGAGACGGTCGAGGTTCCGCTGGCGTTCGAGCGCTGGTTCCTGTTTGTCGACAACGAACGCCAGGCCGCGGAACTCGATGCCGAAGCCGAGGATGACGTGCTCGTCATCAGCCGCCAGTTCGATCTGCTGGAGCTGGTCGAGGACGAACTGCTGCTTGTGGCGCCGATCGTGCCGCGGCATGCGCTGTGCCCGACGCCGGTGGTGCTCTCGGTGGGAGACTGGTCCGACGAACCTGCGGACACAGAATCCGAGGCTGGCACAGCCTCCGCGGAAACCGCGACCACCGACAAGCCCAACCCATTTGCGGCCTTGGCGGCCTTGCGCAAGACCCCGGCGAAAGACTGACCCGTCGGCATGCTGCAACAGCGTCCCGCCGATGCACCCAGAGCATCTTTGGACCGATGCCCTGGGTGGTGCTACAATCGAAAGCTTTTCCAATCGGAAAACCCAGGATCCCAGGAGTAAGCCATGGCTGTCCAGCAAAACAAGAAGTCGCCTTCCAAGCGCGGTATGCACCGCTCGCACAACGCCCTGAACACCCCGGGCACCGCGATCGAGTCCACCACCGGTGAGGTGCATCTGCGCCACCACATCAGCCCGACCGGTTTCTACCGTGGTCGCAAGGTGTTCAAGACCAAGGCTGACGCCTGAGTCATCCCAGCCTCAGGGCCCCGCGATCGTCTGCGGGTATTGACACCGAGTCTGACCAGTCTTGAACGCCACTACCCCTCTTTCGCGCCCGGTTCGGCTGTCGGTGGATTGCATGGGCGGAGACCACGGTCCGTCCGTGACACTTCCCGCCTGCCGCGCCTTCCTCGATCAGCATCCGCAGGCTGAGCTGATTCTTGTCGGCAAAGCCGATGCGCTCGCCCCTGCCGCTGGCTGGGCGCGCTGCTGTCTGGTCGAAGCGACCGAAGTGGTCGAGATGGACGATCCCGTCGAGATCGCGCTCCGCAAGAAGCGCGACTCCTCGATGCGGGTGGCCATCCAGCAGGTCAAGCGCAATGCCGAAGGTGTTTCGGAAGCTGACGCCTGCGTGTCGGCTGGCAACACCGGCGCACTGATGGCGGTCGCCCGCTATCTGCTCAAGACGCTGGAAGGCATCGACCGGCCCGCCATCGCGAGCGTGATGCCCAACCAGCATGGCCATTACACGACCATGCTCGATCTGGGTGCCAACGTCGATTGCAGTGCGGAGCACCTGCTGCAGTTCGCAGTGATGGGCAGCGCGCTGGTGTCGGCGGTCGATGGCAAGGAGCAGCCCTCTGTCGGCCTCCTGAACATCGGCGAAGAAGTCATCAAGGGCAGCGAGACCATCAAGCGTGCAGGCGAGCTGCTGCGTGCGGCGTCCCTTGCAGGTCACCTGAACTTCCACGGCAACGTCGAAGGCAACGACATCTTCAAGGGCACCACCGATCTCGTGGTGTGCGACGGATTTGTCGGCAATGTGGCGCTGAAGACCGCCGAAGGTCTCGCGGGCATGATCACCAGCTTCCTCAAGCAGGAGTTCACCCGGACGCCACTGACGAAGCTCGTTGCCGCGTTGGCGATGCCGACGCTCAAACGTTTCTCGCGCCGCCTCGACCACCGCCGCTTCAACGGCGCGGCGTTGCTGGGCCTGCGCGGTCTCGTGTTCAAGAGCCACGGCTCGGCCGATGCGCTCGCCTTCGAGAACGCGCTGAACCGGGCGTATGATGCCGCCCGAAATCGACTGCTGGACCGCGTGCACGACCGGATCCTCGAGACGCTGCAGGCCCTCCCTGGTGCGGGCCAGTCCGCCGCTCAACCCGAGGCGCCAGCGGCACGCCACGCCGCATGACCACCACCACACCCCGTTTCTCGCGCATCGCAGGCACTGGCAGCGCGCTGCCCCCACGTCGCCTGACCAATGCCGACCTCGTCGCCGAACTGGCCACGCAAGGCATCGAGTCGTCAGACGAGTGGATCGTCGAGCGCACCGGCATCCGTGTCCGGCACTTCGTCGGGCCGGACCAGAATGCCAGCGACCTGGCTGTCGAGGCAGCTCGCCACGCCATCGAAGCCGCCGGCCTGACCGGCGCCGACATCGGCCTGATCATCGTCGCGACCTCGACACCGGACATGGTCTTTCCGTCCACCGCGACCATCGTCCAGCGCAAGCTCGGCATCGTGCACGGCTGTCCAGCCTTCGATGTGCAGGCAGTGTGCTCCGGCTTCATCTATGCGCTGACGATCGCCGACGCCATGATCCGCACCGGCACCGCCCGCCACGCACTGGTGATCGGCGCCGAGGTGTTCTCGCGCATCCTCGATTTCAAGGACCGCACGACCTGCGTCCTGTTCGGCGATGGCGCCGGCGCCGTGGTGCTGTCGGCCAGCGACACACCGGGCATCCTCGCCACCGACCTGAATGCCGACGGGCGACACCTGGACATCCTGTGCGTGCCGGGCACCGTCTCGGGCGGGCAGGTCCTGGGGGACCCGCTGCTGAAGATGGACGGCCAGGCCGTGTTCAAGCTCGCCGTCGGCGTGCTGGAGAAAACCGCCCGCGCCAGCCTGGCCAAGGCCGACCGGCAGGACAGCGACATCGACTGGCTGATCCCGCACCAGGCCAACATCCGCATCATGCAGAGCACGGCGAAGAAGCTGAAGCTGTCGCTGGACAAGGTGATCGTCACCGTCGACCAGCACGGCAACACCTCGGCCGCCTCGATCCCGCTGGCACTCGACACCGGCGTGCGCAGCGGCCGCATCCAGCGCGGCCAGACGCTGCTGCTGGAAGGTGTCGGCGGTGGATTCACCTGGGGTTCGGTGCTGGTGGACTACTGAGTCCGGGCCGACCCGTCACACCTTTCCTTCACTCTCTTCACGGATCTCGCACCATGACCGCGTTCGCCTTCGTGTTTCCCGGCCAGGGGTCTCAGTCGGTGGGCATGCTCTCGGACTGGGGTGACCACCCCGCCGTGCGCGCCACCCTCGAAGAAGCCAGCACCGCCCTCGGCGAAGACGTCGCCCGCCTGATCGCCGAAGGCCCCAAGGATGCGCTGGACCTGACCACCAACACCCAGCCAGTCATGCTGACCGCCGGCATCGCCAGCTACCGCGCCTGGCTGGCCGAAGGTGGCGCCGCGCCGGCCTTCGTCGCCGGCCACTCGCTGGGCGAGTACACCGCCCTGGTCGCCGCCGGCAGCCTGACGCTGGCTGACGCGCTGCCGCTGGTGCGCCTGCGCGCCCAGGCGATGCAGGACGCCGTGCCCGTCGGCACCGGTGGCATGGCCGCCATTCTCGGGCTGGACCCGGCTGCCGTGCGCGAAGGCTGTGCCAAGGCGGCGGCCGAATCCGGCGAGGTGGTCGAGGCCGTCAACTTCAACGACCCGAAGCAGACCGTCATCGCCGGCAGCAAGGCCGGCGTCGAACATGGCTGCATCGTGCTCAAGGCGATGGGCGCCAAGCGCGCGCTGCCGCTGCCGGTGTCGGCACCGTTCCACTCCAGCCTGATGAAGCCTGCAGCCGAGCGCCTGCGCGAGCGGCTGGTGTCGATCGACCTGAAGACGCCGCTGATCCCCGTGCTGAACAACGTCGACGTGGTCGTGCAGACCGACCCGGACGCGATCCGCGACGCCCTCTACCGCCAAGCCTTCGGCGCCGTGCGCTGGGTCGAACTCATCGCCGGACTCCAGGCCCGCGGCATGACGCATGTGATCGAATGCGGTCCGGGCAAGGTCCTGTCCGGCATGGTCAAGCGCATCGACGCCGGCCTGGTCACCACCACCTTCCACGATCCGGCCACGCTGGCCACTGCCAAGGCGCTGCTCGCATGAACGCTCACGCTCAACAGATCGCCCTTGTCACCGGCGCCAGCCGCGGCATCGGCAGGGCCATCGCGCTGACGCTCGCGCAGCGCGGCTTCAAGGTCGTCGGCACCGCGACCAGCGACAGCGGCGCGGCCGCGATCGGCGAAGCACTTGCTCCGTTCGGCGGCCTCGGCTTGACGCTGAACGTGATCGATGCGCCTGCGCTCGATGCGGCCATCGACGGCATCGTCAAGGCCCATGGTGGCCTGCATGTGCTGGTCAACAACGCCGGCATCACCCGCGACACGCTGGCCATGCGCCTGAAGGACGACGACTGGGATGCGGTGATCGACACCAACCTCAAGTCGGTCTTCCGCGCTTGCCGCGCCGCGATCAAGCCAATGATGAAGCAGCGCTTCGGCCGCATCGTCAACATCACCTCGGTGGTCGGCGCCTCGGGCAACCCGGGCCAGGCCAACTACTGTGCCTCCAAGGCCGGCGTGGCCGGCATGACCC
>NZ_JBFPGY010000258.1:0-25136 GCF_041083715.1 Sphaerotilus sp.
TAGCCCAGCTCCATCGCCACGCCCAGCACCTTGCTGCGCGTCTCGGCGGACAGCCGCGCCCCGGTCATGTTGTTGAGCACCATCGACACGGTCGACTGCGACACGCCGGCGGCCTGGGCCACGTCGGTCATCGTCGGTCGGCGGGTGGGCATCGGTGCGGGTTTGCGGGTGGTCACGGCGGTGGGGTGCGGGGCGTGGTCTGGATCGCCGATGGTACCCAAGCCCTGCGGTCCGGCCTGGTAATCGTCGCCGATGATAGTTTGCTAATAATTGGTGATAACCCCCATTGCCGGAGTGCCGCCCAGCTCCTTAGAGTCCGCTTCATTGAAAACTAACGCGAGTTAGTCAATCGTCATCCTGAGGAGCTGCCATGTCTGCTGTCCCCCGTTCGTCGTCGGCGTTCGGACCGAATCGCCGGCGCGAGACGCTGACGGCGTTCGGGCTGGTGCTGCCGGCGCTGATCGGCTTCGGGCTGTTCTATGCCTGGCCGGCGTGGCGGGCGGTGGAGATCAGCCTGACCGACTGGAACTTGCTGCGGGCGCCGAACTGGGTCGGGCTGGACAACTACGTGAAGCTGTGGGGCGACGAACGCTTCTGGCGTGGCATGACGCTGTCGGCCTGGTACGTGGCGTTCAACATCCCGCTGCAGACGGTGCTCGGGCTGTTCCTGGCGGTGGTGATGGACCGGCTGGCGCGTTCGCTGTTCGTGAAGGCCGTCGTGCTGCTGCCCTACCTGCTGTCGAACGTGCTGGTGGCGCTGATGTGGCTGTGGCTGCTGGACCCGCTGCTGGGCGGCGTCAACGCGCTGCTGACGTGGACCGGCATCGGGCACCAACCCTTCTTCGCGGGCGAGACGCAGGCGCTGGCCACGGTGGCGGCGGTCAACATCTGGCGCCACATGGGGCTGGTGGCGCTGCTGTTCCTGGCGGGGCTGCAGAACATTCCGCGCTACCTCTACGAGGCCGGCGCACTCGAAGGCGCCACCGAGTGGCAGATGTTCTGGCGCATCACGCTGCCGCTGCTGCGCCCGGTGATGGTGTTCGTGCTGGTGACGAGCGTGACGGGCTCGTTCCAGATCTTCGACACGGTGGCGGTGGCGACCAATGGCGGCCCGCTCGAATCGACCCGCGTGATCGTCCACTACATCGTCCAGAACGCCTTCAGCTTCTACAAGATGGGCTATGCCTCGGCGATGTCGATGACGCTGTGCCTGGTGATGGTGCTCTACACGGTGCTGCAGATGCGCATCCTGCGGGCCAACGAAAACGACCTGGCCTGAGCACACCAGCATGACCGGCTTCAAACTCAATCCTTCCCGCGCCTTCGCCTGGGCCTGCCTGCTGGCGATGCTGGCCCTCACCGTGGTGCCGCTGTGGGTGGTGCTGAAAACCGCGCTCACGCCGTCGCAGGACGTGTTCAGCCAGGCCGCCCAGCTCTGGCCCGACGCGCCGACGCTGCGCAACTTCAACCGCGTGCTCGGCTTCGTCTCGCACGAGGAGAGCCTGGCGATGGGCGGCTCGGGCGCGGAGGTGCATTTCCTGCGCGCGGTCGGCAACTCGCTGATGTTCACGGGGATCATCGTCACGCTGCAGGTGCTGACCAGTTCGATGGCGGCCTACGCCTTCGCGCGGCTGCGCTTTCCGGGTCGCGAGCTGCTGTTCGGGCTGTTCGTCGCCTCGATGATGGTGCCGGGCGTGGTGACCTTCATTCCGAACTTCATCCTCATCAAGGATCTGGGCTGGCTCAACACGATGGCCGGGATGGTCGCGCCGTTCTGCCTGATGTCGGGCTTCGGGATCTTCTTCCTGCGCCAGTTCTTCCTGTCGATTCCGCGGGATCTGGAGGAGGCGGCGATCCTGGAAGGTGCGTCCCCGCTGCGGGTGTTCTGGCGCATCGTGCTGCCGCTGTCCACCGCGCCGCTGGCCACGCTGGCGATGCTCACGTCGATCAACATGTGGAACGAGTTCTTCTGGCCGTTCCTCGTCGCCAAGGACGAGACGCAGCAGGTGCTGACCGTCGCGCTGCAGGCGTTCAAGTCCCAGACCCCGCAAGGCTCGCCCGACTGGAGCGGCCTGATGGCCGCCACCGCGCTGGCCGTGGTGCCCGTGCTGGTGCTGCTGTTCCTGTTCGGCCGCAAGGTGGTCGAGTCGGTGCAGTTCAGCGGCAGCAAGTGAATCCCTTTTCCCGCCCCTCACCCACCGAAGAAGGAGACAAGTCGATGAAGAACCCCCACATCACCCTGGCCGTGGCCACCTTGCTGGCCGCTGCGGGCAGCGCCCATGCCGTCGAGATCAAGTACGTCCTGTGGGACTCGAACCAGCGCCCGGCCTACCAGAGCTGCGCCAACGAGTTCCAGAAGGCGAACAAGGACATCACCATCAAGATCACCCAGCAGGGCTGGGACGATTACTGGACCGGCATCTCCACCGGCTTCATCTCCGGCACCGCCCCGGACGTGTTCACCAACCACCTCGCCAAGTACCCCGAGTTCGCCAAGAACAACCAGCTCGTGGACCTGGCCCCGCTGATCCAGCGCGACAAGGTGGACATCGGCATCTACTCCGCCGGCCTCTACGACATCTGGGGCCGCGGCGGCAAGCAGTACGGCCTGCCCAAGGACTGGGACACCATCGGCATGATCGTCAACATGGACCTCGCCAAGAAGGCGGGCGTGTCGGCGGCCGATCTGCAGAACATGACCTGGAACCCCAAGGACGGCGGCAGCTTCGAGCAGATCGTCAAGAAGCTCACCACCGACGCCGCCGGCAACAGCGCCGCATCGGGCAAGTTCGACAAGACCAAGGTGGCGGTCTACGGCTACCAGAACCCGGGTTCGGGCGGCATGATGGGCCAGACCGAGTGGAGCCACTTCGCGGTGTCGAACGGCTTCAAGTTCCAGGACAAGCCCTGGGACGCCAAGTACTACTACGACGATCCGAAGCTGGCCGAGACGATGGCGTGGATGGCCGGCCTGCCGGGCAAGGGCCTGTCCGCCACCGCCGAGGATGTGAGCAAGCTCGGCTCGGACGCGATGTTCATCGCCGGCAAGGCCGCGATCGTCCCGCAAGGTTCCTGGATGATCACGCACTTCGCCAGCAACGCGAAGTTCCCCTACGCCTGGGTGCCGCTGCCCAAGGGACCGATCGGCCAGCGCGCCACCATGTTCAACGGCCTCGCGGACTCGATCTGGGTCGGCTCGAAGAACAAGGAAGAGGCGTGGAAGTGGGTCAAGTTCCTCGGCTCGGCCGCCTGCCAGGACATCGTCGCCAGCGCGGGCGTCGTGTTCCCGGCGGTGAAGGGCATGCCGGAGAAGGCCATTGCCGCCCAGAAGGCCAAGGGCGTCGATTCGTCGGCCTTCCTGGAAATGACCAAGGGCAAGACCTTCCTGGCCCCGATCGCCGACAACGGCTCGCAGGTCAACGACATCATGGACAACGCCATGCAGGCCATCCTGCGCGGCAAGGGTGATGCGGCGACCATCCTGAAGGACGCGGGCGCCAAGGCCAACGTCGCCGTCAAGCAGTAAGTCCACCGGTCCTGCATCTTTCCGTATCTGTCTCCTCGGGCCTTCGCCGGCCCAGGTTTGCCGGCCCGCAGCGTCCCGTTCGGGCCGGTTTTTTCTTCAAGGACTCTCTGTTCATGACCGCTTCGCACCGCCGCCTGAAGATCACCCTGATCGGCGCCGGCAGCACGGTGTTCACCCGCAACCTGCTGGGCGACCTGCTGTCCTATCCCGAACTCGCCAGCGCCGAGATCGCACTGCACGACATCGACGCGCACCGCCTCGGCCTGTCCGAGCAGGTCGCGCACCGCATCGCCGGGGCGCTCGGCGTCTCGCCCGTCATCACCGCCAGCACCGACCGCCGCGCCGCGCTCGACGGCGCCCGCTTCGTGCTGAACACGATCCAGGTCGGCGGCTACAAGCCGTCCACCGTCACCGACTTCGAGATCCCGAAGCAGTACGGCCTGGAGCAGACCATCGGCGACACGCTCGGCATCGGCGGGATCATGCGCGGCCTGCGCACCATCCCCGTGATGCTCGACATGCTGCGCGACATGGAGGACGTGTGTGCGGACGGCGCCGTGCATCTGAACTACGTCAACCCGATGGCGATGATCACCTGGGCGCTGAACCGGGCGTCCACGCGCATCCCGACCGTCGGCCTGTGCCACAGCGTGCAGCACACCGCCGCCGAGCTGGCCCGCGACCTCGGCATCCCGGTGGAGGAGATCGACTACCACTGCGCCGGCATCAACCACATGAGCTTCTACCTGCGTTTCAAGCACCGTGGGCAGGACCTCTACCCCCGCCTGCGCGAGATCCACCGCGAAGGCCGCATGCCCGACTGGAACCGCGTGCGCTACGAGATGCTCCACCAGCTCGGCCATTTCCCGACCGAGTCGAGCGAGCACTTCAGCGAGTACGTGCCGTGGTTCATCAAGCAGGGGCGCGAAGACCTGCTGAAGAAGTTCAACATCCCGCTCGACGAATACCCCGGCCGCTGCCAGGTGTTCGAGCACGCCTGGCCCTACATCGAACGCGAGCTGCAGACCCCCGGCTCGCAGGACAGCGCCGCGCTGCTGGCTCAACTGCGTGCAGCGGACATCCACGTCATGCCGCGCGAGATCGCCGGTGCGACGCAGATGATCGACGGCCTGCGCCAGATCACGCGCAGCGTCGAATACGGCAGTTCGATCATCCATTCCATCGTCACCGGCCAGCCGCGGGTCATCAACGGCAACGTCCTCAACGACCGGCTGATCGACAACCTGCCGGACGGCTGCGCGGTCGAGGTGCCGTGCCTGGTCGACCACAACGGTGTGCAGCCGACGCGCATCGGGCGGCTGCCGGTGCAGCTCGCGGCGCTGATGCGCACGAACGTCAACGTGCAGGAGCTGGTCGTGGAGGCCATCCTCGGCCAGCGGCGGGACCATGTGTACCATGCCGCGATGCTCGACCCGCACACCGCGGCGACGCTCGACCTGTCGCAGATCCGCGCCATGGTCGACGAGCTGCTGACGGCCCACCGCGCGGTGTTGCCGGAGTTCCTGACCTCCTGACGATCCAATCCCCATGCCGCCAGCCCTGCTCCTGACCACGCCGCCCACCAGTGCCGAGGTGGCCAGGAAGGCGGGGGTGTCGCGCACGACGGTGTCCTTCGTGCTCAACGATGTGCGCGACCGCGGCATCAGCGAGGCGACCCGCGCCCGCGTGCGCGCCGCTGCCGACGAACTCGGCTACCGGCCCAACATCGCTGCCCGCACGCTGGCCGGTGGCGCCTCGGCCACGGTCGGTCTGGTGATGCCGCAGGCGGCGCACCTGTACGACGACGTCTTCCTGGCCCACCTCGTCGGCTCGATCAACGAGGCCTGCCACCGTGCCGGGCTGAAGATGCTGATCGAGTCCACCGACGGCGAGGGCCGCGAGCCGGGCGGCTTCGTCGATCTGGTGCGCAGCCGGCGCATCGACGGGCTGATCGTCGTCAACCTGCGCCGCAGCGAACACGGCCACCTGCGCCAGATCGCGGCAGCCGGGATCCCGCTGGTGGTGCTCGGCAGCGGCCGCGACGGCACGGGTGACTTCCACACCCTCGGCACCGACAACCACCAGGGCGCCACGCTCGCCGTGAACCACTTGCTCGACCTCGGCCACCGCTGCATCGCGCACGTCGGCTTCGCTCCGTCCGAGTTCCATTCCGTCTGCGAGCGCGAACGTGGCTGGCGCGATGCGCTGACCGCACGCGGCACCGCGCCGGAGCCGTCCTGGGTCGCCTGCGCCGATATCAGCGCCGAGAGTGGCTGGCGGGCGACACGCGAGCTGCTGGCGCGGGGCGTGCCATTCACCGCGCTGTTCGCCGGCAACGACACCGTGGCCTTTGGTGCACTGCGGGCACTGCGCGAGGCGGGACGGCGGGTACCGGACGATGTGGCGGTGGTCGGCTACGACGATCTGCCGCTGGCACCGTTCGCCGAGCCACCGCTGACGACGATCCGCACCGATCCGATCGGACACGGGCGCGAGGCGATGGACCTGCTGCTGGCGCTGATGGCCGGGCAGGACGGGGCTGCGGTGCACCGGGAAATCGGGGCGGCGCTGGTGGTGCGGGCGTCGTGTGGTGCTGCTGGGGAGCGGACCGATGACTGAACCGACGGCACTGGTGATCCTGAACCTGACGGACAGACCTCAGGATGTGCCGTGCATCGCCCGCTGGTTTTATGAGCAATGGGGACATCAAGTGCCAGGAAACTCCGTCGAGCAGACGATGGACCGCGTCCGTGGCAAGCTCAACCATGAACAGGCGCCGCTATTCCTCGTGGCGGTGGATGCGGACTGTGTGCAGGGTGTCATCGCGCTCAAGTTGCATGAGCGGCCCGAATTCCCTGATCGGACACACTGGCTGGGTGATCTGTACGTGGCACCTGATGTGCGAGGGCAGGGCGTTGGTTCTCGGTTGATCAAGGCTCTGGTTGTCAAGGCTCGGGCGCTCGGGGTTTCACAGCTCTGGTTGCAGACGGCGAACCGACAGCCTCTGTATGCCCGGCTGGGTTGGCGCGAAACTGGACAGGTCCTTGCTGGCACGCAGGCTGTGTCGGTCATGGTGCTTGATCTCGGTGCGCTCTCAACTGTCCGGATCGAATCCGAGCGTGTCTTGCTGGTCCCGATCCACGCGGGTTTCAGGACCGTGATATTCGAGACCTTCACTGCCCGGATCACTCGGTACATGCACCCGAAACCGTCCGACACGGTCGAGGAGATGGGGCGGTTCGTCAGCGACTCGGTGGCGGGACTGGCTGCGGCAACCAACCTGCAGATGGTGATCCTGTCCCGGTCGGACGAGGTGTTCCTCGGCTGCATCGGTTTGCATGGACTGGACCGGCCAGATCCCGAAATGGGGCTCTGGCTGAAGGAGGCCGTGCATGGGCGTGGCCTGGGTCGGGAGGCGGCCGGCGCGCTGATTGCATGGGCGCGCGCGCAAGGCCGGTTCGAGTGTGTCCGCTACCCGGTGGATCGGCGCAATCTCGCCAGCCGCAAGATTCCGGAGGCGCATGGCGGCGTGATCGCCAGGGAATTCAGGGAGGTCAGTGGCAGTGGGTTCGAACTCGATCTCATCGAGTACCGCATTCCCTGTCTTTAGCGCCGCCAAGGTGTCTGAGATTTGGTACACGCATCGTTATACTGTTGACAATATAGCGTTGCTCACAACCACAGTCCTGTATGACGCCTTTCGTTTCTGCTGTTGCCCACTCAGTCAAAGGCCACCAGGATCACCTGCTCCCCGCTGAGCACGGCCCAGCCCTGCTGGCCGAGGGTGAGTGCTTCGGCGGCAGTGTGGTGGAGGCTAGCCTGCAGCGCACACTCGCCCGGCAGCGCCAGCGTGACGCCGACGCGGCCCTCGCCGGGGCGCAAGGCGGAGACCTTTCCCGCCAGCGCATTCCATCCAGGTCGATCAGGTGGTGGGTCCGCGACGATCTGGACCATAGGCGCCTTGAACAGGGCCCACACCTCGCTGCCCGGCTGCAGCGCCATGTCCTCGACCGAATCGGGCGTGATCGTCGCGATCAGGACAGCATCGGTATTGCCGGGTTTGGCGCCGGCCAGGGTCAGCACCACATCCACCAGTCCGGCGCGGTTCACCAGCCTGTTGACCCGGCCCTGGAGCTGGTTGCGGGCGCTGGTCTTCATGGTCATGCGGCGCAGCAGCGTGCGCAGCGCCGGGGCTTCGGTGTCGGCGGGCACCGGCCCCAGTCGGTCCAGCACGTCCTGCTGCGAGCTTTCCATCGCCCGGTACAGCCGGATCACCTGGCGGGCGTAGTCGGTCAGCCGGGTGCCACCGCCGCCCGTGCCACCCGTGCTGCGCTCCACCAGGGGTTCGGGCGCGAGCTTGTTCAGGGTGTCGAGCGCATCCCAGGCGGCCTTGTAGGACAGCGGCACTTCGCGTGCGGCCCGGTTGAGCGAGCCGCAGCGGTCGATGGCTTCGAGCAGCCGGATGCGGTTGCTGCCGAGCACAGCGCCCAAGGGGGTCTGCAGGGTCAGGCTGCCAGTCAGGGTCTGGGACGTGGGGAAGGTGGGGCGTGCGGATCGTGGGGTGCGCATGGCCTGCGAGTTTGAATGCAAAGCGAGGATGGCATGACAGAGAACACACGAACTGGTTGGCTGCGAACTGTGGTGGCGGGTTGTCTGGCGCTCCTGGTGGCGCTTCCGACCCAGGCCGATGAAGTCCTCGTCGCGGTGGCCGCCAATTTCGCCGCTCCGATGGCCCGGCTCGCCGAGCCCTTCACGGCCGCGACCGGCCACACGCTCAAGCTTGCCAGCGGTGCCACCGGCAAGTTCTACAGCCAGATCGTGGCCGGCGCGCCGTTCGAGGTGCTGCTGTCCGCCGACGACGAGACGCCGCAGCGCCTGATCGCCGAGGGGCATGCGGTGGCGGGCAGTGCGTTCACCTACGCGGTCGGGCAGCTGGTGTTGTGGAGCGCCACGCCCGGTCTCGTCGATGCGCAGGGCGCGGTGCTGGCGTCCGGGCGTTTCGAGAAGCTGGCGATCGCCAACCCGAAGACGGCACCCTACGGCCGTGCCGCGATGGAAGTGCTCGCCGCACGCGGGCTGAGCGCTGCGCTGGCGCCGAAGCTCGTCACCGGCGAGTCGGTGGCACAGACCTACCAGTTCATCGCCACCGGCAACGCCGAACTCGGTTTCGTCGCGCTGTCGCAGGTGAGCGTGCCGGGCAAGGCGCCGATCGGGTCGATGTGGCGTGTGCCGGCGTCGCTGCATCAACCGATGCGCCAGGACGCCGTGTTGCTGAAGGCCGGCGCGGGCAAGCCGGGTGCTGCCGCGCTGCTGCAATGGCTGCGCAGCGAGCCGGCCCAGGCGGTGATCCGGTCTTACGGTTACGAACGTGGATGAGCCCGGCTGACTGGACCGCCATCCGCCTGACTGCCACGCTCGCGGCGACGACGACCGCGTGGCTGCTGCTGGTGGGAACGCCCCTGGCCTGGTGGCTGGCGCGCACCCGCTCGCGGCTCAAGCCGCTGGCCGCTGCGCTGGTGACGATGCCCCTGGTGCTGCCGCCGACGGTGCTGGGTTTCTACCTGCTGCTGCTGATGGGGCCGCAGGGCGCGGTCGGTCGGATGACGGCCGCGCTCGGGCTCGGGCGGCTGCCGTTCACGTTGGGCGGGCTGGTGGTGGCGTCGGTGCTGTACACGCTGCCGTTCGTCGTGCAGCCGCTGCAGCAGGCGTTCGAGGCGATCCCCGAAGCGCTGCTCGAAGCCGCCGCGACCTTGCGTGCCGGGCCGTGGGACCGCTTCGTCTCGGTGGCGCTGCCGCTGGCACGGCCGGGGCTGCTGACCGGCGCGGTGCTCGGCTTCGCGCACACGGTGGGCGAGTTCGGGGTGGTGCTGATGATCGGCGGCAACATCCCCGGCGAAACCCGCGTGCTGTCGGTGGCGGTCTACGACCATGTCGAGGCCGCCGAGTTCGCCGATGCGCACCGACTGGCGGCGGGCCTGGTGGCGTTCGCGCTGCTGGTGCTGGTGACGCTCTACGGGATCCAGCGCTCGGCACGTGCCGCGGCGCTGCGGCGGTGATCGAGGCACGGCTGGCGCTCGCGCGCCGTGGGTTCGCGCTGGACGTGTCACTGGCGCTGCCATCGCAGGGCGTCAGCGCGCTGTTCGGCCCCTCGGGCTGCGGCAAGACGACCCTGCTGCGGGCGCTGGCCGGTCTGGAGCGGGCGACCGGGCGGGTTGCGCTCGATGGCGTGGTCTGGCAGGACGACGCCGTCTTCGTGCCGACCCACCAGCGCCCGATCGGCTACGTGATCCAGGAGGCGGCGCTGTTTCCGCACCTCGACGTGCGCCGAAACCTCGACTATGGCCGCAGCCGCATCGCACCCGGTGTGCGCCGCATCGCGCTGGACCAGGCGGTGGACCTGCTCGGCATCGGGGCGCTGATGGAGCGCCGTCCCGCCACGCTGTCCGGCGGCGAGCGCCAGCGCGTGGCCATCGCCCGTGCGCTGGCGACGAGTCCACGGCTGCTGCTGATGGACGAGCCGCTGGCGGCGCTGGACGCGGCGCGCAAGGCCGAGATCCTGCCCTACCTGGAGCGGCTGCACCGGGAGATGGCGCTGCCCATCGTCTACGTGACCCATGCGCTCGACGAGGTGGCACGGCTGGCCGACCACCTCGTGCTGCTGCGGGCCGGGCAGGTGCTCGCCGAAGGCGGCGTGGCGGCGCTGTTCGCGCGCACCGACCTGCCGCTGGGCCGGCAGGATGAGGTGGGTGTCGTGCTGGAGGCGGTGGTCGCCGCACACGATGTGCCCTACGGGCTGACGCGCATCACCGTGCCGGGCGCCAGCCTGTGGCTCGGTGCGGTCGACCTGCCGCCCGGCTCGCCGGTGCGGGCCCGTGTGCTGGCCCGCGATGTCAGCATCGCCCGCGAGGCACCGCAGCACAGCAGCATCCTGAACGTGCTGCCGGTGACGCTGGAGCAGCTGGAGGCGGAGGGGCGCACGGTGCTGCTGCGCCTGCGTCTGGGGTCGGGCGAGGACCCGGCCGCGGCCGCGCTGCTCGCACGCATCACCCGCCGCAGTGCCGACATGCTGGGGCTGCAGCCGGGTGATCGGCTCCATGCCCAGGTGAAGGGTGTCGCGCTGATGGGCTGACCGGGTCGGTGCTCATCCCCGTGTTTTCCCTCGATCACGGCGTGTACCCGGGGAGACCGCGTTGACAGGACGAAATCGATTGCGCTAAATTGACCGTGTGGCAAGTAATACGATTTACTAGCGCTTTCAGCCCCCAAGCAATCACCATCCCCGGAGTGAGACGATGAAGTTCAGCCCCAAGCTTCTGGCCGTGGCCGCCCTGCTGGCCGCCTCGCAGGCCGCCCTGGCCGCCGACGTGCTGCGTGTCTGGCACCACGGCGGTCGTGCCGACAACGAGCGCGAGCGCATGGCGCAGCTCATCGAGAAGTGGAACAAGGCCAATCCGTCCATGCCGGCCAAGCTGGAGATCCAGCCGGAAGGTTCGTACAACGAGCAGGTGCAGGCCGCAGCCCTGTCGGGCAACCTGCCGGATCTGCTGGATCTGGACGGCCCGAACTACGCCAACTACGCCTGGTCGGGCTACATCGCGCCGCTGAACGGGCTGGTGTCGGCCAAGACGCTGGGCGACATGCTGCCCTCGCTGATCAACCAGGGCACCTACCCGCCGGACGGCAAGGTCTACTGCCTGGGCCAGGGCGACTCGGGCCTGTCGATCTGGGGCCGCAAGTCGCTGCTGGAGGCCGCCAAGGTCCGCATCCCGAAGGGGGTCGACGACGCCTGGACGCAGGCCGAATTCGAGGACGCGCTGGCCAAGCTGGCCAAGCTGCCGGGCATGAAGTACGCGCTGGACGTGAAGCTGAACTACGGCCAGGGCGAGTGGTACACCTACGGGTTCTCGCCGTGGGTCCAGTCGATGGGCGGTGACCTGATCGACCGCAAGAGCTGGAAGGCCGACGGTACGATGAACGGTCCGGCCGCCGTCAAGGCGCTGTCGCTGCTGCAGGGCTTCGTCAAGAAGGGCTATGTGGCACCCGCCAGCGAAGGCGACGACAGCTTCTACGGCAAGAAGATCTCGGCGCTGTCCTTCGTCGGGCACTGGATGTGGCCGGCGCACAGCAAGGCCTTCGGCAACGACCTCGTGCTGCTGCCGATGCCCAAGTTCGGCGCCAAGGCGGTCACCGGCAACGGCGGCTGGGCCTGGTCGGTCAACAGCAAGAGCAAGCAGCAGGCCGCGACCGGCAAGCTGCTGGACTTCCTGCTGAGCACGGACAACGTGGCCGAGCTGTCGACCGCGATGGGCGGCGTGCCGGGCGTGAAGTCGGCGGCGCCGAAGGTCGAGCTGTACAAGGCGGGCGGTCCGCTGTCGCTCTACATCGACCAGCTCGCCAAGGTCAGCGTGGCCCGTCCGGCCCACCCGGCCTACCCGACGATCACCGCCGCCTTCGCCAAGGCCGTGGCCGATGCCGTCGACGGCGGCGATGTGAAGAAGGCACTCGACGCCGCGGCCAAGAAGGTCGACCAGGACATCGAGGACAACAAGGGCTACAAGCCGTTCGGCAAGTAAATCCCTGTCTGCACCGGGCCGGCAGTGGTGGTGCTGCCGGCCCGGTTTCTTGAAGGATTCCCCATGCTTGCCGTGCGACAGCAGACCACGCTGCGCCCGTGGCTGTTCCTCAGTCCGGCGCTGGCGCTGATCCTGCTCTTCATCGTGCTGCCGTTCCTGTTGACGGTGGCGTTTTCCTTCACCGACCAGCGACTGGTCCCGAATCCGAACGTGCCGACCGAGTGGATCGGCTGGCGCAACTACGCCCGTGTCTTCGAGAACGAGGACTTCGTGCGCACGCTGCTCAACACGGCGTACTTCACTGTGCTGGTGGTGCCGCTGCAATGTGGCCTCGGCCTCGCGGTGGCGATGCTGATCAACACGAAGCTGCCGATGCGGCAGTTGTTCCGCGGCATCTACTTCCTGCCGACCGTGATCTCGATGGTCGTGGTCTCGGTGATCTGGTTCTCGCTGTTCCAGATGAGCGGCTTCTTCAACACGCTGCTGCACGCGCTCACCTTCGGCCTCGCCGATCCGGTGGACTGGCTCGGCAACCCGAAGACCGCCATGCCGGCGCTGGTGCTGATGTCGGCGTGGCAGGGGTTTCCGTTCCAGATGGTGGTGTACCTGGCGGGGCTGCAGAGCATCAACACCGACCTCTATGAAGCCGCCCGGCTGGACGGCGCGAACCGCTGGAACGAGTTCTGGCACATCACCATGCCGGGCCTGCTCAACACGCACATCCTCGTGGTGATGACGACCACCATCCTGGCGTTCAAGCTGTTCACCCAGGTCGAGCTGCTGACCAAGGGCGGCCCGTCCGGTGTCACCGACACGCTGGTGCGTTTCATCTACCTCACCGGTTTCCGGCAAGGCAAGGTCGGCATCGCGGCGGCTGCGGCGGTGGTGTTCTTCCTGATCGTGCTGGCGATCAGCCTGGTCCAGCGCCGCCTCGTCAAGGAAGAAAGGGCTGTCGAATGAGCACCCGTGTCGAACGTCTGTTCCTCATGATCATCGCCCTGGCGCTGCTGGCCTTCGTGCTGGCACCGCTGATGCTGATGGTCGCCACCTCGCTCAAGGCCGACGAGCAGCAGATCCTGATCGACTTCGGCAACTGGCGCGCCTTCTGGGTCGCGCCGGACCAGATGTCGCTGGAGAACTTCCGGCAGGTGCTCAACGATTCCACCTCGCCCGTTCCGCGTTACCTGATGAACTCGGCGCTGATCGTCGTGTGCATCGTCGTCTTCGGCGTGTTCGTGAACTCGCTGGCGGCGTATGCGCTGGCGCGGATCAGCTTCCCTGGCCGCAACTGGGTGGTGATGGCGGTGATCTCGCTGATCATCATCCCGATGGAGGCGCTGGCGGTGCCGATGCTGCTGATGATGAACCAGGTCGGCTGGGTCGATACCTACCAGGCCCAGATCGTCCCGTTCATCGCCCACCCGTTCTCGATCTTCCTGTTCTACCAGTTCTTCGCCAAGATCCCGAAGGACTACGACGAGGCGGCCTTCCTCGATGGCGCCTCGCACCTGAAGATCTACTGGCAGATCATCATGCCGCTGTCGCTGCCGGCGATCGCGACGGTGGCGATCCTGCAGAGCCTCGAATACTGGAACGCCTTCCTGTGGCCGCTGATGGTCACGCGCGGGGCCGAGGTGCGGCCGGTGGCGCTGGCGCTCGCGCAGTTCTTCGGCACGCCGCCGCCGATCTGGGGCGACGTGATGGCCTTCTCGGTGCTGATGTCGGCGCCGGTGCTGGGGGTGTATCTGCTGTTCCAGCGCTGGTTCATCCAGTCGGCGATGGGCAGCGGGGTCAAGGGCTGAGGCCGGGAAACTGAACACCATGCTTGCACTGCAAGACCAATGGATCTGGGACTTCTGGACCTTCCGCGTCGGCGAGGGCGACGAGACCTGCTGGCACATCTGGTTCCTGAAGGCCGACAAGGCGCTCGGCGACGAGTCCTTGCGCCACTGGAACGTGACACAGGGCCACGCCGTCAGCACCGACCTGGTGAACTGGACCCACCTGGGCACCTGCCTCTCGCCGGCTGCGTCGCCAGCGTGGGACGACAAGACGGTGTGGACCGGCTCGGTCGTGCGCGACGACGCGGGCGGCTGGCACCAGTTCTACACCGGCACGTGTGCCGCCGAGAACGGTCGCCGCCAGCGCATCGGCCACGCCACCAGCGTGGATGGGCACCACTGGCAGCGTGTCGGCGACGGGCTGGTTCTGGACCTCGTGGAAGGCGATCCAGTCAGCGGGCTGTACGAGGAATACGTGCTGCCGGACGCTGGCCCGTGGGATGGCCGGGCGATGCGTGACCCCTGGGTGATGCGCGATCCGGACGGGGACGGGTGGCTGATGTACTTCACCGCCCGCGTGCCGGATGGCGAGGAGCTGAACACCCGCGGCGCGATCGGCCTGGCGCGTTCGCCGGACCTGCAGACCTGGACACTGTGCCCGCCCGTGTTTGCCGGCGACTTCGGGCAGCTCGAAGTGCCGCAGGTGCTGGAGATCGGCGGGCGCTGGTACTGCCTGTTCTGCAACGCGGGTGAACACTGGTCGAACGGCTATGCCGCGCGCCACGAAGCCGCCAGCGGACAGCCACCGGTCTGGGGCACGCACTACCTGATGGCCGAGCACCCGCTGGGGCCATGGCGGGTCGGGCCGGCGCCGTTCCTGGATGGCGATGTGCCGTGCCGCCGCTACGCCGGCCGCATCGTGCAGACCGACGACGGCCCGGCGCTGATGGCCTTCCACTACTGGCAGACCGACGGCAGCTTTGCCGGCACGGTGTGCGACCCGATGCCGTTGTGCGTCGATGCGGACACGGGCGCGTTGAGTCTGCGCTCGGCCACCTGAGTCACTGAGTTTTCGAGTTTCGAGGAGGCCGACATGGCCAGCGTCACACTGCGCAATATCCGCAAAACCTACGACAACGCCGTCGAGGTGATCAAGGGCGTCGATCTGGACGTTCGCGACGGCGAATTCATGGTCTTCGTCGGCCCGTCGGGCTGCGGCAAGAGCACCATGATGCGCATGATCGCGGGGTTGGAGAGCATCACCGGCGGCGAGCTGAAGATCGGCGACCAGGTGGCCAACGACCTGCCGGCGCCGCAGCGCGGCGTCGCCATGGTGTTCCAGAGCTACGCGCTCTACCCGCACATGACGGTCGCCGAGAACATGGGCTTCAGCCTGAAGATGGCCAAGGTCCCCAAGGCACAGGCCCGCGAGCAGGTCGAGCAGGCCGCCAAGGTCCTGCAGATCACGCACCTGCTCGACCGCACACCCAAGGCGCTGTCGGGCGGACAGCGCCAGCGGGTCGCCATCGGCCGCGCCATCGTGCGCAAGCCGGCGGTGTTCCTGTTCGACGAGCCGCTGTCCAACCTGGACGCCGGCCTGCGGGTGCAGATGCGTGTCGAGCTGACCAAGCTGCACCGCGAGCTGGGCTCGACGATGGTCTACGTCACCCACGACCAGGTCGAGGCCATGACGATGGGCGACCGCATCGCCGTGTTCAACGCCGGCCTCATCGAGCAGGTCGGCACGCCGCTGGAGCTGTACCAGCGTCCAGCCAACGTCTTCGTCGCGCAGTTCATGGGCAGCCCGAAGATGAACGTGCTGCCGGCGGCGACCGCGGCGTGGCATCCGGCGGCGGCCGGCGCGGCGCAGGTCGGCGTGCGGCCCGAATCGCTGGTGCCGACCGATCCGGCGTCGGGTCAGCCCGGCTGGTCGGCGCGCATCGACCTGACCGAACACCTCGGTGACACCGTGCTGGTCTACGCGACGGTCGAAGGCGTCGAGCAGCCGATCAGCCTCAAGCTGGCGGCTGAAGAGGCCGGTCCGTGGCAGGCGGGCATGGCGGCCACGCTCAGCCCGAAGCCGGGTGCGCTGCACCTGTTCGACGCCCAGGGCCGGCGCACCGGCTCAGTCTGAACAGCGGCCGACCGATGCCCGCTCGACCAGCGGGCAGTGCAGCAGCGTGCGCCCGCGCGGCATCGGCTCCACGCCCAGCAGCGCACGCATGCCGCGCCGCCCCATCTCGTGGTGTGGCAACTGCATCGTGGTCAGCGTCGGGCGCAGGTGGGCGGCGATCACCTCCTGGTTGTCGAAGCCGATGATGGACACGTCTTCGGGAATGCGCAGACCCAGTTCCCGAGCGGCCTCATAGGCACCCATCGCGGCGCGGTCGTTCAGGCAGAACAGGGCGGTCGGCCGGTCCGGGCGCTGCAGCAGGTCCATCGCGCCGTCGAAGCCGGCCTCCTGCCAGCCGGTGATCTTCACCAGCAGGGCCGGATCGGCGGCCAGCCCGGCCTGCGCCAGCGCGTCGCGCCAGCCCTGGATGCGCAGCGTCGCGGCCACCGAATCGTCCAGGTTGTCGATCACGCCGATGCGGCGGTGGCCGTGCGCGAGCAGGTGCGCGGTGGCCTCGAAACCACCACGGCGCTCGTCGGGCACGACGGCGGGCACGTCGTCCTGCGCGCTGTAGGCGTTGACCAGCACCACAGGGAATCCGCTCAGCAGGACCGGCACCGCGAGTTCCTTGTGCGCCATCGCGGCCAGGATGATCGCGTCCACCTGGTGCTGCAGCAGTGCGCCGAGCGCTTCCTGTTCCAGGTCGCTCTGGTGGTCGGTGTTGATCATCATCAGGATGCGCCGGTGCTGCCAGGCCACGTCCTGCGCGCCGCGCACGATCTGGCCGGCGAACGGTGTGGTGGCGATCTCGTCGGTGACGAAGCCGATCAGGCTCGATGTGCCCTGGCGCAGCGCGCGGGCCATGGCGTTGGGTCGGTAGCCGAGGGCGGCCACGGCCTGCCAGATGCGGTCGCGGGTCTCCTGCGGGATGCTGGCCTCGGCGCGGTTGTTGAGCACGAAGGACACGGTGGTCTGCGAGACCTGTGCGGCGCGGGCGACGTCCTGCATGGTCACACGCGCCGGCCGGGCGCGTGGTGGTGGTGTCGGGGTGGTGGCGGGCATGCCGCGCAGCTTAGCGGCTGTGCGAGCTGAGAGCGCCGAAGCGCTGGTCGTCCTGGTGTGCCAGCGCGCCGGTGATCAGCCCGCGCCGCTGCAGGGCCAGATCGCTCACCAGCGCATCGATCATCACCGTCTGCATCAGCCGCGAGACCATCGGCACCAGCGCCTGCACGTCATCCGGGTGGTCCACCGGCAGCACGATGTCGGCCAGCCGCGCCAGTTCGCTGCGCTGCGGGCACATGGCGATCACCACGGTGCCGGCGTGGCGTGCCCGGGCCACGGCGTCGTTGATCGAGTCGAGTGTTCCCGAGTTCGACAGGACCAGCAGCGCATCCTCGGGGCCCAGGTAGATGGACGTCAGGTTCTGCTGCTGCGCGTCGGTGCGGGCCAGCGCGGCCAGGCCGAGCCGGCCGAGCTTGTGCTGCGCATCCTCGGCGGTGAGGGCGGCGCTGCCGGTGCCGTAGACCTCGATGCGCCGCGCACGGGCCAGTGCTGCCACGGCGCGCTCGAACACGTCCGGGTGCAGGCGGTCGCGCAGCCCGATGAGGGCAGAGATCGAGTTGTCGAAGATCTTGCCGATGCGCTCGGCGGTCGGGTCGCTGGCACTGACCTCGCGGTGGGCGACCTTGGTGGTGCCTGACAGGCCCGATCCCAGCCGCAGCTTGAAGTCCACCAGGCCCTTGAAGCCCAGCGAGCGGCAGAAGCGCATCACCGTCGGCGTGCTCACGCCGCAGCGTTCGGCAATGCGGGCGATCGAATCGCTCATCCAGGCGCGCGGTGCGGACAGCAGGTCCTGCGCGACGATGCGCTCGGAAGCCGAGAGCTTGTCCATCGACGCCCGGATGTCCACCAGCAGCGGTCCGGCGCCATGGTCGGCAGTGAGGTGGTCGTCGAGCATCGCGGACGCACCCCGCAGGCCCGCCCGCGGTGCCGTGACGATCCAGGTCGGCACGCGGGCCAGCCAGGGCTGGAAGCGTCCCTTGGCCTCGAAGCGGGCCCGGAAGGTCGACTGCGCGAAGAACCCGGCGATCTGCGGCACGATGCCACCGCCGATGTAGACCCCGCCCTGCGCGCCCAGCGTCAGCGCGAGGTTGCCGGCCGCGGTGCCCAGCATGGCGCAGAACACCGACAGCGCCTGGTGCGCCACCGGGTCCGGCTTGGCGGCCAGCGCGGCGGCCGAGATCTCGGGCGCACTGCGGGTGGCGGGCTGGTGGCCGCTGCGCAGGGCGAGCGCCTCGTAGGTCAGCTCCAGCCCGGAGGCGGAGATCAGCCGTTCGCCCGAGACATGGCCGTAGCGCTGGCGGGCGTGGGCGACGACGAGCGCCTCGTCGGCGTCCTGTGCCGGGTAGCTGGCGTGGCCGCCTTCGGTGGTCAGACTGACATTGCGGTCCTGGAAGGGGACCAGCGCCGACACGCCCAGACCGGTGCCCGGCCCGATCACGCCGATCACGGCACCGGGCTGCGGATCCCCCCCGCCGACCTGGAGGCGCTCGTGGGGATCGAGGCGGGTCAGACCCATGGCGAGCGCGGTGTAGTCGTTCACGGCCAGCAGGGTCTGCAGGCCCAGCGCCCGCCGCAGCGCCTCGACCGAAAACTCCCACGGGTGGTTGGTCAGCTTGACCTGGTCGCCGGAGATGGGGTTGGGCAGCGACAGCGCCGCGTGCCGCACGCCCGCAAGGTTCTGGCTCTGAAGAAACGTGCGGATCGCCGACTCCAGGCTGTCGTGTGCCGCGCAGGACAGCACGGCCGTGCTGCCGAAACAGGTGGGTGCCGTCTCCAGCGCGAAGCGGATGTTGCTGGCCCCGACATCGGCCAGCAGGCGCGGGCCATCGGGATAGGGCAGGGCGGCTGGATCTGGATTCATGGTGATGAATGGTAATGAAATTACACTGAAACTCAACAGGGAGCCGATTCTCGGTAGACGTTCATTTGGCACGTCATGGCGAACGCAACTGAACGCAAACGATACCGGAGGTGCCGCAAACGATTGAACTGCTTATTTTTTAGGCAATCAATCTGAGGGTTTTCACCAGTTTTAGGATCTCTGTAAGAAAATTACATTGTTATCCGTGGCGTGGATTGCCACGGATAACAGGAGACAGGCCATCATGTCCATCATTTACAAGCAAGTTGCCGCGGGCGTCGCCCTGGCGTTCGGTGGGCTGGTCAGCGCGCACGCTGCCACCATCACCATCTCGTGCGGCAACAACGCCGCCGACGTCGAGTTCTGCGGCAAGTTCGCCGAGGACTGGGGCAAGAAGAATGGCCACACGGTCAAGATGTACACCCCGCCGGCCAGCACGACCGACAACCTGGCCCTGCTGCGCCAGCAGTTCGCCGCCAAGTCGTCCGACCTGGACGTCATCATGATCGACGTGGTGTGGCCTGGCGTGATCAAGGACCACCTGGTCGACCTGAAGAAGTATTCCAAGGGCGTCGAGAAGGAGCACTTCCCGGCCATCGTCGCCAACAACACCGTGGACGGCAAGCTGCTGGGCATGCCCTGGTTCACCGATGCCGGCCTGCTGTTCTACCGCAAGGACCTGCTGGCCAAGAACGGCCTGAAGGTGCCCCAGACGTGGGAAGAACTGGCCGCTGCGGCCAAGAAGATCCAGGACGGCGAGCGCGCCACCGACAAGGACTTCCAGGGCTTCGTGTTCCAGGCCAAGGCGTATGAAGGCCTGACCTGCGACGCGCTCGAATGGGTCTACAGCTACGGCGGCGGCACCATCGTCGATGGCAAGGGCGACATCACCATCAACAATGCCCAGGCCGCCAAGGCGCTGGACGCTGCAGCCTCCTGGATCGGCACCATCGCTCCGCAAGGCGTGATGAACTACGGCGAGGAAGACGCCCGTGGCGTGTGGCAGAACGGCAAGGCCGCGTTCATGCGCAACTGGCCGTACGCCTGGTCGCTGGGCCAGGCCGCCGACAGCCCGATCAAGGACAAGATCGGCGTCGCCGCGCTGCCCGCCGGCACCGGCCCGGGCGCCAAGAAGGCCGCCACGCTGGGTGGCTGGCAGCTGGCCGTCAACAAGTACTCCAAGAACGTGGACGCCGCCGCTTCGCTGGCGCTGTACATGACCAGCGCCGACGTGCAGAAGAAGCGCGCCGTGGGCGGTTCGTACAACCCGACGATCCCGGCCCTGTACAAGGACGCCGACATCGCCAAGGCGAACCCGTTCATGGTCGAGCTGCTGGACGTCTTCACCAACGCGGCGGCCCGTCCGGCCACCGCCACCGGCCTGAAGTACCCGGAAGTCTCCAACGCCTTCTGGGACGCCGCCCACGACGTGCTGGAGAAGAAGGCCACCGGTGCGGAAGCCGTCAAGAAGCTCGAAGGCAAGCTCAAGCAGATCAAGAAGGCCAAGTGGTGATCTGGTGACCCGGTGATCCCGGTCTGACCGAGATCGCCGTGCCCCGCCAGGGGCTCAGCTCCCGACGGGGCGTCTGCCATGGTTGCCGGCGCCCCGTTCCTGTTTATCCGGTCTGGATACTTCCATGAAAAACCGCACGCGCATTGCCTGGACCTTCCTGACGCCGATGCTGATCCTGATGGTGCTGGTGGCCGGCTGGCCGCTGGCGCGGTCGATCTGGTTCAGTTTCACGGACACGAACATCAACAACATCGCCGAGTACAACTACGTCGGCTTCGACAACTACTTCTCCGAGTACGGGCTGTTCGGGCTGTCGGTCCTTTCGGCCGACTTCTGGGCGACCGACTGGGGCATGTCGATCAAGAACACCTTCCAGTTCTCGTTCTTCTCGGTGATCCTGGAGACGCTGGCCGGCCTGGGTGTGGCGATGCTGCTGAACCAGGAGTTCAAGGGCCGCACGCTGGTGCGCACCGCGGTGCTGGTGCCCTGGGCGATCCCGACCATCGTCTCGGCCAAGATGTGGGGCTGGATCCTGCATGACCAGTTCGGCCTGATCAACCAGCTGCTGATCGACTGGGGCTTCATCGCCCACAAGATCGCCTTCACCGCCGACCCTGCCTATGCGCTGTGGACAGTCGTGGCCGTGGACGTGTGGAAGACCACGCCCTTCATGGCCCTGCTGATCCTGGCCGCGCTGCAGACGCTGCCCAAGGACTGCTACGAGGCCGCGCGCGTCGATGGCGTCCATCCGCTGCGCCTGTTCTGGAAGGTGACATTGCCGCTGATCAAGCACCCGCTGATGGTCGCGGTGATCTTCCGCCTGCTCGACGCGCTGCGCATCTTCGACCTGATCTACGTGCTGACGTCCAACAGCGGCTCCACCATCAGCATGTCCGGTTTCGTGCGCCGCGACATGGTCGACAACGGCAACCTGGGCTCCGGCTCGGCGGCCTCGACCTCGCTCACGATCATCATCTTCCTGGCCGCCGTGCTCTTCATGCGCGCGGCCCGCGTCAAGCTCAACGAGGAGTCCAACTGATGTTTCAATCCACGCCCCTTGCAAGGCGAATCTGGACAATATCACGCTTGACTCGGAGGGTTTCCTGATGAACCAGCGCCCAATCTGGGGTTCCATCGTCCTGTATGCCTTCGCGGCACTGGTCGTGATCGTTTCGGTCTACCCCTTCCTCTACACCGTCACCACCTCGCTGAAGACCGGCACGGCGCTGTTCAGCACCAGCCTGCTGCCGGACGCGCCGACGCTGAGCAACTACGTCGCGCTGTTCAACGGCAAGCAGCCCTTCGGCACACAGCTCGGCAACTCGATCATGGTGGCCACGGTCACCGTCGTGATCTCGATGCTGATGGCCATCACCGGTGCCTACGCTCTGGGCCGGATCGACTTCAAGGGCAAGAGCGCGCTGCTGCTGGCGATCCTGGCGGTGTCGATGTTCCCGCAGGTGGCGGTCCTGTCGGGCATGTTCGAGCTGATGCAGACGCTGGGCCTGTACAACCGCTCGATCGGCCTGGTCGTGCCCTACACGGTGTTCACGCTGCCGTTCACGGTCTGGATGCTGACCACCTTCATGCGCGGCCTGCCCAAGGAGCTGGAAGAGGCCGCCATCATGGACGGCTGCGGCCCGCTGCGCATCATCTTCGAGGTCTTCATGCCGCTGCTGGCACCGGCGCTGGTCTCGACCGGCCTGCTGGCCTTCATCGGCGCGTGGAACGAGTTCCTGTTCGCGCTGACCTTCGTGACCGACGACTTCAAGCGCACCGTGCCGGTCGGCATCTCGATGATCTCGGGCGCCACCGCCTACGAGATTCCCTGGGGCAGCATCATGGCCGCGTCGGTGATCGTCACCGTGCCGCTGGTGATCCTGGTGCTGGTGTTCCAGAAGAAGATCGTTTCCGGCCTCACGGCAGGTGCCGTCAAGGGTTGATGCGATGAAGGCTTCCAACAACCAGTGGTGGCGGGGCGGGGTGATCTACCAGATCTACCCGCGCAGCTACCAGGACAGCAACGGCGACGGCGTGGGCGACCTGCCCGGCATCACGCGCCGGCTCGACCACATGGCCGCGCTCGGTGCCGACGGCATCTGGCTGTCGCCGTTCTTCAAGTCGCCGATGAAGGACTTCGGCTACGACATCAGCGACTACTGCGATGTCGATCCGCTGTTCGGCACGCTGGCGGATTTCCGGGTGCTCGTCGATCGGGCGCACGAACTGGGCCTGAAGGTGATGATCGACCAGGTGTATTCGCACACCGCCGACCAGCACCCGTGGTTCAAGGAGAGCCGCCAGAGCCGCGACAACCCGAAGGCCGACTGGTACGTCTGGGCCGACGCCAAGGACGACGGCAACCCGCCCAACAACTGGCTGTCGATCTTCGGCGGCTCGGCGTGGCAGTGGGACACGCGCCGCCGCCAGTACTACCTGCACAACTTCCTGACCAGCCAGCCGGACCTGAACTTCCATTGCCCGGCGGTGCAGGACGCGGTGCTCGGCTGCGTGAAGTTCTGGCTCGATTTCGGGGTCGATGGCTACCGGCTCGACGTGGTGAACTTCTACTTCCACGACCGCCAGTTGCGCGACAACCCCGGCCGTGGCATGCCCGACGGCAGCGACCCGGCGGTCAGCCCCGTCAATCCCTACGCCTGGCAGTGGCACCACTTCGACAAGAGCCAGCCGGAGAACCTCGTCTTCCTGCAGCGGCTGCGGGCCCTGGTCGATCAGTACCCGGACACCACGATGGTGGGCGAGATCGGCGACGACGACGGGCTGGCGCGGGTGGCGGAGTACACCGGCGGCGGCGACAAGCTGCACATGGCGTACTGCTTCGATCTGCTCGGCGAGCCGCATTCGGCACCGTATCTGCATGGCGTGTTCACCCGCTTCAACGACGTGGTCGGCAGCGGCTGGCCGTGCTGGGCGATCACGAACCACGACATTCCCCGCGTCGCCACACGCTGGGGTGGCATGCACCCGCCCGCTGGTCTGCTGCGCGCGGCCGCCGCGCTGCAGCTGAGCCTGCGAGGCACCGCCTGCCTGTACCAGGGCGATGAACTCGGCCTGCCGGAAGCCCAGGTCGCGTTCGAGGATCTGCAGGATCCCTACGGCATCACGATGTGGCCGGACTACAAGGGCCGCGACGGTTGCCGCACGCCGATGGCGTGGGAAGGTGCGTCGCCGGATCTCGGATTCGGCGCCGCGGGCAGTGCCGTCCAACCGTGGCTGCCCGTGTCGGAACACCACCGCGCCCTGGCGGTCGATCGGCAGACCGGCGATCCTGCCTCGCTGCTGAACCACTACCGCCAGCTGCTGCACTGGCGCCGCAGCGTGCCGGCCTTGCTGCATGGCGAGATGGCGCTGCTGCCGGTCGATCCGCAGGTGCTGGCCTATGTGCGCACGCACGGCAGCGAGCGGGTGCTGTGCGCCTTCAACTTCAGTGACCAGCCAGCCGTGCTGGCGCTGTCTGCTGCGGACTCCGTGGCTGACGTGCTCGCCGACAGTGGCGCACAGGGCGCCGCGGCCGTGGGATCGCAAGTGCAATTCGAACCTTGGGGCGTTCTCTTCGCCCGCCTGTCGGCACCATGAGCACCGAACACAGCGTGAAAGCCCCCAACAGCGGTTGGTGGCGCAGCGGCGTGATCTACCAGATCTACCCGCGCAGCTACCAGGACAGCAATGGCGACGGCATCGGTGACCTGCCCGGCATCACCCGCCGCCTCGACCACATCGCCCGGCTCGGCGCCGACGCGGTCTGGCTGTCGCCGATCTTCAAGTCGCCGATGAAGGACTTCGGCTACGACGTCAGCGACTACAACGACATCGACCCGATGTTCGGCACGCTGGCCGACTTCCGGGCACTGGTCGATCGTGCGCACGCCCTGGGGCTGAAGGTCATCATCGACCAGGTGCTGTCCCACAGTTCGGATCAGCACCCGTGGTTCCAGGAAAGTCGCCAGAGCCGCGACAACCCCAAGGCCGACTGGTATGTCTGGGCCGATGCGAAGGACGACGGCAACCCGCCCAACAACTGGCTGAGCGTGTTCGGCGGTTCGTCCTGGCAGTGGGACACGCGCCGCCGCCAGTACTACCTGCACAACTTCCTGGCCAGCCAGCCGGACCTGAACTTCCACAACGCCGAGGTGCAGCACGCCTTGCTGGATTCGGTGAAGTTCTGGCTCGACTTCGGGGTCGATGGCTACCGGCTGGACGCGATCAACTTCTGCTTCCACGATGCCGGGCTGCGCAGCAATCCCGGCGCCGGCATGCCGGACGGCAGCAACCCGACGGTGGCGGCGAGCAATCCGTATGCGTGGCAGCACCATGTCTACGACCGCAGCCGCCCGGACGCGCTGGGTTTTCTGGAACGCCTGCGCGCGCTGACCGACCAGTATCCCGACACGATGATGGTCGGCGAGATCGGCGACGAGTCCGGCATGGCGATGGTGGCGCAGTACAGCAGCCCGTCCGCCGACGGTGCCGAGCGGCTGCACATGGGCTACTGCTTCGACCTGCTGGCCGATCGACACGACGCGCCGTATCTGCACGGCGTGATCGCCAAGTTCGAGCGTGTCGCGGCAGAAGCGGGTGGCGGCTGGGCCTGCTGGGCACTGTCCAACCACGACTGCAAGCGGCTGGCCACGCGCTGGGGCGGCGAGAACCCCGATCCCGCGTTGCTGCGGCTGGCCCCGGCGCTGC
>NZ_JBFPGY010000259.1:0-7758 GCF_041083715.1 Sphaerotilus sp.
CCAGCGCTCGCCGAGCGTGCGCATCGCGGGCAGGTGGGTGAACCCGTCGGTGCGGAAGCGCTGCACGCGGCCGCCTTCGTGGTCCACGCTGACCACCACGTCCGGGCGGACGGCCTTGATGTCGGCGACGAGCTGCGTGAGCTGGGTGCGGTCCTGCCAGTTGCGGCTGAACAGGATCAGGCCGCCGACGAGCGGGTGCTGCAGGCGGCGGCGGTCGCCGTCGTTCAGCACGAGGCCGGCAACGTCGAGGACAACAGGGGCGTGGGCGTGGTGCATCGGCAGCGGGGGGTCAGGGGTGTCAGGAGGTGCTGGTTTCGACCACGACGAAGCTGGTCGCGTAGTCGGTCTCGTCGGTCAGGCTGACGTGGGCGCGCAGGCTGCGTGCCTCGAACCATGCAGCGAGCGGGCCGTGCAGACGGATGAAGGGCTGGCCGCTCGGCTCGTTGAGCGTTTCGCAGTCGCGCCACTGCATGGGGGCGTGCAGACCGAGGCCGATCGCCTTGGAAAACGCTTCCTTGGCCGAGAAGCGCGTGGCGAGGTAGGCGATGCCGCGGACTTCGACCTTGGTGCGGCGGTAGTGGAACACGCGCAGCTCGGTCGGCCCGAGCACCTTCTCGGCGAAGCGGTCGCCGCGTCGGGCGAGCACCGCAGCGATGCGCCGGATGTCGCAGATGTCCGTGCCGATGCCGTAGACCACCGCTGCGTCCGCCCGGCTTCAGCGCTGGGGCGCGAAGGCCCGCTGGATGCTGCGCTGGTAGCCGCGCACCGTCTGGGTGTAGCCGAGTTCAAGTGCGTCTGCGATCAGCGCGTGGCCGATCGACACCTCCTGCACGCCCGGCACGGCGCGCAGGAAGTCGGTGAGGTTGTCACGGTTCAGGTCATGGCCGGCGTTGATGCCCAGGCCGACCGACAGCGCAGCTTCCGCAGCGCGCACGTAGCGGTCGAGCACCTCGGCCTGCCGCGGCGTGCCCCAGGCGCTGGCATAGGCTTCGGTGTACAGCTCGACCCGGTCGGCACCGACGTCGCGCGCCGCGCGCATCATCTCGGGGACCGGGTCCATGAACAGGCTGACACGCACGCCCAGCGCCCGGGTTTCCTCGACCAGCGGGTGCAGCCGCTCGGCGTCGTCGGGGAAGGTCCAGCCGTGGTCCGAGGTGAACTGGCCGACGGTGTCCGGCACGAAGGTCGCCTGGTGCGGCCGCACGGCGCGGATGACGTCCATCAGGTTGTGGAACGGATTGCCCTCGATGTTGTACTCGACCTGTGGCCAGGCCTGGAGCAGCTCGGCCAGGTCGGTCACGTCGCCGGCACGGATGTGGCGCTCGTCGGGGCGCGGGTGGACGGTGAGGCCTTGCGCCCCGGCTTCGAGAACGAGCGTCGCTGCGCGGGTCACGCTCGGGATGCCGAGGTGGCGCGTGTTGCGCAGCAGCGCGACCTTGTTGAGGTTGACCGACAGCGCGGTGCGTCCACCATGGGCGGATGATTCGGGGGCGACGAGGGGATTCATGGTGATTCGGTCAGTTTCTGCACCTCGACCATCAGCGCGCGGGTGCGCAGCATCGAAGTGCCGAGATGGTAGTGCAGCAGATGGCGCAGCTGGGCGCGCAGCTCGGGCAGTGCGCCCAGGCAGGTCTGTTGCAGCGCGCCGAGGTCGAAGGCGTTCATGGCCGACTGCAGCGCCAGCAGCGTCGCGCCGCCGAGGCCGGCTGCGCCATCGGGCAATGGATGGACGCCGGTTTCGTGGTGCAGCCCGTGGCGCACGTCCGTGCGGACGGGCACCTGCGTCAGCGTGACGCGGTCCAGTTCCGGCAGCACGCCCGATTCGCGCAGCAGCCACAGCTCGAAGGCGCGCAGCGCGGCGGCCGTCTGCGCTTCGTCGTGCGGGGCGAGCCGGGGCAGGGTGGCGGCGTAGACCTCGAACAGGCGCGGGTGGGCATCGTGGCGGGCCAGTCCGCGCAGCAGCAGCTCGTTGAGGTGGAACCCCGCCAGCAGCGCCGCGCCCGCGGGCATGGCGCTGCCGCCCGCCCAGTCGGCGCCGCGCAGCAGGTGGAGATCGGGCGGTGCCTCGTGGCCGCCTTGGGCCGGGTCCGGTTCGGTGTCCCGCCGGGTGGTCTTGCCACCGAGCACGATCGTCAACCGCTGGAACGGCAGCAGCACGCAGCGCAGCTGCGAATGCGGCCGTTTCGCACCCTTCGCGACGGCGGCAATGCGGCCGTGCTCACGCGTCCAGAGGTCGAGGATCAGGCTGGATTCGCTCCAGTCGTGGTGGTGCAGCACATAGGCCGCCATGGCAGCCGGCGCGGCACGGCGCGTGGCCATGGTGCCTTACTCGTAGCCGTAGCTCTTCAGGCGCTTCTCGTCGTCGGCCCAGCCCGAGCGGACCTTGACCCAGACTTCGAGGAAGACCTTGGCGCCGGTGAGGCGCTCCAGCTCGGTGCGGGCCTCGGTGCTGATGCGCTTGAGCCGCTCGCCACCTTCACCGATGACCATGCCCTTGTGCGCGTCGCGCTCGACGATGATGGTCGCGGCGATGCGGTTCAGCCGGCCGCCCTCGACTTCCTCGTACTTGTCGATCTGCACGGTGGACGTGTAGGGCAGCTCGTCTCCGGTCAGGCGGAACAGCTTCTCGCGGATCAGCTCGGCGGCGAGGAACTTGTCGCTGCGGTCGGTCAGCGCGTCCGCGTCGTAGTACCAGGGCTGCTCGGGCAGGTAGGGGCGGATGATGTCCAGCAGGCGCTGGGTGTCGTCCTTCTTGGTCGCTGTCAGCGGCACGAACTCGGTGAAGGCGTGCTTGGCCTGCATCTGCTGCAGCCAGGGCAGCAGGTCCGAGCGGCGCGTGATCAGGTCGAGCTTGTTGGCGATCAGGAAGGTCGGCTTGCCCGGCGGGATCAGCGAGAGCACCTTGGCGTCGGCTGGGTTGAAGCGGCCCGCATCCACCACGAACAGCACGACGTCCACGTCGCCCAGCACCGACTGCACCGTCTTGTTCAGGTTGCGGTTCAGCGCTGCGGTGCCGCGGGTGGTGTGGGTGGTCTGGAAGCCAGGGGTGTCGACGAAGACGTACTGCGTGTCGGCCTGGGTCGAGATGCCGGTGATGCGGTGGCGGGTCGTCTGCGCCTTGCGCGAGGTGATGCTGACCTTCTGGCCGATGAGGGTGTTCAGCAGCGTCGACTTGCCCACGTTCGGCCGGCCGACGATGGCGATCAGGCCGCAGCGGCGGTCACCGTCGTTGGAGCCGACGGCGGCGGCGAGCATGGCGTCGAGGTCCGGGGCTTCGTAGGCCAGTTCGTCGGCGTCTTCTCCGAGGTCGTCTTCATCCTCGTCGTCGCCGTCCACGATGGGCTGGCCGTCGTCGTCGAGTTCGATCAGTGCGTCGTTCAGGCCGTCTTCATCGGCAAAATCGTCCACCGGGTCGAGCAGGTCGTCCGGCAGGGTGGCCGCGTGCGGCTTGGAGGTGGTGGTCATTCTGGGGCGGCGCTCAGTTGTTCGAGGACAAGGCGCGCGGCTTCCTGTTCGGCGGCGCGGCGTGAGCGGCCTTCGCCGCGGGCCTGCACACCGGAGCCGGCGACGCTGCACACGACGACGAAAGTCTGGTCGTGCGCGCGGCCACGGGTGGCTTCGATGCGGTAGTCGGGGACGCTTTGACGGCGTGCCTGGAGCCACTCCTGGAGCTGGGTCTTGGCGTCCTTGCCCCAGGACTGGGTGGCAGTTTCGGAGATCAGCGGCTCGAACAGCCGGCGCACCAGCGCCTCGGCGGCCTCGAAGCCCGAATCGCGGAAGACGGCGCCGATGATCGCTTCGAGCGCATCGGCCAGGATCGACGGACGCTGGGCGCCACCACCACGGGCTTCACCATCGGACAGGCGCAGCACCGCGGGCAGATCGAGCGAGAGCGCGATGCGGTGCAGCATGTCCTGGCGCACCAGGTGGGCACGGATGCGGGTCAGGTCACCTTCGGGCGATTCGTCGTACTGCTCGAACAGCAGGTCGGAGACGGCCACGTTCAGCACCGCATCGCCGAGGAATTCGAGCCGCTCGTTGTGGTCCGTGCCGAAGCTGCGGTGCGTCAACGCACACGTGAGCAGCTCACGCTGGCGGAAGGTGTAGCCCAGTCGTTGCGACAGGGATTCAAGAGGAGACGGGTTCAAGGGGGACCTTCGGGATCACGGGGCACAGACGGGTCACTGGGACCGGCCGCGGTACTTGATCAGCAGCGACACGGGGCCGAACAGTTCGATTTCCTTGTCGTAGGCAAAGCTCACGACCACACGGTCATTGTCCTTCGTGATGTCGAGATCCTTGCCGGTGATCGACTGTATCGAATACTCGATGTCCTTGGTCCGGTCGAAGGCAGCCCGGATCTCGGGCACGGTGCCGCCCCCTTCGGCCGCCACCTTGGTCACGGCGCGCTTGATGGTGGCGAACTCATTGACCGTCGGCAGCACCCGCATCGCGACCAGGGCCGTCATCGAGATCAGCACGGCCCAGAAGACGAGGCCGAGCAGGGTGACGCCACGCTGGCCCGTCGGGCGGATCGACACGGGGGTCGGACGTGGGCGAAAGATCATCGAATCACTCCTCGACGGCGGTCGCTGCAAGCCGACCGGCCGTGCGTCATGCCGGGGTCAATGGAAGGGGCCAATCCGCTTGAGACTGCCGAAGTTCATCCACACGAAGAAGGCACGGCCCACGATGTTCTCGTCCGGCACGAAGCCCCAGAAGCGCGAATCCTCGGAGTTGTCACGGTTGTCGCCCATCATGAAGTAGTGTCCTGCAGGAACCTTGCAGGTGACACCTTCGGCCGTGTAACGACAGTTTTCAACTCCGGGAAACTGTCGGGCACGCATGCCATAGCTCGATGGCTGCTGCGGGTCGACCAGCAGGCGGTGGCTGACGCCGTTGCCGAGGTCTTCGCGGAACTGGCGCGAGTAGGTGCGGCGGTCCTCGTCGTAGTAGTCGTCGAGCTGCTGCAGCGGTGCCGGCTGGCCGTTCACGAAGAGCTTCTGGTTGATGTAGGCGATCTCGTCGCCGGGCACGCCGATCACCCGCTTGATGAAGTCGATGCTGGGGTCCACCGGGTAGCGGAACACCATCACGTCACCGCGCTGCGGGTCGTTCAGCGGGACGATCTTCTTGTTCAGCACCGGAATGCGGATGCCGTAGTGGAACTTGTTCACCAGGATCAGGTCGCCGATTTCCAGCGTCGGGATCATCGAGCCGGACGGGATCTTGAAGGGCTCGAACAGGAACGAGCGCAGCAGGAACACCATCAGGATCACCGGGAACAGGCCGGCAGTCCAGTCGAGCCACCACGGTTGCGCGAGCAGGCGCCGGCGGGCGGGTTCGACGTCCATGTCCACCTTGTCGATGCCGAGGCGGGCGAGTTCGGCGCGCCGTTCGCCGTCCTGGTGGGTCAGCGTCGCCGCTGCAGCCAGACGGCGTGGCAGGAACACGAAGTGTTCGGCCAGCCAGTAGGCTGCAGTGACGAGGGTGAGGATGAACAGCAGCAGCGAGAAATTGCCGCTCCACTTGCCGAGGTACCAGCCCGTGCCATAGAAAGCGAGGCAGGCGTAGAGAATGCCGGTGAGGGGTCCCATCGATCGTCCGGTTGGGTGGGTGAGCGGGTGCTCAGTCTTCGACACGCAGGATGGCGAGGAACGCTTCCTGCGGCACTTCGACCGAGCCGATTTGCTTCATGCGCTTCTTGCCGGCCTTCTGCTTCTCGAGCAGCTTGCGCTTGCGGCTGATGTCGCCGCCATAGCATTTTGCCAGCACGTTCTTGCGCAATGCCTTGATGTTCTCGCGCGAGATGATGTTGGCGCCGATGGCCGCCTGGATGGCCACGTCGTACATCTGGCGCGGGATCTGCTCGCGCATCTTGGCGGCCACGGCGCGGCCGCGGTACTGGCTCTGGGCTCGGTGGACGATGATCGAGAGCGCATCGATGCGGTCGCCGTTGATCAGCAGATCGACCTTGACCACGTCGGAGGCGCGGTATTCCTTGAACTCGTAGTCCATCGACGCGTAGCCGCGCGACACAGACTTCAGCTTGTCGAAGAAGTCCAGCACGATCTCGGCCAGCGGCAGCTCGTACGTGAGCATCACCTGGCGGCCGTGGTAGGCCATGTTGAGCTGCACGCCGCGCTTCTGGTTCGCCAGCGTCATCACCGCACCGACATAGTCCTGCGGCATGTAGAGGTGCACGGTGACGATCGGCTCGCGGATCTCCTTGATGCGGCCGAGTTCGGGCATCTTGGACGGATTCTCGACCTCGATCACGGTGTCGTCGTTCAGCTCCACCTCGTAGACCACGCTCGGTGCGGTGGTGATCAGGTCCTGGTCGAACTCGCGCTCCAGCCGCTCCTGCACGATCTCCATGTGCAGCAGGCCCAGGAAGCCGCAGCGGAAGCCGAAGCCCAGCGCCTGCGAGACTTCGGGTTCGTAGCGCAGCGAGGAGTCGTTGAGCTTGAGCTTTTCCAGCGCATCGCGGAGCTGGTCGTACTCGCTGGCTTCCGTCGGATAGAGCCCGGCGAAGACCTGCGGCTGGATTTCCTTGAAGCCGGGCAGCGCCTCCAGCGCAGGGCCGGCGTTGTTGGGCAGCTTCTTTTCGAGCGTGATCGTGTCACCGACCTTGGCCGCCTGCAGCTCCTTGATGCCGGCGATGATGAAGCCGACCTCGCCCGCCCTGAGCGACTCGCGGTTCTCGGACTTCGGGGTGAACACGCCCAGGTGCTCGATCGGGTAGAGCGCGTTGCTCGCCATCATGCGGATGCGCTCGCCCTTGCGCAGCACGCCGTCCACCACGCGCACCAGCATCACGACCCCGACGTAGTTGTCGAACCACGAGTCGATGATCATCGCGCGCGGCGGGCCGTCCGGGTCGCCCTTGGGCGGCGGCATGCGGGTGATGACGGCTTCGAGGATCTCGTCGATCCCCATGCCGGTCTTGGCCGAGCAGGGGATCGCATCGGTGGCGTCGATGCCGATGACGTCCTCGATCTCCGCCTTGGCGTTGTCCGGGTCGGCGCTCGGCAGGTCCATCTTGTTCAGGACCGGCACCACCAGCACGCCCAGATCGAGCGCGGTGTAGCAGTTGGCCACCGTCTGCGCTTCCACGCCCTGGCTGGCGTCCACCACCAGCAGCGCGCCTTCGCAGGCCGACAGGGACCGGCTGACCTCATACGAGAAGTCCACATGCCCGGGCGTGTCGATCAGATTGAGGTTGTAGACCTGTCCGTTCTGCGCCTTGTATTGCAGCGCGGCGGTCTGGGCCTTGATCGTGATGCCACGCTCGCGCTCGATGTCCATCGAGTCAAGCACCTGCGCTTCCATCTCGCGGTCGCTCAGGCCTCCGCAGCGCTGAATGATCCGGTCGGCCAACGTGCTCTTGCCGTGGTCGATGTGGGCGATGATGGAGAAGTTTCTGATGTGGTCCATGGGCCTGGGGGCATGCGCGCGGCGACAAAAAAAAGGCACGTCCTAGCGTTGACGCGCCTTCCAGCATGCGTGCAGATCGGGTAATCAGGTCGCAATGCTGGCGAGCGAGATTGTAGCGCGCTGCCGCACGGGCCTGTTCCGGCCTTCAGCGGCAGTGCAGCAACTCGCTCAGCGGCCTGGCCGGATCACCACGTACTGTGCCCACTCGCCGCGGCGAAGCAGCAGGTTGACCGGGCGGGCCTTGTCCAGCCGGGCCACCAGCGCCTCGAACTGGCGCGCGTCGGTCACTTCGCTGTTGGCCACCGCCAGGATCAGATCGCC
>NZ_JBFPGY010000260.1:0-24716 GCF_041083715.1 Sphaerotilus sp.
TGATGCGGTAGTACAGATCCTGGCGGAAACGCCCGTCGGCCACCATCTGCTGCAGTGGCTTGTGTGTCGCGGCGACGAGCCTGAAATTGGCCTGCTGTGTCTCGATGCTGCCAACACGGCGGAAGGTACCTGATTCGATCAGCCGCAGCAGTTTGACCTGCATCGCCAGTGGCACATCGCCCATTTCATCCAGGAACAGCGTGCCGCCACTGGCGGTTTCGACCAGCCCTTTCTTGCGTGCGCTGGCGCCGGTGAAGGCGCCCTTCTCGTAGCCGAACAGCTCGCTTTCGAACAAGGTCTCCGTCAGGCCTGAGCAGTCCACCGCGACGAACGGCCCCCCCGCCCGCTCGCTGGCCTCGTGCACGGCACGCGCAAAGAGTTCCTTGCCGGTCCCCGACTCGCCGAGCAGCAGCACGGGCAGCATCGAAGGGGCGACGCGCTGCACAGCCGAGAGCGCGGCATTGAAGGCCGGAGCCCGGCCCACCAGGCCTTCGGCACTGGGGCGGGCAGATGCACTGCGCACAGTGACCAGCCGCTCGACATAGGCCACCACGTTGCGCTCGGTGTCAAGAATCGGCCGCAACTCGACATCGACATGCTCCGGTCCGCGCGGCGTGTGGTGGATGTGCAGCACGCGGTCGGGGCCCTTCATCTCGAAGGCCTTCTTCATCGGGCAGTGCTCGCCCGCCTGGTCGCAAGGTACATCGTAGTGATGCGAGATGCGAAAGCACTTGTGGCCGAGGTAGGCCTTGCCCGCGGTACCGAACTGGCGCTGGTAGGCCGTGTTCGCCGCGAGGATGTTGTAGTCGGGGTCGAGCACGATCATCGGCTGGGCTTCATGTTCCAGAAACGAGACCAGCGCCTGCACCTGCTCCGCGGAATCGGACCCCCGGTGTCTGGCGACGGGTGTCGTGGAAGGCGCATGGTCGTTGGCGTGGATCCTGACAGTCGTCATCGTCGATTGGTCCTGAGTTTTGGTGATTGTGTGCCTGTCTGCCAGCACTGCCAATATCTCTGCCTTTTCTGCCAACATTTCTGCCACAGCGGCAGCCGTGACGGCCAATGAATGGTCCAGCGTGAAAGGATCACGCCATTAGTTGTTGTAAATCAACCTGTTAGGCGATCCGATGGGCCAGCGCATAGGATGGCACGGTTCTTGGAATTACCTGTCGAGACGACCACCGATCAGGCCACCATGAACACCCACAGCAACCTGCAGATCGAAGGCTTCTTCGACCCTGCCACCCAGACCATCAGCTACCTCGTTTTCGACAGGAAGACGCGGGCGTGTGCGCTGATCGACAGCGTGCTCGACTACGACCCGAAATCCGGCCGCACAGCGCACGCCAGTGCCGACCGGCTGATCGAACGCGTGCGCGCACTCGATGCCACGGTGCAGTGGATTCTCGAGACCCATGTCCATGCGGATCACCTGTCAGCGGCGCCCTACCTCAAGGAGGCCCTGGGTGGACAACTGGGCATCGGTCAGCACATTGCGACCGTGCAACGGGTGTTCGGTGTGCTCTTCAACGCCGGCCCCGAATTCGCCCGCGATGGCCGCCAGTTCGATCATCTGTTCGCGGATGACGAGACTTTCAGCATCGGCAGCCTGAAGGTCTGCGCGATGCACACCCCCGGACACACGCCCGCCTGCATGACCTACGTGGTGAGCGATGGCGACGGCGCGAATCCGGACATGGCGGTTTTCGTCGGCGATACGCTGTTCATGCCCGATTACGGCACTGCGCGTTGCGATTTCCCTGGCGGCGATGCCCGCACGTTGTTCCGCTCGATCAACAAGGTGCTCAGCCTGCCCCCGCATGCCCGGCTCTACATGTGCCACGACTACCAGCCCGGCGGGCGCGACGTGCAGTACATCAGCACCGTGGCCGAAGAGCGCGAAAAGAACATCCACGTCCGCAATGGCATCAGCGAAGAAGAGTTCGTCGTGATGCGCCGTGCACGCGACGCGACGCTCGGCATGCCCACGCTGATCCTGCCATCGGTGCAGATCAACATGCGCGCCGGCCAACTGCCCGAGCCGGAAGACAACGGCGTGCGCTACATCAAGATTCCATTGGACGCGGTATAGCCCGCAGCGATCCCCCTCGATGCCCGGCCAGTCTGGTTCGGGCATCGAGTTTTCAGAGCCGCCAGAGACGTCACAAAAGCGGTCAGACACCGTCCAACGACGCACCAGGAGACAACATGGACATCAAGTCACTGACCGCCGAACTGTCGGTCGCCCCCCAGATCGTCGGCACCGACATGCGCGCGGTGGCCGAAGCCGGATTCCGTTCGGTCATCTGCAACCGGCCGGACGGCGAGGGTCCGGACCAGCCGCTTTTCAGCGAAATTGAACGCTCTGCCCTGGCGCAGGGTCTCCAGATCCGCTATTTGCCAGCGGAATCCGGCAAGGTCACCGACCAGCAAGGCGCCGCGTTCGGTGCGCTGATGGCCGAACTGCCGAAACCCGTGCTGGCCTTCTGCCGCACAGGCATGCGTTCGACGACGATGTGGGCGCTTTCGCAGGCCGGACAACGGCCGCTGCCGCAGATCATCGAACTGGCCGCGAAGGCCGGCTTCGACCTGAAAGGCGTGGTGCGGCGCATCGTCAATGGCGGCAAGACACCAGTCGAGATGGCGGATGCGACGCACGAGGTGGTGATCATCGGTGGCGGTGCAGCAGGCATTGCCGTCGCATCGAGCCTGCTGGCACGCAGTCCAGACCTCGACATCGCCATCATCGACCCGGCCGACATCCACTACTACCAGCCCGGGTGGACCATGGTCGGCGCCGGCGTGTTCAACGCAGCGACGACGGCACGCACCATGGGGTCTGTTTTGCCGCATGGCGTGCACTGGATCAAGTCGGCCGTGGCGGCATTCGAGCCCGAACGCGACGCCGTCATCCTCGATGGCTGCCGCGTGGTCAAGTACAGGCAACTCGTCGTCTGCCCTGGCCTGAAGCTCGACTGGCACGGCATCGAGGGTCTGCCCGAGACCCTGGGCCGCAACGGCGTGACGTCCAACTACCGCTACGACCTGGCGCCCTACACCTGGCAGCTGGTGCAGCAACTGCGCCGCGGCAATGCGCTTTTCACCCAACCGCCCATGCCCATCAAGTGCGCGGGTGCGCCGCAGAAGGCCATGTACCTGTCGGCCGATCACTGGCGCCGGGCTGGCGTGCTCAAGGAGGTCGACATCCAGTTCTGCAACGCCGGTGCGGTGCTCTTCGGCGTCGCGGACTACGTGCCGGCGCTGATGGAGTACGTGAAGGCCTACGACATCGGGCTGAACTTCGGGCAGACACTGGTCGCAGTGGATGGCCCGGCGAAGAAGGCCACGTTCATGAAAGCCAACGCCGATGGCACGAAGGAGAAGATCGTCCGTGACTTCGACATGCTCCACGTGGTGCCGCCGCAGAAGGCCCCCGATTTCATTCGCGTCAGCCCACTGGCCGATGCAGCAGGCTGGATCGACATCGATCCCGGTACGCTGCGCCACAAGCACTTCGCGAACATCTTCGCGCTCGGTGACGCCGGAAACACCTCGAACGCCAAGACGGCTGCAGCCGCACGCAAGCAGGCGCCCGTGGTGGCGCACAACCTGCTCGCCCTGCGTGGTGCCGCACAGGGTGAAGCCCGGTACGACGGCTATGGCTCCTGCCCCCTGACCGTCGAGCGCGGCAAGATCGTGCTCGCCGAGTTCACCTACGGTGGCAAGGTGGCGCCGAGCTTCCCGAAGTGGTTCATCGATGGAACACGCCCCTCGGCGCTGGCCTGGTACCTCAAGGAACGCGTGCTGCCGCCCTTGTACTGGCAGGCCATGCTCAAGGGCCGCGAGTGGCTGGCCCAGCCCGAGATGACCACGTGAACGGAGCCCGGGAATGGACGTGACGCTGTTGTCGATCGGCCTGGGTGCCGTGGTCGGACTGATCCTGGCGCTGACCGGCGCCGGTGGGGGCATCCTCGCTGTGCCACTGCTGGTGTTCGGGTTGCACCTGAGCATCATGCAGGCCGCACCTGTCGGGTTGATCGCGGTGGGTGCTGCTTCGGCATTTGGTGCCGTTCTGGGACTGCGCGAAGGACTGGTTCGCTACCGCGCAGCGGCGTTGATCGGCCTCACCGGCATGGGGCTCGCACCGTTTGGTGTGCGCCTCGCCCGCGTGATCCCCAACGCGCCGCTGACGGTGGCGTTTTCTCTCGTGCTGGCGCTGGTGGCATGGCGCATGTTCAACCAGGCGCGACGCATCCCGTCTGGTCAGACAGAGTCTGTCCAGACACAGACGCACCTGCCTTGCGTGCTCAATCCCAGCGAGGGTCGCCTGATCTGGACCATGCCGTGTGCCTGGGCCCTGGCAGGAACGGGGGCCGTGTCGGGCCTGCTCAGCGGACTGCTGGGCGTGGGCGGCGGATTCGTCATCGTTCCGTCGCTCAACCGCTTCACCAACCTCGCGATGCGCAGCATCTTCGCCACCTCGCTGGCGGTGATTTCACTGGTTTCCGTGGGCGGTGTCGCGGCTGCGGCCTGGCAAGGCTCGATTGCCTGGAACATCGCCAGGCCCTTCGCCATCGGCGCCATCGGCGCCCTGCTTCTGGGACGGTTGATTGCTGCACGCCTGGCTGGTGCGCGCCTTCAGCAGGCCTTCGCCGTGACCAGCGGAGCCGTGTCGCTGCTGCTGCTGGCCCGTGGAATGGGCTGGATTGCCGTATAGCATCCCCAGGATGTCCAAACGCAGGCCCCTCCAAGGTAGACAGCGCAACACTGGCGTGAAGAGGCCTGTCGATCTCCAGCGTCAGCCGAAGAGTTTCTTGGCGATCGTGGCAACGTGTCTGCCTTGGAAACTGGCCATGCCCAGTTCCTGCTGGCTAGGCATGCGTTCACCCTGGCCTCCTGCGATCGTGGACGCGCCATACGGGCTGCCACCCTTGATCTCGTCCAACCCCATCTGCCGCTGTTCAGAGTACGGCAGGCCGACCACGATCATCCCTTGATGAAACAGTGTCGGATGGAAGGTCAGAATCGTGCTCTCCTGACCACCATGCTGTGTCGCCGACGAGGCAAACACCGAGCCAACCTTGCCGACCAGCGCCCCAGACATCCAGAGCGCGCCGGTCTGATCCAGAAACGTCCGCATCTGGCCGCTCATATTGCCGAATCGGGTCGGTGTGCCGAAGATGATTGCGTCGTAGTTCGCCAGATCGGATGGCTGCGCGACTGGCGCAGACTGGTGCGCCTTTCCACCCGTCTTGGCGAAGACGTCAGCGGGAACCGTCTCCGGTACTCGTTTCACGTCGACGGTGACGCCCTCGACTTCGCGCACACCCTCGGCCACTGCACCGGCCATTGCCTCGATGTGTCCGTAGTAGCTGTGATAAAGCACCAGAACCTTTGCCATGACGCACTCCTGTGTGGATGACTGACTGACATCATCGGGCCACCGATTTTGACAACTTGCAGCATACGCTCCTGAATCAGACTTGGCATCCAGGACAGAGCGGCTGGTATTGCCGCAACCCACTGAACGGCTTCGAGGGCCGCTACGCCAGTGTGTGCCACCGCCACCTCGCCGGGCTGTAGCGGCGGATCAAGGATGCGACGAACCACGGTCACATCGACCTGACCGGGACGCGCCCTGTAATGATAAAATCATCGAGCTGATTTCTGCCAACCCTGGAACTGGAATCACATCTCCGCGTTGGCGCGGCTCGCAATCACCAACCCTGTTCCTGGCGACACCCCCTCATGGCACACAACACCCCCACGTTCCTGCGTGCGCTCTGGATGGCCTGGACCGTGGTGCTGTTGACCGCCTGTGGCGGCGGCAGCGAAAGCGACAGCGCAACGTCCCAGGCGACCAGCCACGACACCAGTGCCGCCAACGCGGAAACTCAGTCCTACCTCGGCAGCAATCGGGCCAAGGCCCTGGCCACCCGATCGGCAGCTGTGCCGACACTGACCGTGCGGGCTCGCGCAAGCCTGTCCAGCAATATCGGCCCGATCATGCAGGTGCGCGTCGATGATGTCCTGATCGGCGCCGCAGAGGTCCGCAACACCGTCGATTGGGCAGACTTCACCTTCAGCGCACCGACGCTGCATGCCGGGGCCAAGGTCGAAGTCGTCTTCACCAACGATGTCTACTCGGCCACCGCCGGAGACCGCAACCTGTTCGTGGCCTTTGTCAGCGACAGCCAGTCGGCGATGTTGCCGAGCAGCCCGACCGTGGTGCTCGACCAGGGCAGCGGCGCCGCAGCCTTCGACGGAGTCAACGTGGTGGCCGGTCGCAGCGAAATGTGGGGCAATGGCGCGCTGCGCATGTCCTGGCCTGCCGCCATCTCCACAACGGTGGCCGACCTGGCCCGTCGTCAGGACGCTTCGCGCTTCCTGCTGCAGACGACATTCGGCCCGACGCCCGCCCTGATCGACACCCTGGCCACGCAGACCTACGCCAACTGGATCAGCACCCAGATGGCCCTGCCGGCGGTCAGCAGTTTCGTCGACGCGGTACAGACACGTTTCAACCTGGGCGATGCCTACCGTCCAGGCGGCGCCCAGTACACCCCTTACGTGGTGTCGCAGGCGTTCTGGGCCTCGTCCACCAGCGCGCCCGACCAGTTGCGTCGGCGTGTGGCCTACGCGCTGCAGCAGATTTTCATGGTCTCGCAAGCCGATGGCAACCTGTGGCACCACAGTCGGGCCTATGCCAACTATCTTGACCTGATCAACCGCGACGCCTTTGGCAACTTCCGCACCCTGATGGAAGACATGGCGCTCAGTCCTGCAATGGGCATCTACCTGTCGCACATGCGCAACCGCAAGGAAGACCTCACCACCGGGCGGGTGCCCGACGAGAACTTCGCACGCGAGGTGATGCAGCTCTTCACCATCGGCCTGTACGAGCTGAATCCGGACGGCAGCTTCAAGCTCGACGCCAGTGGTCGTCCCATCGAGACCTACGGCAATGCCGACGTCATGGCGTTGGCCAAGGTCTTCACCGGTTTTTCCTGGGCATTTCCGGACAACGCACTGACCGACAGCAATTTCCGGTGGGGCGGCCCGAACTACAGCGCCACAGCCGACCAGCGCATCGATGTGCAGCCCATGAAGGCCTATCCGGGACAGCATTCCACGGCCCAGAAGACGCTCTTTGAAGGCAAGGCATGGTCCGTCACGCTGCCGGCTGGAGCCAGTGCTGGCGAGGACCTGCGCAAGGCGCTCGATGCGCTGTTCAACCACCCGAACGTCGGACCGTTCATTGGCCGCCAGCTGATCCAGAAACTGGTCACCAGCAATCCGAGCCCGGCCTACGTGGCGCGGGTTGCGACTGTCTTCAACAACAACGGCAAGGGCGTGCGTGGCGATCTCGCCGCCGTGGTGGGTGCCGTCCTGCTCGACACGGAAGCCCGGGGCCCGATCGTCGCAGGCTTCGGCAAGGTGCGCGAGCCGGTGCTGCGCATCGCGCACTGGATGCGGGCCTTCAATGCCGCCTCCACCAACGGGGCCTACAACTTCGCCTGGGAGATCAGCCCGGCTGGTCAGGTGCCAGAGAACGCCCCTTCGGTGTTCGGTGACTTCCGGCCCGGCTACATCCCGCCAAACTCCAGTTTTGCTGCGCGTGGAGCCACTGCGCCAGAGTTGCAGATCGTCAATGAAAACACCGTTGCAGGCTGGGTCAACGTGGCTGAATCGATGGGCAGTGACGGATTGGGCTGGGCCAACGGCGCGCGCGAAATGGCCGCCAACTACAACCACCTGGCGGCGCTCCTGACGGCCGGAAATGTCAACGGCATGGTCGAAGAGATCAACCAGTTGCTGTTCGGTTCACAGATGTCGGCCTCCCTGCGCCAGGCGCTCATTGCAGCGATGTCGACTGTCGGCGGCAATGACGCTGCTAGCCAGATGAACCGAGCCCGCATCGCTGTCTTCTTCGCCTTGGCATCACCCGAATACCTGATCCAACGCTGACGCGCCATGACCACCTCAAGACGACATTTTTTGCGTTCCGCGCGTGGCTTGGCAGCCGCTGCGACACCGTGGATTCCCGGCTTCAGCACACCGCTGGCGATGAGCTTGGCAGGCCTGGGCGCCCTGGCTGCCGAGCGGGCCGTTGCTGCCGACACCAGTGGCTACCGGGCGCTGGTCTGCTTGTTCATGACCGGTGGCAACGACGCCCACAACTGGCTCGTTCCCACCGATACCAGCAACTACGCCAGCTATGCCAAGGTGCGTGCCGAACTGGCATGGCCATCAGCCAAACTGCTGCCCATCACTTGCAATTCGCAGGGCAGTGGCCGTGCGTTCGGCATGCCACAGGAACTCGCACCACTGCGCACCTGGTACGAGTCCGGCCGCGCAGCCGTGCTCGCCAACGTCGGCACGCTGGTGCGTCCGGTCACCAAGGCGGAGTACCAGGCGGGCAGCGGTTCCGTGCCGACCAAGCTTTACTCGCACAACGACCAGCAGTCGACCTGGCAGTCGCTCGCCCCCGAAGGTGCGCCGTCCGGTTGGGGCGGGCGCATGGGTGACCTGTTCATGTCGGCCAACACACAGCCGATCTTCACCACCGTATCGGCCTCGGGCAATGCGGTGTTTTTGACCGGGCGGTCGGTGTTCCAGTACCAAGTCGGTGCCGACGGGCCGATTGGCGTCAACGCGCTGTCCAAGTCGTGGCTCATGGGCTCCACCAGTGCAGCGCCGATCCTGCGCGACGTGCTGCTGGCCAACGGCAACAACGACTTCCAGACCGAGCACACACGCATCATGCAACGCTCGATCGACACCACCACCACGCTGCGGACCGCAATCGACGCCTCGGGCATTCCGGCGCTGACGACCGCGCTGACCAACGACTCGCTGGCCCGACAACTGCGCATCGTCGCGCAGATGATCGCAGCAGGCCCCAAGATGGGCTTGCGCCGGCAAGTCTTCATGGTCTCGATCGGCGGCTTCGACAGCCATTCGAACCAGATGCGCGACCAGCCCGTCCTGATGTCACGCGTGGCCAATTCGGTGGACTGGTTCTTGCGATCACTCGAAGGTGTCGGCATGCTCAACAACGCCACGCTGTTCACTGCCAGCGATTTCGGCCGCACGCTGGTCAGCAATGGCGACGGCAGTGACCACGGCTGGGGCTCGCACCACTTCATCGCCGGCGGCGCAGTGCGCGGCACCAGCATCTATGGCAGTTTCCCGGTCACGGCGCTGGGGACTGCCACCGATGTCGGCTCGGGCCGCCTGCTGCCGACCACTTCGGTGACCGAGTACGCCGCCACGCTGGGCCGCTGGATGGGACTGACTTCCAGCGAACTCACCACTGTGTTGCCCAACCTGGGCAACTTCTCGAACACCAACCTGGGTTTCATGGCGTGAGGGCTGCAAGCACGTGGGTTCGACAACCTCACCGTGCCGGGCAGCAACGCGCGGCCCCATCCTCAAGAACTGTGACGAACAACCTGCGCGTCCTCCCCATGAAACCCGCCCTCACCCTCGCCGCTGCGGTACTGTGCTCGGCCCTCGCCCACGCCGCCGACACCTACACCGTCTCCGGCACGCAGATCCTGCACAACGGCAACCCCCAGACCTTCCGCGGCGCCAACGCCATGCACGTCTTCGGCGGCTCGCCGACCGAGATGGCGAACTGGAACGTCGACATCGTCCGCGTCTTCATCGGCGCCATGCGCGACACCCCGCTGACCGGCGGCCCGGTGCAGGTCGGCACGTCGTGGCTGCGCTCGGTGCAGGCGCTGATCGACGCCAACCGGGCTGCGGGCAAGGTGACGATCCTGTGCCCCTTCGGTTGGGACGGCACCGCCGGCTCGATGTTCACGGGCATGACGCCGAGCGCCCAGTATTTCTACGGCGCCTACAAGACGAAGATGCGCGACTGGGCCATGCTGGTGAAAAACCAGCCGGACGTGTGGCTGGAGGTCTGGAACGAGCCCTACTGGTGGAACAACGGCAACGGCTACAGCGACGCGCTCTGGCTGTCGGACATGAAGACCATGGTCGACAACATCCGCTCCACCGGCGCGACCAACATCGTCGTGGTGCCGGGCAACCGCCAAGGCCAGGGCGAGGACGTGCTGCTGACGCAGGGCCGGAACCTGCTCGCCGGCCGCAGCAACCTCGTCTTCGACCTGCATGCCTACGAACGCTGGCTCGAAGGCTCGGGCGAGCCCAACACCGATCTGGCGAGCGTCGAGACCCGCATCCAGTCGGTGCGCGGCAAGGGACTGGCCGTCCTGTTCGGCGAGATCGGCCCGATGAACGCCGGCGCCCTGATGAACCCCGCCACGTTCCTGAAGGCCGCGCGCCGCCAGAACCTCACCACCACTGCCTGGCTCTGGAAATACAGCAGCACCGACAAGGACGCCCTGCTCGACGGCGCCGGCAACCCGAACAACAATGGCAACAACGCCTGGGGCTCGTCGGTGCTGAACTTCACGACCGGCCTGCGCGGCGCGGGGCTGGCCGCCGACGGCGACACCAGCACCCGCTGGACCACCGGCACCGCGCAGCAGAACGGCCAGAGCCTGACCGTCAGCCTCGGCACCGGCAGGAGCTGGAACCACCTGCGCATGGACATGGGCGCCTGGTCGCAGGAGTATCCGCGTGGCTACAAGGTGCTGGTGAGCAACGACGCGGTGACATGGACCGAAAAGGCCTCCGGCGCCGGCACGGCCTGGGTGACCGACATCTGGCCCGGGCCGCAGTGGTCGAAGTTCGTCCGGATCGTGCAGACCGGCAGCGCCACAGTGCCGTGGTCGATCGCCGAGCTGGAAGTGCGGCAAGACTGACCTGACCCGCGGCCGCGCCCGGCCCGTCGCTGGTCACCGCGCCACGTAGCGCCCCGGTCGGTGGTTCATCGCCAGCACCAGATTCAGCGTCAACGCCCCGAGCACCGACAGCAGCACCTGCGGCAGCGGCACGACGAAGAGCGCCGCGGCGACGATGCAGCAGTCGATCGCCATCTGCACCTGGCCGGCGCGCCAGCCGCGGCGCTCCTGCAGCAGCACGGCCACCACGCCGATGCCGCCGATGCTCGCCCGGTGGCGGAACAGGATCAGCATGCCGGTGCCAACCAGCAGCCCACCCGCGACCGCCGCGAACAGCGGATGCAGCGTCGAGAAGGACAGCACCCGCGGCAGCAGCTCGATCTCGGCCGACATCAGCGCCACCGCGGCGAAGGTCTTGAGCGTGAACGCGTGGCCCATGTGGCGCCACGCAAGCCAGTAGAACGGCAGGTTGATGAGGAACAGCGCCAGCCCGAAGTTGACGTGGCCGGCGTAGTGGATCAGGAAGGCGATGCCGGTGGTGCCGCCTGCAACCATCGAGGCCTGCCGAAACATCGCCACACCGAGGACGACGAGCACCGTGCCGCTGAGCAGCGCGATGATGTCCTCGATGAGCGAATGGGGCGTGATGGGGTCGGCGGACGCGGGGGATGGAGTCGGTTGAGCAGTCATCGAGCGGATGGATGCAATCGGCGTGCCGCTGCCCCGTCACACAGCCGCGCCATTGCCACATCCCGCGCCGACACCCCCTGCACGTCGTGGCTGGTCCACGTCACGTCGACACGGTTGTAGACGTTGAACCACTCGGGATGGTGGTCGTGCCGCTCGGCCTGGAGCGCGATCTCGGCCATGAACCCGAAGGCCTCCGCGAAGCTGGTGAACTGGAACTGCCGGGTCAGCGCGCTGCGGGTGGCCTCGAAGGTCCACAGCGGGAGATCGGCCAGTGCGAGGCGCAGGGCGTCTGGATCGAGTCGGTCCTGGTGTTTCATGGCAGGTGTCCACACAGTGCGGCGGGCTGGCGCCTGCCGCTTGGCTTACATCAGCACGATGTCGTACTGCTCCGGATTCACCGTCGCTTCCGTCTGCAGCGAGATCGGCTTGCCGATGAAGTCGCTCAGACCGGCCAGGTGGGTGCTTTCCTCGTCCAGCAGCATCTCGATCACCGACGGCGCCGCGATGACGCGGAATTCCTTGGGATTGAACTGCCGCGCTTCGCGCAGGATCTCGCGCAGGATGTCGTAGCAGACCGAGCGCGGCGTCTTCACCTGCCCGCGCCCGCCACAGGTCGGGCACGGCTGGCAGAGCATGTGCGCCAGCGATTCGCGGGTGCGCTTGCGCGTCATCTCGATCAGGCCGAGCTGCGTGAAGCCGCTGATCGTGATCTTGGTGCGGTCACGGGCGAGTTGCTTGCGCAGCTCCGACACCACCTGCTCCTGGTGGTCCATGCGGGTCATGTCGATGAAGTCGAGGATGATGATCCCGCCCAGATTGCGCAGCCGCAGCTGCCGCGCGATGGCCTGCGCCGCTTCGAGGTTGGTCTTGAAGATCGTGTCGTCGAAGTTGCGCGCCCCGACGTAGCCGCCGGTGTTGACATCGATCGTCGTCAGCGCCTCGGTCTGGTCGATGACGAGATAGCCACCGGACTTCAGGTCCACCCGCCGGGCCAGCGCCTTCTCGATTTCCTGGTCGATGCCGAACAGGTCGAAGATGGGACGCTCGCCCTTGTAATGCTGCAGGCGGTTCACCGAACTCGGCGTGAACTGCTGGCCGAAGCTGCGCAGCGCGTCGAACTGCATGCGCGAGTCGATGCGGATGGTCGCCGTGCGCTCGTCCACCAGGTCGCGCAGCACCCGCTGGACAAGGTTCAGGTCCTCGTGCAGCAGCGAGCCCGGCGGCGACTTCAGCGCCAGCGCGCGGATCGTGGACCAGGTCTTGCGGAGGTAGGCGATGTCCTCGGCCAGTTCGTCGTCGGTGGCGTCCTCGGCATTGGTGCGCAGGATGAAGCCGCCCCCGCCGCCCGTTTCCCGGTTGCCGACCAGCACGCCCATGCGCTGGCGCAGCTGCTCGCGCAGTTCATGCGAGCCGATCTTCTGCGAGATGCCGATGTGGTCGTCCTGCGGCAGATGCACCAGCAGCCGACCGGCGACGCTGACCTGCGTGGACAGGCGCGCGCCCTTGGTGCCGATGGGGTCCTTGATGACCTGCACCACCAGCGTCTGGCCCTCGTAGACCAGCTTCTCGATCGGCGGCATGGTGCCGCTGTCGGCATGGTGGCCGCGACCGGTCTGGCCGGCGACCTGCACATCGGCCACGTGCAGGAAGGCGGCGCGCTCCAGCCCGATGTCGATGAAGGCGCTCTGCATGCCGGGCAGCACGCGGGCGACCTTGCCCGCGTAGATGTTGCCGACGAGGCCGCGCTCCAGCGTGCGCTCGACGTGCAGCTCCTGCACTGCGCCGTGTTCGACGATGGCCACGCGCGTCTCCTGCGGCGACCAGTTCACCAAGATGTCTTGCATGGGACTTTTCTATGTTCTTGTGGGTTCAGAGGGACCAGCCCGCGTCCCGCAGCAGGCAGGCTGTCTCGAACAGGGGCAGGCCCATGATGCCCGAATAACTGCCGGCGATCCGCTCGACCCAAGTGGCCGCGCCACTCTGGATGGCATAGGCGCCGGCCTTGCCCATGGGCTCGCCGGTAGCGACATAGGCGGCGATGCGCGCGGCATCGACCGGCGCGAACCGCACGCGCGAGACGCTGAGGCCCTGCAGCACGCGCTCGCCATCGGCCAGCGCCACGGCGGTGAGGACCCGGTGTTCCTGTCCAGCCAGCGCACCGAGCATCTCGCACGCGTCGTCGGCATCGGCCGGCTTGCCCAGGATGCGCCGGCCGAGCGCCACGGTCGTGTCGGCGCAGAGGATGGGCGCCACGGGCAGGCCGGCGCGCTGCAGCCGGGCCCGGGCGGCGTCCAGCTTGGCGAGCGTCACGCGCTGCACGTAGGCGCGCGGAGCCTCGTCCGGCCGCACGGTTTCGAGCGCTTCGGCGTCCTCGTCCGGGCCGGGCAGCAGCAATTCATGCCGCACGCCGATCTGGTCGAGCAACTGGCGGCGGCGCGGGCTTTGCGAGGCGAGGTAGATCCAGCGGGTCATCGTCGTCTCGGCGCGGTCAGCGCCGGCTCGTTCTCGGGTTCATTCGCGGTGGTAAGGGTGTCCGACCGTGACCGACCAGGCCCGGTAGAGCGCCTCGGCCAGCATCACACGCACGAAGGCGTGCGGCAAGGTGAGGTCGGACAGGCGCAGCAGTTCATCCGCGCTGGCGCGCAGTTCAGGGTCCAGTCCGTCCGGCCCGCCGATGACCAGCGCCACGTCGCGGCCGTCGTGCTGCCAGACCTTGAGCCGCTCGGCGAGCGCCACGGTGGTGACCCGGGTGCCGCGCTCGTCGAGCACGACCCGGCGCACACCCTTGGGCAATGCCGCTTCGATGCGGATCCGCTCGGCGGCCATCAGCGCCTCGACCGGCTTGCCACTGGTGCGTGGCTCGGTCTTGACGGCCTTGAGTTCGAGACGGCAGTCGGGCGGAAAACGCTTGGCGTAGTCCGCGTAGGCCGTCTCGGCCCATTCCGGCATCTTCTGGCCGACTGCGACGAGGTGCAGCTTCAAGAGCGACTCACCGCGCCGGCATCAGGCGCTGCGCTTGGGCGCAGCGGCCTTCTTGCGGGCGGGCGTCTTGCGCTCGCGGTCGGGTGCGTTGATCACGACGGTCTTGATCTTCGACGCTGCGCCGGCCGCGGCCTTGCGGGCCGGCGTCTTGCGGGCGACAGTGCCCGTGGCCGACGTCGCCGCGGTCTTGCGGGCCGGCGCCTTCCTGGCGGCCGGCTTCTTCACGTCCGCCGCCGCTTCCGCTGCGGACGACGAGCGCTTGCGCGGCGCGGCCTTGCGGGCCGGTGCAGCAGGTGCGTCGTCCTCGTCGTCGTCCTCGTCGCGCGAAGCCTTGACCAGCCCTTGCGTGGCACTGGCGAGCTTCAGGCGCACCGGCTTGCCGCCCCAGATCTCTTCGAGGTGGTAGTACTGGCGGATGGCGGGTTGCATGACATGCACCACGGCCGCGCCGCAGTCCACGATGATCCATTCCCCGTTGTCCTCGCCCTCGACGCTCAGGACGTCGCCGCCGAGCGACTTGACCTTCTCGCGCACGCTGGCGGCGAGCGACTTGGTCTGCCGGTTGCTTGTGCCGGAGGCGATGACGACGCGCTCGAACATCGCCGAGAGGTGTTCGGTGTTGAAGACCACGATGTCTTGGGCCTTCACATCTTCGAGTCCATCGACGATGGTGCGTTGCAGCTTGCGGATGTCCATTCAGCGCCGTTCTTGTTCCAGGGGATTCAGGATTGAGGAGAGGGTGGGTCGATTCGGTACAGCCCGTGGCGATCAATATAGCGCGCCACGGCCGGCGCCACCATCCGGGGTGCCAGCGAAGAAGCCGACTCGCCTGCGGCGAACCGGTTCCTCAATTCAGTCGAAGACACCGCCATCGACGGCATGTCGAGTGCCACGATGCCGTGTCCGGTGTTCAAAAGTTCAGCGGGTGCCTGTACCGGAACACCTGCGCGTCCTGCCACCGCCAGCGTGACCCGCTGCAGCAGTTCGGCCCAGCCATGCCAGGTGCAGAAGCCCGCCAGCTGGTCCTGCCCGATGATCAGAAACCAGCGGGCCGGGTGCCGTTCGCGCTGCTGCAGCAGTGTCACGGTGTCCAGCGTGTAGCTCGGACCGGGCCGTTCAACTTCGCACTTTTCGAGCACGAAGGCAGGATTGTCGCTGATTGCCAGCCCGACCATCGCGGCGCGGTGTTCGGCCGGTGCGAGACGGCGGGTTTTCTGCCACGGCTGACCGGCTGGGATCCAGCGCAGTTCGTCCAGCGCCAGCTGGCTGAAGGCCGTGTCGGCCAGCGCGCGGTGCGCCTGGTGCACCGGGTCGAAGCTGCCGCCGTAGAGCCCGATGCGCCGGGGTTCAACGTCCATCGAACTCCGCCAGCCAGTCGCGCGGGCGCAGGAAATCGGTGTACAGCCGCGCTTCCGGCGTGCCTGGCTCAGGCGTCCACTGGTAGCGCCAGGTCACCTGCGGCGGCATCGACATCAGGATCGACTCGGTGCGCCCGCCCGACTGCAGGCCGAACAGGGTGCCACGGTCCCAGACCAGATTGAACTCGACATAGCGGCCGCGCCGGTAGGCCTGGAAGTCGCGCTCGCGTTCGCCGTAGGGCGTGTCGCGGCGGCGCTGCGCGATCGGCAGCCAGCCCTTGAGCAGCGCGTCGCCCACGTCCTTCAGCATCGCGAAGCTGCCCCGCGCGCCGAGCGCCGAGAAGTCGTCGAAGAAGATGCCGCCGATGCCACGCGGCTCGTTGCGGTGCTTCAGGAAGAAGTACTCGTCGCACCAGGTCTTGAAGCGCGGATAGAGCGCCGGATCGTGCGGCGCCAGTGCGTCGCGGCAGGCACGGTGGAACTGCACCGCGTCGTCCTCGACGCCGTAGTACGGCGTCAGGTCCATTCCTCCGCCGAACCAGCGCACGGTCTGGCCGGCCAGCGGCCCCTGGGTGGGCGTGGCCGACAGCATGCGCACGTTCATGTGCACGGTCGGCACATGCGGGTTGCGCGGATGGAAGACCAGCGACACGCCCATGGCCTCGAACGGCGCACCGGCGAGTTCCGGCCGGTGCTGCGTCGCCGATGGGGGCAAGGCCGTGCCGCGCACCTGCGAGAACGCGCAGCCACCGCGCTCCAGCAGGCCGCCGTTCTCGATCAGCCGGGTGATGCCGGCGCCGTCGAGCTTGCCGCCGGGCGGACGCTCCCAGGCGTCGGTGATGAACGCCTGCCCATCCTCGGCACCCACGGCGTCGCAGATCGACTGCTGCAGGCCCAGCAGGTAGGCCCGCACTTCGGCGTTGGACAGCGCATCGGGCTGCGTCATGTCATCGGTCGTCATGGCCGTCCTGCCCGCCTCAGGTCTGCGGCGCGCGCTTGATGGCGCGGTAGCCGATGTCGCGTCGGTACTGCATGCCGGTGTACTGGATCGTCTGCGTGGCGTCGTAGGCACGCAGCTGGGCGTTGCGCACCGAGTCGCCCAGCGCGGTCACGCACAGCACGCGCCCACCGCTGGTCACGACGCCACCGGCCGGCCCGGTCGCGGTGCCGGCATGGAACACCTTGCAGTCCTCGGCTTCCGCCGGCAGGCCGCGGATGGCATCGCCCTTCTTCGGATCCAGCGGATAGCCCGCTGCGGCCACCACGACGCCGAGTGCGACACGGCGGTCCCAGTCGAGCGTGACCTGGTCCAGCGTGCCATCGGTGGCGTGCTGCAGCACCTGCAGGAAGTCGCTCTTCAGCCGCATCATGATCGGCTGCGTTTCCGGATCGCCCATGCGGGTGTTGAACTCCAGCGTCTTCACGCCGCCCTTGGCGTCGATCATCAGGCCGGCATAGAGGAAGCCGGTGAAGGGAATGCCGTCGCGGCGCATGCCGTCCACGGTCGGGCGGATGATGTCCTGCATCACCTTGGCGTGGATGTTCGGCGTCACCACCGGCGCGGGCGAGTACGCCCCCATGCCGCCGGTGTTCGGACCCTGGTCGCCGTCCAGCAGGCGCTTGTGGTCCTGGCTGGTGGCCAGCGCCAGGACGTTGCGGCCATCCACCATGACGATGAAACTCGCTTCCTCGCCGACCAGGAACTCCTCGATCACGACGCGGGCGCCATCGGCGTTGTGCTGCACGCCGAGCTTGTTGTCGAGCAGCATCCAGTCCACGGCCTGGTGCGCCTCCTCCAGCGACATCGCCACGACCACGCCCTTGCCCGCGGCCAGACCGTCCGCCTTGATGACGATGGGCGCACCCATGCGGTCGACATAGGCATGGGCCTGCACCGCATCGCTGAAGGTCTCGTAGGCAGCGGTCGGGATCTTGTGGCGCTTCATGAAGTCCTTGGCGAAGGCCTTGGAGCTTTCGAGCTGGGCCGCCGCCTGCGTCGGGCCGAAGATGCGCAGACCCCGGGCACGGAACTCGTCCACCACCCCCGCGGCCAGCGCCACCTCGGGGCCGACCACCGTCATGCCGACCTTCTCGGCCTGCGCGAAATCGGCCAGCGCCGCCACGTCCGAGATCGGCACGTTCGTCATGCGCGGATCCAGCGCGGTGCCGCCATTGCCCGGCGCCACGAACACCTTGTGGATGCGGGTGGATTGGGCCAGCTTCCAGGCCAGGGCATGCTCACGGCCACCGCCGCCTATCACGAGAACTTTCATGGGACTTTCTTCATCATCTTGTCTGGAAACTGAACCCGGACACGCATGGCGTCCGGTCCCCGCCTCGGAATCCTACCTTGTCAGTCTGGTCAGTCGCCCAGTTCGGCGTTGTGATAGACATCCTGCACGTCGTCGAGGTCCTCGATGACATCGAGCAGCTTCTGCATGCGCTGGGCGTCGTCGCCCGCCAGATCGACCGTGTTCTCGGCCCGCATGGTCACGCCAGCGATCTCCGCCACGAGACCCGCCGCTTCGAGCGCCGCCTTGACCGCCTCGAATTCCGGCGGCGTGGTCAGCACCTCGATGGCGCCGTCCGCGTCGGTGATGACATCCTCGGCACCCGACTCCAGCGCGACGTCCATCACCTTGTCTTCGTCGGTGCCCGGCGCGAACACCAGCTGGCCGCAATGCCTGAACTGGAACGCCACCGAGCCATCGGTGCCCAGGTTGCCGCCGTACTTGCTGAAAGCGTGGCGCACTTCGGCCACGGTCCGCACGCGGTTGTCCGTCATCGTGTCGATGATGATGGCCGCACCACCGATGCCATAGCCCTCGTAGCGGATTTCCTCGTAGTTGACACCTTCGAGGTTGCCGGACGCCTTGTCGATGTTGTACTTGATGCGGTCCGCCGGCATGTTGGCCGCCTTGGCCTTCTCGATGGCCAGCCGCAGGCGCGGGTTGGTGCCGATGTCGGAGCCCCCCTGCCGCGCAGCCACCGTGATCTCACGGATGATGCGGGTCCAGATCTTGCCGCGCTTCTCGTCCTGGCGGCCTTTGCGATGCTGGATATTGGCCCACTTGGAATGACCGGCCATGAATGCTCCTGGATGCGCTGAGTTCGTTAGACTGCCATTTTACTTTTGCCGCGCCGCGTGCCCGACCCGGAGAACCAAATATGACTGAGCCGATCCTGCTTGCCCGCCACGGCGACATCGAATGTCACCTGCTGCCTGCGCTGGCGAACCGCCACGGCCTCATCACCGGCGCCACCGGCACCGGCAAGACGATCACGCTGCAGACGCTCGCCGAGAGCTTCTCGCGCCTCGGTGTGCCGGTGTTCATGGCCGACATCAAGGGCGACCTGACCGGCATCACCCAGAAGGGCCAGCTCGGCGGCAAGCTGGCACAGATCCTCCAGGAACGTGGTCTGGACGAACCCACGTGGAACGCCTGTCCCGCCACGCTGTGGGACGTGTTCGGCGAACAGGGCCACCCGGTGCGGGCGACCGTGTCGGACATGGGCCCGCTGCTGCTGTCGCGCATGCTCAACCTGAACGAGACGCAGCAGGGTGTGCTGCAACTGGTCTTCAAGATCGCCGATGACAATGGCCTGCTGCTGCTGGATCTGAAAGACCTGCGCGCCATGCTGCAGCACGTCGGCGACAACGCCAGCACCTTCCAGACCGAATACGGCAACATCAGCGCAGCGTCCGTCGGCGCGATCCAGCGCGGCCTGATGCAGATCGAGCAACAGGGCGGCGACCAGTTCTTCGGCGAGCCCATGCTCTCGATCGAGGACTTCATGCAGACGGTGGACGGCCAAGGCGTCGTCAACATCCTCGCCGCCGACAAGCTGATGAACGCGCCGCGCCTGTACGCCACCTTCCTGCTGTGGATGCTGTCGGAGCTGTTCGAGACGCTGCCCGAGGTGGGCGATCTGGAAAAACCGAAGCTGGTCTTCTTCTTCGACGAGGCCCACCTGCTGTTCAAGGACGCTCCGGCAGCACTGACCGAGCGGATCGAGCTGGTGGTGCGGCTGGTGCGGTCCAAGGGCGTCGGCGTGTACTTCGTGACGCAGAACCCGCTGGACATCCCCGAGACCGTGCTCGGCCAGCTCGGCAACCGCGTGCAGCACGCGCTGCGCGCCTTCACGCCGCGTGACCAGAAGGCGGTCAAGTCGGCGGCTGACACGATGCGCCCGAACCCGGCGCTGGACATCGCCGCCGCGATCACCGAGCTGGGTGTCGGCGAAGCGCTGGTGAGCCTGCTCGACGCCAAGGGCCGCCCGAGCGTGACCGAGCGGGTCTACGTGCTGCCGCCAGGCAGCCAGATCGGCCCGATCAGCGCCGCCCAGCGCCAGCAGCTGCGCGAGACTTCGCTGGTGGCCGGCGTCTACGAGAAAACCGTGGACCGCGAGTCCGCGTACGAGAAACTCAAAGGCCGGGCCGTCACGTCTGCGGACACGGGCGACAGCCTGCGCAGCCAGGCCGGTCAGTCGATGGCCGATGGCGCACGGGCCGCCACCGCGGAAGCCGGAGGCGATGGACTCGGCGGCATGCTGTCCGGGGCACTCGGCGGACTGCTGTTCGGCACCACCGGTCCGCGCGGCGGCCGCCACGACGGCCTGGTGCAGACCATGGCGAAATCGGCGGTGCGCACGGTCGGCTCGTCGGTGGGCAGGGAGATCGTGCGTGGCGTGCTCGGCTCGTTGCTCGGAGGCTCCAGCCGCCGCTGATTGAGGCCGATTCCGACCGTTCGCGACGCCCAGCCACCGTTCGTCGCAAACCAGCTGCACCTGCGACGCGGCTCCCGGACCATGACGCCATCGTCATCGTCAACCCTCCGGGAGAACCGCCACCATGCAGCGCCGCCACCTCGTCCAGATCCTCGCCGCCAGCCAGATCGCGCTGGTCGCCGCCCTCGCCCTGCCCGCCTGGTCAGCCGATCACCCAGGCTCGCCCGCCACCGTGGCCGCCACCAGTGCCGCGAACACCTCCATCGACTTCAACAGCGCGGTGGACACCTTCCGGCGGGCCAGCGACGGTGATGCCGAGGCCATTGCCCCCGCACTCGCCCAGCTCACCGCGCTGAGCCACACCCAGCCGCTCGACCCGCTGCTGATGGCCTACACGGGTGCAGCCACCTCGATGCAGGCACGCACCACCTGGATGCCATGGAAGAAGCTCGGCTATGCCGAAGACGGGCTGGCGATGATCGACAAGGCGCTCGCGCTGCTCAGCCCGGCCGATGAGGTCACCCAGCACCGCGGCGTCCCGGTGGCGCTGGAAACCAGGCTCACCGCCGCCGGCACCTTCCTCGCGCTGCCGTCGATGTTCCACCGCGGCGAGCGCGGCCGGCGCCTGCTCGACGAGGTGATGCGGCATCCCGCCTATGCCGCCACGCCAGCCGCGTTCCAGGAAGCGGTCCGCAGGATCGCCGCGAAGGCCGCGCCATGAGCACCGCCACGGTCATCGAACTGCGCGGCGTGCGCAAGACCTACCAGCTCGGCACACACACGGTGCCGGCGCTGCAAGGCGTCGATCTGCGGGTGGCGCCTGGTGAAATGGTCGCGCTGACCGGTCCATCGGGCAGCGGCAAGAGCACGGTCCTGAACCTTGCCGGCCTGATCGACGCGCCGGATGCAGGCGAGATCCGCCTGCGCGGCACCACGGTCGATGCCCGCGCCGAACACGCCGCCACGCTGCTGCGCCGCGACACGATCGGCTTCATCTTCCAGGGCTTCAACCTCGTGCCGGTGATGACCGTGGCCGAGAACGTGGACTACCCGCTGTTCCTCGCCGGCCTGCCCGCGGCCGAGCGGCGCACGCGGGTGGCCGCCATGCTCGGCGCCGTCGGCCTGGCCGAGCACGCGCAGCACCGGCCCGACGCGCTCTCCGGCGGCCAGCGCCAGCGTGTGGCCATCGCGCGGGCGCTGGTCAAGCGGCCCGCGCTGGTCATCGCCGACGAGCCAACCGCCAGCCTCGACTCGCACACCGCCGAACAGATGCTCGACCTGATGCGCGACCTCGGTCACCGCGAGGGTGCGTCCTTCCTCATCGCCACGCACGACGGCCGCCTCACCCGGCGCTGCGACCGCGTCATCGCCCTGCTCGACGGAGTGATCCAGCCATGAACCCCCTGCTCTCCTGGCTGCCTGGGCTGCCCTGGCTGCGATTTGCCTGGCTCAACACGCTGCGCAACCGCCGCCGCTCGCTGGTCACGGTCTCGATCGCCGCGCTCGGCACCGCCGCCATCCTCATCGCCAGCGGCTTCGCGCAGTCCACCTACCGTGGCCTGGCCGAATCCGCCGCCCGCACCACCGGCCACCTCGTCGTGGGGCAAGCTGCCCAGTTCGATGGCGACGAGGACGTACCGCTGCAACACGGCCTGACCGGCGCCGATGCCCTCGCCCGCCAGCTGCTGGCCGATCCGCAAGTGCGCCAGGTGCTGCCACGGGTCGAGTTCAGCGGGCTGATCAGCAATGGCGACAAGTCCACCGTGATGACCGCCGTCGGCATTGCACCAGACGCCGAGTTCGCGGTGAAAGGGCCCTTCCTCACGGTGAAATCCGGCCGCGTGCTCGCCGGCAGCGACCGCGACACCGTGGTGCTCGGCGCCGGACTCGCGCGCAGCCTCAAGGCGGCTGCCGGCAGTTCGCTGACCCTGCTGGTGAGCACGACGGCCGGCGCGCTCAATGCGCGCGACGTGCAGGTCGCCGGCATCGTCACCACCGGCATCGCCGAGATCGACCAGCGGCTGGTCTACACCGACGTCGCCACCGCGCAGTCCCTGCTGGTCACGGACAAGGTGTCGAGCCTGGGCGTGTTCCTGGCCCGGATGGACGCCACGCTGCCGGCGCGTGACCGGCTGCAGTCCGCGCTCGGGGCACTCACGGTGCGGACCTGGGAAGAGCAGGCACCGTTCTACCGCAGCGTGCGGGCGCTCTACAACCGCATCTTCGGCGCGCTCGGGCTGATCCTCGGCGTGATCGTGGTGTTCGTCGTGGCCAATGCGATGGCGATGGCGGTCATCGAACGCACCCGCGAGATCGGCACGCTGCGGGCACTGGGCACCTTGCCCGGGCAGCTCGTGCGCAGCCTCGCGCTGGAAGGGCTGGTCCTCGGTGGCGCTGGCGGCCTGCTCGGCGCGCTGATCGCAGTGGTGGTGTCGGTCGGGCTGCTGCTGTTCCCGGTGGAGATGCCGCCGCCGCCGGGCCGCACGGTCGGCTATCCACTGGTGATCGACCTGCAGGCCGGCCTGTGCGCCGCGACGCTGCTCGGGATGCTCGCGCTGGTCACGCTCGCCTCGGCGCTGGTGGCGCGCAAGACCACACGCCGACCGGTGATCGATGCGCTGGCCCATGTCTGAACTGCAACGACACCCCAGGAACCCCGCCATGTCCCAACTTCTTCCCCTGTTCGCCGCGCTGCTGCTGTCCGCCCTGCTGCCCGCACACGCGGCAGAGCCCGATGTCACCCGCCTGCTGGCCGACGCCGACCGTTTCCGCGTCAGCGACGAGCAGCTCGTCATCGAGACCCGCGTCAACACCTTCAAGTCCGACGGCACGCCCGACAAGGAGCGCCTCTACACCGTCCACACCAGCACCGGTCGGCGCTCGCTGGTCCTGATGCGCTCGCCGGCCGAGCAGGGCCAGAAGGTGCTGATGGTGGGCGATGATTTCTGGCTGCTCATGCCCGGCACCCAGCGCCCGATGCGCATCACGCCGAGCCAGAAACTGCTCGGCGACGCCTCCACCGGCGACATCGCCACCCTGCGCTGGAGCGAGGACTACACCGCCACCCTCGTCGGCGAGGAGCGCTGCGAGAACGTGGCCTGCTGGCATCTGAATCTGAGCGCGCGACGCGCCGGGGTGAGCTACCAGCGCATCGAACTGTGGCTGGGCCGCGACCGCCACCTGCCGCTCAAGGCCGACCTCTATCTGCAGTCCGACAAGCTCGCCAAGCAGGCCCGATTCGTCCCCGACTCGGTGGAGCGGCCGACACAGATCGACGAGATGGTGTTGCGTGACCAGCTGAGCAACCACCGCGAGACCCGCGTGCGCTACACCGCCCGGGAGAAGCGCGCCGTGCCCGAGTCGTGGTTCAACCCGATGTCGCTGGCCCGCAACCCCACACTGGAGTGAGCGATGCGCCCGTCGATGTCGTCCCGCATGTTCCGCTGCACCGGGCTGGTGGCACTGGCCACGCTGGCGGGTGCAGGCGCTTCGGCGCAGACGGACCCCACCACCCGCCACCAGGGCGTCTCGGGTGAATGGCAGACCGCCCGCGAGTGGCAGCGGGCGAATCCCATCGGCCCCGCACCGGCCTTCGCCCCCCGCAGCCGCTGGCGCAGCACCCTCGACCTGCTGGGTGACCGGCGTGTCTCGCTGGGCACCGGTGGCGCGCTGTCCCTGCACGCGGATGCCGCGCTCACCGTCCTGCGCGACGACGGCGGAGCCGATGCGACCGCCAGCGGCCGCGTCAACGAGCTGTACGCCAGCACCGGCAGCGACGCCTGGCAGCTCAGCGCCGGGCGCCGCATCATCGGCTGGGACGTCGGCCAGGGCTTCCGGCCCAATGACGTGGTGCAGCGCGAGGAGCGCCGCCCGCTGCTGGTGGCCACGCCGCAGGGCCGCAGCGTCGTGCAGATCGAACACTTCGGTGTGGACGACGCCACGAGCCTGGTCTGGATCGACCCGCAGGGCGGCCCATCGGACCGCGCACTGGCGCTGCGGCACTACCGCCGGTTCGGCGCGCTGGATGTCCACGCCCATGCGCACTGGAGCGCAGCGACCCGCGGCGACATCGGCGCCGCGCTGGCCTGGGTCGCCACGCAGACGACGGAGTTCCATGCATCGACCCGCTGGCTGCCTGCACACGGCCAGCACCAGACCATCCTCGGCGCGAGCTGGACCG
>NZ_JBFPGY010000261.1:0-7699 GCF_041083715.1 Sphaerotilus sp.
GCGCCCGACCATGCTGCCGGCACCCTGGCGGTCGCCGTGATGGGCGCCGGCCACTCGGCCCGGCTCAACCAGGAGGTGCGCATCCGGCGCGGCCTGTCCTACGGGGTGAGCGGGCGGGTCGAGCAGCAGCGTCTGAACGGCCTGTTCATTGCCGCAGCGCAGACCGAGCATGTCCATGCCGCCGAAGTGGCCGGGCTGATGCAGAGCCAGCTCCTCGGTCTGGCGCAGCAGCCAGTTGCCCTGGCGGAACTGGCGGCACGCCGAGCTGCGCTGATCGGGGAGTTCGCCCGGCAGCTCGACACCACCAGCGGCATGGTCGCCCGCCTCGGTGAGGACTGGGCGCTGGGCGGCGTGCCGGGCCACCTCGCTCGCTGGCCGCAGCGGCTGGATGCCGTCAGTCCGGTGCAGGTGCGGGCGTTTGCCCAGCGGCACTGGACGCCGGAGCGTCTGCGCACGGTCATCGTCGGCCCCATGGACCGCGTGTTTGCGGCGACCGCGCTGCCGCCCGGCGCTGTCCGGCTGGAGGCCGCCTCCCTGGTGCTCGACAGTCCGGCGTTGCGCCGCTGAGTGTGTCGAGCGTGTCCGGCGATCGCTGTCATGGTTTGCCCCGACAATCCCGCCTGTCCGCTTTCTCCGCTGTCCGAGCCCCAAGATGCTGCGCATTGCCCTCGTCACTCCCATGCTGCCCGTTCCGCACGACCAGACGCGGGGCCGCTACATCCACGAAACCGCCCGCTCGCTGGGCAAGCTCGCCACGGTGAAGACCTTCTTCCAGACGATGCAGTACCCGCGCATTCCGGGGTTCAAGCCGCGCAGCTTCATCTACGGGTCGGTCGGGCCGGACTACACGCTGGACGGCTGTGACGTCGAGGCGTTCACCTTCCCCGGCGTGCCGGTGGTCAGCCGTGGCTACAACGGCCACATCGCCAGCCTGGCGCTGACGCCGCGCGTGCGCCGCTTCAAGCCGGATCTGGTGCTGGCGTACTGGGTCTACCCGGACGGATTTGCCGCGATGCGCACGGCGCGCGCGCTGGGCGTGCCGTGCATCGTCGGCGCGCTGGGTTCTGACATCCACGTTCGCTCGGGCGTGAACGAGAAGATGACGCGCCGCACCATCGGCGGCATCGACGCGCTGCTCACCGTGAGCGAGGCGATGCGCCAGTACGCGATCCGCGAGTTCGGTGCGCCCGCTGACCGGGTCCACACCATCATCAACGGCTTCAACACCGCCGTCTTCAAGCCCTTGGACCAGCCGGCGCTGCGGGCGAAGTGGGGCGTGAAGCCGGACGAGAAGATGATCGTCTACGTGGGGCGTTTCGTCGAAGCCAAGGGCATGCGCGAGCTGATCACGGCGTTTCAGGCGCTCGCCAAGGACGACCCGAAGGTGACGCTCGCCCTGGTCGGCGATGGCGTGATGAAGGACGAGTTGATGGCGCTGGTGGCCTCGACCGGGCTGACCGACCGCGTTCACCTGCCCGGTGGCCAGGCGCCCGAGCAGGTCGCCGAGTGGATCAACGCCGCCGACGTGCTGACGCTGCCGAGCTGGAGCGAGGGCTATCCGAATGTGGTGGTGGAAGGCGTGGCCTGTGGCCGTCCGGTGGTGGCCACCGACGTGGGTGGCACGCGCGAGATCCTGCATGCGGAGAACGGCATCCTGATCCCGCCGAAGAATGCCGAGGCGCTGGCCACCGCGCTGCGCCAGGCGCTCGACCAGCCGTGGGACCGGCCGGCGATCGCCGCGGCGATGAGCCGCACATGGGATGACGTGGCGGTGGAAACGCTGGCGGTGTGCGAGCAGGTCGCCCGCACCAGCCGCCAGCGTTGAGCCGCCACCTTGTTCGTCAGGGCAACGGCTGCGTCTGCGGCGTGCGCTTGAACGCCGAGCGCGCGTAGCCCAGCGTTTCCGCGCGGGCGAGGGCGGTTTCCAGATCGGCCTGCGCGATTGTCGGCGTGCGCGAGAGCACCCAGCCGAACTGGCGTGTCGGCTCGCCCACCAGCACCCAGCCGTAGTCCGGCCCCGTCCCGAGCGCCAGCACCCAGTAGTCGCCATAGAACGGCCGGAAGAAGCTCACCCGCAGCTTGGCGTTGCCGCTGTCGGGGACGACCTTGGCGACGCCGGTGATGTCGTCCACCTTGCCGTCGGCGGTGCGGCAGCGGTTGACGACCTCGATGTCGGCACCGGTCTGGCGGTAGCGGGCCTGGGTATCGGCCACGCACTGCTTCTGGAAACGGTTCGGCAGGGAGGCGACCTCGTACCACGCGCCGGTGTAGCGGGCGAGTTCGACGGAGGCGACGGTGGGCAGTGGTGCGGTGGGTGCAGAGGTGCAGCCAGCCAGCAGCGCCGACAGTGCACCGACCGCCAGCAGCGTCCGTGCTGCGCGGGTCATCCCGCCATGCCCTGGTGCCGCAGCAGCGCGTCGATGTTCGGCTCGCGCCCGCGGAATGCCTTGAAGTTGTCGATCGCATCCCGCGCGCCGCCTGCTTCCAGGATCTCGCGCCGGTAGCGGCGGCCCGTTTCCGGGTTCAGCACGCCTTCTTCCTCGAACGCGCTCCACGCATCCGCACTCAGCAGCTCCGCCCACTTGTAGCTGTAGTAGCCGGCCGAGTACCCGCCCGCGAAGATGTGGGAGAAGGTGTGCTGGAAGCGATTGAAGGCGGGCGGCTTCATCACCGCCACCTCGTCGCGCACCTCGTCCACCACCTGCTGGACACGCGCGTCGCTGCCCGGCTCGGCGTGCAGCCGCATGTCGAGCAGCGAGAACTCCACCTGGCGCAGCGTCATCATCCCGCTCTGGAAGTTCTTGGCCGCTGTCATCTTGTCGAACAGCGCGCGCGGCAGCGGCTCGCCCGTGTCCACGTGGGCGGTCATGTGCTTGAGCACCGCCCACTCCCAGCAGAAGTTTTCCATGAACTGGCTCGGCAGCTCCACCGCGTCCCACTCCACGCCCGAGATGCCCGACACGCCCAGCTCGCTGACCTGCGTCAGCATGTGGTGCAGGCCGTGGCCGAACTCGTGGAACAGCGTCTGCACCTCGTCGTGCGTGAGCAGCGCGGGCTTGTCACCCACCGGCGTCGAGAAGTTGCAGACCAGGTGCGCGACCGGCGTCTGCAGCAGGCCGGTGTCCGGGCGCAGCCAGCGGCCCTTGACGTCGTCCATCCACGCGCCGGGGCGCTTGCCGGAACGGGCGTAAGGGTCGAGGTAGAACTGGCCGACGAGCTGGCCAGCGCGCTCGATGCGGTAGAAGCGCACCGAGGGGTGCCAGACCGGCGCGGTGTCCGGGCGGATCGCCACCTCGAACAGCGTCTCGATGATGCGGAACAGGCCGTCGAGCACCTTCGGTTCGGTGAAGTACTGCTTCACCTCCTGGTCGCTGAAGGCGTAGCGGGCTTCCTTGAGCTTCTCGCTGGCGTAGGCGGAATCCCAGGATTGCAGGTCGGCCAGCCCCAGCTCGGTCGCGGCGAATCCGCGCAGCTCGGCCAGATCGCGCTCGGCGTAAGGGCGTGCGCGGCGGGCGAGGTCGCGCAGGAAGGTCAGCACCTGCGCCGGGCTCTCGGCCATCTTGGGCACCAGCGACACGTCGGCGTAGCTCGGGTAGCCCAGCAGCGTGGCCTCTTCCTGCCGCAGTCGCAGCAGCTCGGCCATCACCGGGCCGTTGTCGTGCTCGGTGGGGCCGGCTTCGCAGGCGCGGGTGACGTAGGCTGTGTAGAGCTGTTCGCGCAGGGCGCGGTCGTCGGCGTACTGCATCACCGGCAGGTAGACCGGCATGTGCAGCGTCAGCTTGTGGCCGTCCTTGCCTTCGGCTTGCGCCGCGGCGCGGGTGGCGGCCTTCACGTCGTCAGGCACGCCAGCCAGCTCGTCCGCCGTGGCGTAGTGCGTGAAGCTGTCGGTCGCGTCCAGCACATGCTCGGAGAACTTCTGGCCCAGGTCGGCCATCTGCTCCTGGATCGCGGCGAAGCGGACCTTGGCCTCGCCTTGCAACTCGGCGCCGGACAGCACGAAGTCGCGCAGCCAGTGCGACAGCGCCTGCTTGCGCGGGGCGCTCAGCGTGGCGGCAGCCGGGCTGGCGGCGATGGCCTTGTACTTGGCGTAGAGCCGCTCGTCCGCCCCCTGGCGCGTGTAGAACTCGGTGATGCGCGGCAGGTTCGCGTTGAACGCGGCGCGCAGCTCCGGCGTGTCGGCCACGCCTTTCAGGTGACCCACGGCCCCCCACGCACAGCCCAGCCGCTCGGTCGCCACCGACAGCACTTTCGACAGGGTGTCGTAATCGGCCGGGGTGTCCGGCGCGACGGCGGTTTCGAGCGCCGCCTCGGCGTCGGCCAGCAGCACATCGAGGGCCGGCGTCACGTGCTCGGGCCGGATGGCGTCGAACAGCGGCAGCGGTTGGGCGGAGAGCAGGGGGTTCGTGTCGGTCATGGGGTGCGTGCGTTAGGCGGCGCGTTCGGCCGCTTCGATCGTGTTGACCAGCAACATCGTAATCGTCATCGGCCCGACCCCGCCGGGGACCGGGGTGATCCATCCGGCGACTTCCTTCACGCCGTCGAAGTCCACGTCGCCGCAGAGCTTGCCTTCGTCGTTGCGGTTCATGCCCACGTCGATCACCACCGCGCCCGGCTTGACCATGTCGGCGGTCAGCACGTTGCGCTTGCCGACCGCGGCGACCACGATGTCGGCCTGGCGCGTGTGGAAGGCCAGATCGGCCGTGCCGCTGTGGGTGACGGTCACGGTGGCGTTGGCGGCCAGCAGCATCATGGCCATCGGCTTGCCGACGATGTTCGAGCGGCCGATGACGACAGCGTGCTGGCCGCGCAGGTCCTTCATGCCGATCGACTCCAGCATCTTCATGCAGCCGTAGGGCGTACACGCCTTGAAGCCGACTTCACCCACCATCAGCGCGCCGGCCGAGGCGACGTGGAAGCCGTCCACGTCCTTGACCGGCGAGATGGCCTCGATCACCCTGTGGTCGTCGATGTGCCTGGGCAGCGGCAGCTGCACCAGGATGCCGTGGATGGCCGGGTCGTTGTTCAGCGCGTCGATGCGGGCGAGCAGCTCGGCCTCGGTCATCGTCGCGTCGTACTTCTCCAGCACCGAGTGCAGGCCGCTGTCGGCGCAGGCCTTGACCTTGTTGCGGACGTAGACCGCGCTGGCCGGGTTCTCGCCGACCAGGACCACGGCCAGGCCGGGCGTCGTGCCGCGGGCGGTCAGTGCGGCGGCACGTTGCGCCACTTCGGCGCGGATCTGCTGGGACAGCGCGTTGCCGTCGATGCGTTGGGCGGTCATGGCGGAAAGTCTCCTTGGAATGAAAAAGGCCGCTGGACAGCGGCCTTGCAGTGCGGGGATTGGTGCGACGTGGGGCTGGCCGGTCAGGCCTTGGCAGCCGCTGCCGTGGCGCCGAGCGCGATCTTCAGCAGATCGGCGACGGTGTTGGCGTTGAGCTTTTCCATGATGTTGGCGCGGTGCGCCTCCACCGTCTTGATGCTGATGCCCAGGTCGTCGGCGATCTGCTTGTTCAGGCGGCCGGCAACGATGCGCTCCAGCACCTGCGCTTCGCGGGTCGTCAGGCGGGCGAGCAGGGCATCGCGGCTGGCCTGTTCCTGGTGCGTCGAGAAGGCGCTGCGGGCGCGGTCGAGCATGCGCTCGACGAGGCCCACGAGTTCCTCTTCCTTGAACGGTTTCTCGATGAAGTCTTCGGCGCCCTTCTTCATCGTCGTGACCGCCATCGGCACGTCGCCATGGCCGGTGATGAAGACGATGGGCAGCGGGCTGCGGCGCTCCAGCAGGCGGTCCTGCAGTTCCAGTCCGCTCATGCCATCCATGCGGATGTCGGCGACCAGGCAGGCCACCTCGCGCGGGTCGAACCGCGACAGGAAGGCTTCGGCGGAGTCGAAGCACTTGACGCGGTAGTCCTTGCCTTCGAGCAACCACTGCAGCGAATCGCGCACTGCTTCATCGTCGTCGACGACGTAGACGGTGCCTTTTTTGGGGATCAGGCTCATGCGGGTTCAGTGGATTTCTGAGGTTTTGGAGAGGTCGCCGGCGGTGCCGACGGGCAGCATGAAGGAGAAACGACATCCCGTGATGCGCTCGACATTGTAGAGGTTCTCCGCCTTGATCCGGCCCTGGTGGGACTCGATGATCGAGCGGCACAGCGACAGCCCGATGCCCATGCCATCGGCCTTGGTGGAGAAGAAGGCCTCGTAGAGCCGGTGGTTGACGTCATCTTTCAGACCGGGGCCCGCGTCGGTCACGCTGAACTCGATCACGCCACCCATTTCCGGGGTGTGCCGGGGCACGACGCGCAGCTCGATCGTGCGCCGCTTGGGCGGCATCTGGGCGTTGTCGATGGCCTCGGCGGCATTCTTCAGCAGGTTCAGCAGCACCTGCTCGATCAGGATCGGATCGACCTGCAGCACCGGCAGGCGCTGTGCCACATAGCTGTGGATCGCCACGTTGCGCCGGCGCAGCTCCAGCCCGGCCAGCTCCAGCGTGTCATCGACGATGTCGGCCGCCCGGGTGGCCTGGCGCTGGGGCTCGCTGCGTTTCACGAACTGGCGGATGCGGTGGATGATCTGGCCGGCGCGCTGGGCCTGCTTCGAGGTCTTCTCCAGTGCCGAGACGAGGTCCTCTTCCTTCAGCGTGCCGGCGCGCAGCCGCGTCAACATGCCGCTGCAGTAGTTGTTGATGGCGGCCAGCGGCTGGTTCAGCTCGTGCGCGACCGACGAGGCCATTTCCCCCATCGTCACCAGCCGGCTCGTCGCCTGGGCACGTTCGATCTGGTGGGCGGTCTGCTCCTCCATGCGCCGGCGCGCGGTGATGTCGGTGGCGATGAGCATCTGCGCCAGCCGGCCGTCGGTCCATTGCAGGTAGCGTGCACGCACGTCGAACCACTTCTGCTGCAGGTCGATGAAGACCTCGCGCGCTTCGGCACCCGCGTCGTCCATGTCGGCGGTGGGCAGGCCGCCCATGCCGTCCACCGCGTCGCCAAGTTCGTCCACCGACTTGGGTGGGCGACCGGCCAGCAGTGTGTGCCAGTGGGCGTCGCCGCCGAACCAGAGCCGGTAGGTGCGGTTGGCGAACAGCAACTCGCCGGTCTGCACCGACAGCACCGACACGGCCGCGTCCAGCCCTTCGAGCACGGTGGTGAAGCGCTCGTGCGAGGCGGTGAGCTGGTCGCGGATGCGCTTGGCCTCGGTGATGTTGGTCATCGAGGTCATCCAGCCGGTCTGGTGGCCACGCGAGTCGATCAGCGGCGAGACGTACATGCGCGAATCGAACTGCGTGCCGTCCTTGCGCTGCACGCGCACCTCGATCCCGCCTGCAGGACTGCGGCCCGCGAGTTCCTGCTGGAGCAGGCGTGCGCTTTCGTCCATGCGCTCGGGCGGCCAGTGCGGGAACGGGGGCAGCCGTCCGATCAGCTCGGCCTCGGTGAAACCGGTCATGGCGCAGAAAGCGGGGTTCACGTAGGTGATCCGCCCGTCCTTGTCCATCGCGCGCATGCCGGTGAGCATGGAGTTCTCCATCGCGCGGCGGAAGTTGGTCTCCTGCACCAGTGCCCCCTGGATCTGCAGCCGCCTGCGCATGTGGCGCCAGGTGCCGAACAGCATCCACAGCGTCAGCGCCGACAGCGCCAGCACCATCCAGAACAGCGTGTTGCCGACGAGGCCCACCGAGGTGCGGTAACCCTCGCCGCGCAGCGTCACG
>NZ_JBFPGY010000262.1:0-24534 GCF_041083715.1 Sphaerotilus sp.
ATCCAGTAGCCCAGATCGCGGGCACCATGCACGTCACGCAGGAACGCCGCCGGATCGGTGATCGTGCGGGGCGTGAAGGCGCTGAATTCATGCTGTGCCGCCCACTCTGCCAGCCGCGCCTCGCTGAAGGTCGACAGGATCGCGGGTCCCGGCGTGACCACATGCGCCGGCACCCGGGCACCGACCGGAAAGCCGATCGACACCATGCGTGTGCTGTTGCTGCGCGCCACGTAGACGATCATGTGGCCGTCCAGGACGCTGAAATTGAAGTTCTCGCCACACTCCATGGCCAGTCGCTGCACGAAGGGCTGCACCAGCCGCGGCAGCCGTGCGGCCTCCAGGTAGCTCTGCCCGAGCCGCAGCACCCGCGGCGCGAGCCAGAAGCGCTTGCCGTCCGAGTTCGCGTAGCCGAAGTGCACAAGGCTCAGCAGGTAGCGGCGCGCTGCCGTGCGGGTCAAGCCAGTGCGGGCGGCGGTCTCGGAAGCGGTCAGACGCGCATGTTCCTCGTCGAAAGCCTCGATGACCAGCAGCCCCTTGCCAAGGCCGTCGATGATGTCCTTGCGGTCAATGTCCATGTACGCTCCTGCAATCCAGCCATCTGGCACACCGCCAGGGACAGGGATATCCCGATAAAGATCGAATGATCGCCCAAGACGCGCGATCATCGCGCAATCAGCACATCCACGACTTGCCGCTGCCCGGACAGATCTCTATTGTCCGCATCCATGCACATCAACGGTCACACACGCGTCTTCCTGGTCCTCGGCCATCCCGTCGGACAGGTGCGCGCGCCTGAAGTCTTCAACCCGCTGTTCCAGGCCCATGGCGTCGATGCCGTGCTGGTGCCGGCCGACGTGGCCCCCGCGCAGCTTGGCAGTTTCGTGCGCGGCGCGCTGAGCGCGGCCAACATCGACGGCCTGTGGCTGACCATTCCCCACAAAGCCGCCGTGCTGGACCTGCTCGACCGCGTGGACCCACTGGGCACGCGCGCCGGTGCCGTCAACGCCGTGCGCCGACTGCCGGACGGGTCGCTGGAAGGCGGGCTGTTCGACGGCATCGGTCTGGTCAAGGCACTCGACCACCTGAAGGTGACGACGGTCGGTCGCCGCGTGCTGCTGGTCGGAACAGGCGGGGCCGGCATGGCGATCGCCGTGTCGCTGGCGGAACGGGCGCTGGGCACCCTGGATCTGTTCGACGCCGCGCCCGGCCGCGCCACCATGCTGGCGCAGCGGCTGCAAGCGCAGGCCGCGTGTCCGGTCCGTGCAGCGCCATCGGGCGACCCGGCCGGCTACGACGTCGTGGTCCACGCCACCCCGCTCGGCCTGCAGGCCGACGACCCCTTGCCCTTCGACGTCCACCGCCTGGACCCTGCGGCGACCGTCATCGACATCCTGATGAAACCGCACGCGACGCCACTGCAGCGCGCCTGTGCAGCGCGCGACATCATCTGCCACCCCGGCTTCGAGATGCTGGCCCAGCAAGTGCCGGACTACCTGCAGTTCTTCGGCTACCCCGACATTGCCGCCGCAGTGCAGGGCGATCTGGACCCCGTGCGCCGCAACCTGCAGGCACTGGTCTGACACCCGGCGCTCGTTATCCTAGACACCCAAACCATTCCTATCCCAGACGGAGACAACCGATGACCCACCCCCGCCACACCTTCCTCGCGCTGGCCGCCCTGATCGCCCTCGGCGGCACCAGCGTTGCCCAGGCCCAGGCGATCAAGATCGCCAACATCGTCGAGCTGTCGGGCGCGGGCGCTTCGGCCGGCACCAATTTCAAGAACGGTGTCGAACTCGCCATCAAGGACATCAATGCCGCGGGGGGCATCCTCGGTCGCAAGATCGAATCCACCACGCTCGACACCCAGTCCAACCCCGGCGTGGCCAAGGGCCTGACGCAGAAGGCCATCGACGACGGCGTGTTCGCGGTGTTCGGCCCCGTGTTCTCCGGCTCGATCATGGTCAGCATGGCCGAGACCCAGCGCGCGGAAGTGCCCAACTTCACCGGTGGCGAGGCAGCGGCCATCACCCAGAAGGGCAACCCCTACATCTTCCGCACCAGCTTCACGCAGACCACGGCCATGCCCAAGGTCGCACGCTACATCGCCAACGGCCTGAAGGCCAAGACGGTGGCGGTCATGTTCGTCAACAACGACTTCGGCAAGGGCGGCCGTGACGCCATCACCAAGGCCCTGGAAGCCAATGGCGTGAAGGTGGTCGCCGACATCTCGACCGACTCGGGCCAGATCGACTTCTCCGCTCCGGTGCTCAAGGCCAAGTCGGCCAACGCCGACGCGCTGTTCGTCTACACCAACGAAGAAGAATCGGCGCGTGCACTGCGCGAACTGCGCAAGCAGGGCTACAGCAAACCCATCGTCGGCGAGACCACACTGACCGGCCAGAAGGTCATCGAACTCGCGGGAGAAGCCGCCAACGGCGCCATCGCCCACGTCGGTCTGACCGTGGATGCGCCCAACCCGCTGATGCTGAAGTTCAAGGCCCGCTTCTACCAGGACTACAAGTACATCAGCGACCACAACGGCATCAAGGGCTACACCGGCGTGTACCTGCTGAAGGCAGCGATCGAGAAGGCGGGCAAGGTCGACCGTGTCGCCGTGGCCAAGGCCCTGCACGGGCTGAAGGTGTCCGTGGCGAAGAACCCCGGCGTGCTGATGGATGTCGCGATGGACAACAACGGCGACCTCGACCGCGAGAGCTTCATCGTCGAGGTGAAGAACGGCAAGCAGGAAGTCAAGGAAGTCCTGCCTCCGCTGAACGCCGCGAAGTAATCCGGCACCTCCCGCCTGCGTCCGCCCGCCGGTACTCCGGCCAGGGCGGGCTGCAGGACTGCTGACCGCCTTCGATGCGCTTCGAGAGGACCCCATGACCGACTTCTTCCAACTGCTGTTCTCCGGTGTGGCCACCGGCAGCATCTACGCGCTGGCCGCGCTGGGCTTCACGCTGCTGTGGCAAGCCAGCGGCACCATCAACTTCGCCCAGGGCGAGTTCGTGATGCTGCCCGCCTTCGCGATGCTGGGCTTCTCGGCCGCCGGCCTGCCGCTGCCGATCGCCTTCATCGTCACCTGCGTGGTCGCGGTCGTGGTGCTCGGCTGGGGCTTCAAGCGCGGCATCGCCGATCCGCTGCTGCGCCACGGCCTGATGCCGATCGTGGTGGCCACCATCGGCCTGTCGATCGCCATGCGCAACGGCGTGCGCGCCGGCTACAGCGCCGAAGCCCACCCCTTCCCCAGCCTGTTCGGCGACGCACTGTTCAACATCGCCGGCGTGACCGTCACCGCCGCCGACGTGGGCACGCTGGTCCTGGCGCTGGCGCTCGTGCTCGGCACCCAGGCCTTCCTCGCCAGGACCGTCACCGGCCGCGCCATGCAGGCCGTGGCGCAGAACACCGAGAGCGCCACCGTGCTCGGCATCAACGTGCCGCGCATGGTGTTCTACACCTTCGCGGTCAACGCGCTGCTGGCCTGCGCCGCAGCGCTGCTGGTCACCCCGACCTACCTGGCCAAGTTCGACATGGGCGAGGGCCTGGGCAACAAGGCCTTCTTCGCGGCCATCATCGGCGGCTTCAACAACTCGCGCGGCGCACTGCTCGGCGGCGTGATCGTCGGTGTCGCGGAGAACCTGGCCGCCGCCTATGTCTCGCCAGCCTACAAGGACGCGGTGGCACTCGTGCTGTTCATGGCCGTGATCCTGTTCAAGCCGGAAGGCCTGATGGGCAAGAAGGAAATGCGCAAGGTCTGATGCCCCACCGCTGCCCAAGGACACCCACACCATGAAAACACTCCACAAGCTCGGTGCGCTGGCCATCCTGGTCCTGCTGCTTGCCGCTCCGCCGCTGCTCAAGAGCTACGGCGTCTACCTCTTCACCACCTGGCTCATCTTCATCATCGCCACGATGGGCCTGAACCTGACCGTCGGCTACGCCGGCCAGAAATCGCTCGGCCACGCCGCGTTCTTCGGCATCGGCGCCTACACGGTGGCCATCCTGCTGCAGCACGGCGTGAGCTTCTGGATCGGGCTGCCGAGCGCGATGGTGCTGTGCTTCGTCATCGGCGTGCTGCTGGGCTTCCCGGCGCTGCGGGTGCAGGCGATCTACCTCGCGTTCGCCACCCTCGGCTTCAACACCGCCGTCTGGCTGGTGATGCGCAACGAGGAATGGCTGACCGGCGGCACCTTCGGCATCAACGGCATCACGCGGCCGAGCCTGTTCGGCCTCTCGCTGGACGGCGCCCTGCCCTACTACTACTTCGTGCTGGCAGTGGCGCTGATCCTGGCCGGGCTGCTGTGGGGCCTGCTGCGCTCGCCGTGGGGCAAGGCATTCACCGCGCTGCGCGACAACCCGATCCGTGCCGAGAGCCTGGGCATCCACATCCAGCGCTACACCCTGCTGGCGTTCGCGATCGGCGCGGTCTATGCCGGTGTGGCGGGCGCGCTGTTCGGCTCGCTGGTGCAGTTCATCGAGCCGGCGCCGTTCACCGTGGGCGCATCGATCATGATGTACCTGATGGTGGTGGTCGGCGGGCCGGGCTACTTCTTCGGGCCGGTGCTCGGCTCGGCGGTGGGCGTGCTGCTGCCGGAGTGGCTGCGGTTCGCGCAGGCGTGGTACCTGTTCGTCTTCGGCGCGCTGGTCGTGCTGCTGATGCTGTGGCTGCCGGACGGCCTGCTGAGCATCCCCGATCGGCTCAAGGCGCGTCGCCAGGCGCGTGAAGCGTCGGCCGCCCGTGCAGCGTCCGCAGCGGCGGCCGAACAGGCCGCCCAGAAAGGTGAAGGTCAGTAAATCATGACGGCTCCCCTGCTCAAGGTCACGAACCTGAAAAAAGCCTACGGCGCCATCCAGGCGGTCGGCGGCGTGTCGTTCGAGGTGCGGCCCGGCGAGATCTTCGGCGTCATCGGCCCGAACGGTTCCGGCAAGACGACCATGTTCAACAGCGTGCTCGGCCAGATCACGCCGGACGCTGGCCAGATCGAACTCAACGGCCGCGACATCACCGGACTCAGCCCGCTGCAGCTCAACCAGCGCGGCGTCGGCCGCACGTTCCAGACGCTGCAGGTCTTCGGCAAGATGACCGTGCGCGACAACCTGATCGTCGCCGCCCAGGAACACCAGGGCACGATGTTCAGCCGCATGTTCGCGCCCGGCGATTCGGGCCTCGGGAAAAAGGCCGACGAGCTGATCGACCTGTTCCGCATCCGCCATGTCGCCGACAAGAAGGCCGGCGAGCTGAGCTATGGCCAGCAGAAGCTGGTGGACATCGCCATGGCGTTCATGAGCGAACCGGACCTGGTGCTGCTGGACGAGCCGTGCGCGGGCGTCAACCCGAGCCTGGTCGGCGGCATCAGCACCCTGCTCAAGCAGCTCAACCAGACGCGCAAGGGCAGCTTCGTCGTCATCGAGCACAACATGGACTTCGTGATGGACCTGTGCCACCGCATCCTCGTCATGGTCGAGGGCCAGGTGATGGCCATCGGCACACCGGCCGAGATCCGCGCCAACAAGCAGGTGCTCGACGCCTATCTGGGGAGCTGAGCATGTCTGACCACACCAACGCCCACGCCATCGAATTCGAGAACGTGCTCGCCGGCTACGGCGACTTCATGATCCTCAACAACCTGAGCTTCAAGGCCCGGCGCGGCGCGATCACGCTGCTGATCGGCCCGAACGGTGCGGGCAAGTCCACGGTGCTGAAGACGCTGTTCGGCCTGCTCAAGGTGCGCAACGGCCACATCCGCCTCGACGGGCAGGACATCACCGGCGCGAACGCCAAGGACCTGCTGGTCCAGCACGGCATCGCCTTCGTGCCGCAGGGCCGCAACCTGTTCGGCCAGCTCACCGTCTGGCAGAACCTGGAACTCGGTGGCATCACGCTGGGCATGAAGACCACGCACGAGCGCATCCCCGAGGTGCTCAAGCGGTTTCCACGTGTCGCCGAGCGGCTGCACAGCCAGGCGTCGGCGCTCTCCGGCGGCGAGCAGAAGCAGCTCGAAATCGGCCGCGCCCTGCTGATCCGTCCGAAGGTGCTGCTGATCGACGAGCCGTCGATCGGGCTGTCGCCGCTGGTGGTGGCCGACGTGTTCAAGCTGCTGCGCGGGCTGGCCGACCAGGGCACGACCGTGCTGATGGTCGAGCAGAACGTCAAGAGCGCGCTGAAGATCTCGGACGAGGCGATCGCGCTGGAGTCGGGGCGGCGTGTGCTGCAGAAGCCGGCGGGCGAGCTGCTGGCGGATCCGAACATCGAGCGGTTGTTCCTCGGCGGCGCGCATGCCGCCGCAGCGGCCAAGACCTGAGCCGGTTCAGCCTGCGCGGGGCCCTCTCGCCAGCACCTCGCGCGCCAGGCACAGGTCTTCCCACGACCGCGCCTTGTCCAGCGGATTGCGCAGCAGGTAGGCCGGGTGGTAGGTCACGACCACCGGCACGCCCTGCACCTCGTGCACCCGGCCGCGCAGCCGCCCGATCGGCTCGCCCGTCTTCAGCAGCGACTGCACGGCAAACCGCCCCATCGCCAGGATCAGCTTCGGCTGCACCAGCGCGATCTGGCGCAGCAGGTAGGGCTCGCACTGCGCGACCTCCTGCGGCTCCGGGTTGCGGTTCTGCGGCGGGCGGCACTTGAGCACGTTGGCGATGTAGACCTGCTCGTGCGCAGGCGCCTCGCTGCGGGTCAGGCCGACGGCGCGCAGCATGCTGTCGAGCAACTGGCCCGCCTTGCCGACAAACGGCTCGCCCTGCCGGTCCTCCTGCTCGCCGGGCGCCTCGCCGATCAGCATCCACTGCGCCTGCGGGTGCCCCACGCCGAACACCGTCTGCGTGCGCCGCTCGCACAGCGTGCAGGCCCGGCACGACGACACCGCGGCGCGCAATTCGTCCCAGTCCATCGCTGCCACGCCGCTCGGCCGCAGCGTCACCGCAGCAACGGGAGTCGGCGCGGGCACAGGCATGGGCGGCGGAGCCGGCGGTATCGGGGCAGGTGCTGCAGCTTGCTCCGTCACCGATTCGACGGCCACAGGTTCCGGTGCAGGCGCCGCCCACACCCGGATGCCCATTTCCTGCAGCATCGCCCGCTGCCGCTCGGTGTATCCCGCGCTCATGCGGCCACCACGGGCGATTTCAAGGCCAGCCGCAGCACCAGCGCATCTTCCCGCTGCCCGCGCGCGTCCGGGTAGTAGTCCCGCCGCACACCCACCGGCTCGAACCCGAGGTGCGCATACAGCCGCCGCGCCCGCAGGTTGCTGGGACGCACCTCCAGCCAGAGCCACTCGGCCCCGGTGCCGCGGGCATGCGCGATCAGCCGATGCAGCAGCTGCGTGGCCAGACCACGCCCCTGGTGCGCGGGCGAGACGGTCACGTTCAGCAGGTGCCACTCCTCGAACCCGGCCATCGCGACCTGGTAGGCCAGCAGCTCGCCATCGGGTGCCACCAGGCACTGCGCGAGGTGTCCCGCCGCGATCGAATCGACAAAATTGGCGCGGCTCCATGGAAAGGCATACGCCCGCATCTCGATGCCCATCACGGCATCGAGCAACTGGACCGCCATCGGCAGCAGCATGGGCATGTTCCCGGGCATCAGGCCGCTCCTGCGGCAGCCACGGTGGCCGCGGCCCGCAGGGCTTCGCGCTCGGCGGTGGTCTGCGCGACCTTGTCGCGCACATACAGCGGCAGCGCCAGCGCCGGATCGATCCACGCACCACGCGCCTGTGCGGTCCGCGCCAGCACGGCCAGCGCCGCACCCTCCGGCACCGCCGCCGGCCACGCCGCCAGCCCGAGCCGTGCCACCAGCGGCCCCAGCACCTCGGCCTGCACGGTCAGCGCATTGCCGGCCAGCGGCGCAGGCGCCTGCGCAATCGCCTCGGCCAATGCAGCGGGGCTGTAGAGCGCCACCGGTCCGTCGGCCGTCCAGCCACCGTCCGCCCCGCGGCACCAGCGCGCCGCGTAGACCTCGCCCATGCGCGCGTCGAGCACGCTCCAGACCGCGTCGGCGGTCTCGCCCTGCTGCCGCGCCGACTCGGCCAGCGCGGCCAGCGTGTCCAGCGCCAGCAGCGGCCGGTCCGCCCCGACCGCCAGCCCCTGCGCCACCGCACAGGCCGTGCGCAGGCCGGTGAAGGCGCCAGGGCCGTGGCCGAAGGCGATGGCGTCGAGGTCACGCAGCGTCAGACCGGCCTCGTCGAGCAGCGCCCGGATGGCTGGCAGCAGCGCTGCCGACGACTGCGCGCCACCAGGCAGCGCCCGCGCCCGCACATCCTTCCCTTGCACCAGGGCCAGGTGGACCGTGTCGGTGGCGGTGTCGAGGGCCAGCAGGCGGGGGTCGGATCGGGAGGCAGACATGGCCGCCAGTGTACCGGCCGACCCGGCGCCGCTTCGTATGATCCCGGCATGCCCAAGCTGCCCCATGCCCTGACCTTGCTGCTGTCCTGCGCCGCGGTCTGCCTCCCCGCTGCCGCCCAGACGCCCTTGCCCGAATCCGTGCGCGCCGCACTCGACCGCGCGCAGCTCCCCGAGGACAGTCTCTACGCCTGGGTGGCGCCGGTCGAGGGCGGCCCGCCCTGGCTGGCGCACCAGTCGAGCGCGCTGGCACACCCGGCCTCGGTGATGAAACTCGTGACGTCGATGGCCGCGCTGGACCGGCTCGGCCCGCTGTTCCAGTGGCACACCCCCGTCTACACGGACGGCAGCCACCTCTACGTGCAAGGCCGCGGCGATCCGCGGCTGGTCAACGAGCGGCTGTGGCTGCTGCTGCGGCAGGTGATGGCGGTACACGGGCCGGTGGTGGCGGGCGATCTCGTGCTCGACCGCAGCGCCTACGCGATCCCCGCGGTCGATCCGGGCGCCTTCGACGGCGAGCCGCTGAAACCCTACAACGTGCGACCCGACGCGCTGATGGTGAACCAGAAAAGCGTGCTGCTGAATTTCCGGCCCGACACGGCCCGTGGCGTGGCGCGGGTGTCGTCGGACACGGCGCTGGCGGGCGTGCAGTGGCCGGCGACGGTGCCTCTGGGCGGCGGTGTCTGCCAGGACTGGCGCACCGGGCTGCAGCTCGATGTCACCGACCCGACCCGGCCACGGTTCGGCGGAACCTTGCCTGCGAGCTGCGGCGAGAAGGGCTGGCCGCTGGCCTCGGCCGATCCGGCCAGCTTCGACGCCCGGGCGATCGAGTCGCAGTGGCGGGCGCTGGGCGGGCGTCTGCGCGGCCGGGTGCGCGAGGGCCGGACACCGGCCGGCGCCACCCTGCTGGCCGAGGGCCTCTCGCCCGCACTGCCAGACGTGCTGCGCGACATGAACAAGCACAGCAACAACGTCATCGCCCAGCACCTGATGCTGGCGCTCAGCCCCGGCCAGCCGGACACGCCGGCCACCTGGGAGGGTGCACGCGCCGAGGTGCAGGCGCTGGTGCAGTCACAGGGCTGCCGGGACGACGAACTGGTGATCGACAACGGCTCCGGCCTGTCACGCGAGGAGCGCATCAGCGCGCGTTGCCTGGGCCGGCTGCTGCAGTGGGCGTGGACACAGCCCTGGATGCCGGAGCTGCTCGGCTCGCTGCCGGTCGCGGGCATCGAGACCACGGCGCGGCGCGTGCCCTCGGCCACCGGGCGGGCGCACCTGAAGACCGGCTCGCTGAACAATGTGGCCGCCCTGGCCGGCGTGGTGCATGGGCCCGACGGCCACCGCCACGTCGTGGTGGTGATGGTCAACCACCCCCAGGCCGCCAGCGCCGAAGCACGGGCAGTGCTGGACGCCGTGGTGGGCTGGTCGCTGGCGCCGCGCTGAAGCGGCGGCAGATCAGAACGGGTTGTTGCGCGCCCGGTTGAGCGCCGCCAGACCGAGTCGGCTGTGGAAGGACACGCTCGGGTGCTGGGCGTCGGCCCAGAGGTAGGCCGTGCCGACACCCGCTGCGCCCGCCACCATCGTGGCGGTGGTGCAGGCGGGCAGTGCCGTCGTGCAGACCGGGTCGACGACATTGGTCAGCGTGTAGCTGGCCATCTTGGTCGAATCGGTCATGCTGATGGTCAGCTCGTCCGCGGTGAGCAACGCCGCATACCGGCCATCGTTGACGACCTCCAGACGCAAGGCGGCGGTGAACGCGAGGGTCAGCTCCTTGAGCAGCGTGGCCCGATCGGCATCGCCGGTGCGCAGGACTTCGGCCGTGGCGAACGGTGCATAGGCGAGGTTCGGCGGCGTCGAATAGAGCACCCGGGCCCCCGATCCTTGGTTGGTCACCGTGTTGACCAGTGCACCGAGCACCTTGCCCGCCGCCGACACCTGCGACAGCGCCAGGGCGCGGCTGAGCGTGCCGGCGCCATAGGCGTTGTAGGCGGCCAGGATGTCGTACTGGCCGGCCATGATGGACACCAGCGTCTGGGGCGTGAAGGTGCTGGTGGCCTGGAAGGCGGCCACGGCCGCCGCGACGTCCGCCACCTTGGCGCCGACGCTGGCCTTCATCACGCCAGCCGCACCGGTCACGGCGTTCGGGTTGCATTCGGGGAACACCATGCCGTAGCCATCGGCCACCACCTGCGGCCACACCGGGTAGGTGGTGCAGTCGAGCGTCACCCCGTCGGCCTGGAGTGCATTGACGCTGTACTTGCCGCCGTTGGTGCCGATCAGGCTGAGTTCGTCGCCGAAGACCACCATCCGGTTGGGCGCATAGGGCTCGACCCGGGTCGAGCCGCCGCAGCCGCTGAGCAGCACGGCGAGCAGCGCCGGGGCGAGGAGAGACTTCAGAACACGCATGCAAACTCCAGTTCGTCCGGTTCGGACTCGGGCTCAGGCCGCCGCGGCCCGCTGCAGCCGGTCGCGCACACCGTCCCACTCGGGCGACGGCGGGGGCGTTTCCACCCAGATCAAGGGTGCGCAGGTCGCATCCAGCGTCCGCAGCACCGCAAACAATTCGTGCGCCACGGCGGCCGCATCATCGGGCATGCGCCGCAGCACCACACCCGCCACCGCCGGCCGGCGGCTGCGGGAATATACCGCCAGCGCAGGCGCCGCAGATGAAGGCTTGTTGCCGGTCGATGACCAGACGGTCAAGGCGGCGTCCAGTTGCGCCGCGGTCATCAGCCGCACCTTGGCCTGCGGCGCGTAGTGCGCCTCCAGCGTGCCTGACGCGCGCGGTGCGGTGGCATCGCGGGCGCGCAGCGGCTCGCCCGCGGCAGCTTCGATCTCGGCCGCGGTCAGACAGCCGGGCCGCAGCAGCACCGGGTGCCCGCGGCTGCAGTCCACGATCGCCGACTCGATGCCCACCGCGCAGTCGCCGCCATCGAGCACCAGCAGGTCCGGCTCGGCCTCGAATTCGCTGGCGACGTGCGCGGCCTGGGTCGGGCTGACACGGCCGAAGCGATTGGCGCTCGGCGCGGCCACACCCGGCACACCGGCCTCGGCCGCCGCACGCAGCAGCGCGAGGGCCACCGGGTGGTCCGGGCAGCGCAGGCCGACCGTGTCCTGCCCGCCTGCCGCCTCGGCACCGAGGCCGGCACGGCGCGGCACGATCACCGTCAGCGGCCCTGGCCAGAACGCGGCCATCAGCCGCTGCGCGACCGGCGGCAGTTCCGCCGCGAACGCCGCTGCGCCGGCGGCATCGGCCACGTGCACGATCAGCGGATGGTCGCTCGGGCGGCCCTTGGCGGCGAAGATCTTCGCAACGGCGTTCGCCGCATCGGCGCGGGCGCCCAGGCCGTAGACCGTCTCGGTCGGAAATGCCACCAGCGCGCCTGCGGCCAGGCGCGCCACGGCGTCCGGCAGCGCAGCGGCGAGGTGCGCGGGCGTGGTCGCGTCGATCAGCCGTGCCATGGGAATCGCCCTTCCGTTCAGAACGCCGGCAGGCCGAGCAGCGCGGCGGCCTGCAGCGCCACATCACGCGCTGCCGCCGGAGTCGCCGCCGTGAGCGTCAGGTGGCCCATCTTGCGACCGGGACGCGCCGACTCCTTGTCGTAGAGGTGCAGATGCGCCCCCGGCAGCGCCAGCACGGCCGCCCAGTCGGGCGTGCGTTCGGTGCCTTCGGCCGTGAACCACAGGTCACCCAGCAGGTTCAGCATCACGGTCGGCGAGTGCAGCCGCGGCTTGACGAGCGGCAGACCAGCCATCGCGCGCACCTGCAGCTCGAACTGCGACACGTCGCAGGAGTCGATCGTGTGGTGGCCGGAGTTGTGCGGGCGCGGCGCCATCTCGTTGGCGACGAGCGAGCCGTCGTCGAGGATGAAGAACTCGATGCACAGCACGCCGACATAGCCCAGGTCCGCAGCGATGCGCGCCGCGCAGCCGACGGCCTCGGCCTCCAGCGCGGGCGTGCCGGCCGGCGCGGGCACGGTGGTCACGGCCAGGATGCCGTCGCGGTGCAGGTTCTGCTGCAGCGGGAAGGCGACCACGCGCCCGTCACCGCCACGCGCGATCAGCACGCTGACCTCGAAGGCCAGCGGCAGGCGCTTTTCCAGGACGCAGACCGCACCGCCGAGTTCGGCCCAGCCGGTGGCCAGTTCCGCCCGGTCGGCGACCCGGATCTGGCCCTTGCCGTCGTAGCCCATGCGGGCGGTCTTCAGGATGCCCGGCAGCAGGTCGTCGCCCACCGCGGCCAGCGTGGCGGCGCTGTCGATCACCGCGTAGGGCGCCACCGGCACGCCGCAGTCGGTGAAATGCGCCTTCTCGGCAGCGCGGTCCTGGCACACGGCCACCGCGTCGCCCGATGGCGCCACCGGCCGTCGGGTGGCCAGCTGGCGCAGTGCGTCGGCGGGCACGTTCTCGAATTCCGTGGTGATCGCATCGGCCTCGTCGGCCAGGCGCTGCAGGCCGGCGGCATCGAGGTAGCCGGCGTTCACGTGCACCTGGGCCACCGTGCCCGCGGGGCTGGCGGCGTCCGGCTCCAGCACCGCGGTGCGGAAGCCGAGCTGCTGCGCAGCGTGGACGAACATGCGGCCGAGCTGGCCGCCGCCCATCACGCCCAGCGTCACCGGGCGGGTCGGGTCGGCGGCGCTGCCGTCGCCGGGCAGGAGTCGGGGCATCGCCATGCGCGTCAGCCCTGGCTGTCCAGCGGGCCGAGCGTCATCGCCCGGGCCGCTTCGGTCTGGCGGGCGCGGAAGGCGTCCAGCGCCTCGCGCAGCCGCTCGTCGTGGTTGGCCAGCAAGGCAACCGCGAACAGCGCCGCGTTGGCGGCACCGGCCACGCCGATGGCAAACGCCGCCACCGGCACGCCCTTGGGCATCTGCACGATGGAGTGCAGCGAGTCCACCCCCTGCAGGTGCTTGCTGGCCACCGGCACGCCGAGCACCGGCACCGGTGTCTTGGCCGCCAGCATGCCCGGCAGGTGGGCAGCGCCACCGGCACCGGCGATGATGGCCTGCAGGCCACGGGCACGCGCCGATTCGGCGTAGCGGAACATGTCGTCGGGCATGCGGTGCGCCGAGACGACCTGGGCTTCAAAGGGCACGCCGAAGTCGGCGAGAATCTGGGCGGCGTTCTTCATGGTGTCCCAGTCGCTGTTGGACCCCATGACGATGCCGACCACGGGCGTTGCGCTGTTCAAGGCAGACTCCAGGCTGGACAAAGGCGAGATTTTAGGCGCCACCGGCTCCGGGACGTTTCCCGCACGCCACGCCCCTACCCCAGGTACACCCCGATGATCGATATCACCCTCCAGAATTTCGAAGCCGAACTGATCCAGGGCTCGATGCAGCAGCCCGTGCTGCTCGACATCTGGGCACCGTGGTGCGGCCCGTGCAAGCAACTCGGCCCGGTGCTCGAACAGCTCGAAATCGCCTACGAAGGCCGCTTCCTGCTGGCCAAGCTCGATGCGGATGCCGTTCCCGAGATCGCCGGCCAGCTCAGCCAGATGTTCGGCGTGCGCTCGATCCCGTTCTGCGTGATGTTCAGCCAGGGTCAGCCGGTGGACGGCTTCGTCGGCGCCATCCCCGAGGCGCAGATCCGCGAGTTCCTCGACAAGCATGTGCCGAGCGAAGCCGAGGTGGAAGCCGCCGTCGAGACCGAGGAGGCCGAAGCGCTGATCGAGGACGGCGACACGGCCTCGGCCCTGAACAAGCTGCAGCAGGCGCTGGCGACCGATCCGTCCAACGACGTGACGCGCTTCGACTTCGCCAGACTGCTGCTGCAGAACGGCCACGTCACCGAGGCCCGCCAGATCTACGCTCCGCTGGCGCCCAAGGCGATGCTGGACACCCGCATCGCCGCGCTCGGCGTGTGGCTGGGTGCCTGCGAGCGCGTGGCCACCGCGCGCGACATGGCCACGCTGGACGCGGCCATCGCCGCCAGCAAGCGAGATTTCGACGCCCGCTTTGAGCGCGCGCAGCTCCTGATGGCCTGCGAGGCCTTCACCGAGGCGATGGACGAGCTGCTGGAGATCCTGATGCGCGACAAGGCCTGGAATGACGGCCTGGCACGCAAGACCTATGTCGCCATCCTGGAGCTGATGACCAAGCCGGCGCCGAAGACAGCGGCACCGGAAGCCAAGAAGGGCGCGGTCGAGATCGCCGGCAAGGCGGTGGTCGTGCCGGGCGATCCGGTGATCGACCTCTACCGCCGCAAGCTCAGCATGGCGGTGTTCTGACGAGCAGTCAGCCCATCAGCCGGTCCAGGGCTTCCTGGTACTTGGCGGTGGTGTAGGCGATGACCTCGGGTGGCAGCGCCGGTGCAGGTGCCGTCTTGCCCCAGGGGTGGCCGTCGACCTGCGCGGTGTCGAGCCAGTCGCGCAGGTACTGCTTGTCGAAGCTCGGCGGGTTGGCGCCAGCCGCCAGCGCGGCGTCGTACTGCTCGACCGGCCAGTAGCGCGACGAATCGGGCGTCAGCACCTCGTCCATCAGCGTCAGCGTGCCCTGCTCGTCCAGGCCGAACTCGAACTTGGTGTCGGCGATGATGATGCCGCGGGTCAGCGCGAAGTCGGCCGCCGTCTGGTAGAGCTGGATCGACACGTCGCGCACGCGGGTCGCGAGGTCGAGCCCGATGATCTCGACCATGCGCTCGAAGGAGATGTTCTCGTCGTGGTCACCGACATCGGCCTTGGTGGCGGGCGTGAAGATCGGCGCGGGCAGCTTGGCCGCGTTGGTCAGACCGCCCGGCAGCGCGACGCCGCAGACCGACTGGCTGTCCTGGTACTCCTTCCAGCCACTGCCGGCCAGGTAGCCGCGCACCACCGCCTCGACCGGCAGCGGCTTGAGCCGCTTGACCAGCATCGAACGGTCGCGCACCTGCTCCACCTCATCGGGGGCGACCACGCTCAGTGGGTCTTCGCCGGTCAGGTGGTTCGGCACGAGGTGGCCCAGGCGTGCGAACCAGAACAGCGCCACGCGCGTCAGCAGCGCGCCCTTGCCCGGAATCGGCTCGCCCATGACCACGTCGAAGGCCGACAGCCGGTCGGTGGCGACCATCAGGATGCGGTCTTCGCCGACGGCATAGTTGTCGCGCACCTTGCCGCGGGCAAGCAGCGGCAGGGAGTGGAGGCTGGAGTTGTGCAGGGCAGCGGTCACGGCAGAGGGCTCGAAACGGGGGCTTGTGGAGGGCCGGATTGTAGGCGGCACCCCGGAAACCTCAGTCGCCTGCCGCAAAGTCGAGCAACGCCGGACGCTGCAGCAGCGGCACGACACGGACCCCGAGCGCGCGCAGCTCGCCGATCACGTCCCGGCGCGCCACGCCCCGCACCGACACGTCCTGGTCATCGCCATCGACGGCGAACAGCACCTGCGGCGGCAGCAGCCCGCGCTTGCGCAGCGCGTGCAGCCGCATGATCCACTGGCCGCCGTGGTCGATGATGCGCACCGGGTCGGACTGCGTCAGCGACAGCGCCTTGATCGCCTTGACCGGGCGCTCGTCGTCCGGCGCAAGCTGCACGAAGGGGAAGCGGGCGTGGTATTCGTCGTTGCCGACGGTGGCGGAGACGAAGCGGTCGCCGAGCCGCGCAGTGCGCAACAGGCTGCGCACGCTGCGCTCCAGCACATGTTCGCGGTGTTCGCGCGGCACCACCTGGCGCTCGACATACAGGCTGAACAGCTCGTCGAGCCGCGCCCGCGGATCGGTGGCCATCACCACCCGCGCGGAGCTGAAGCGCAGCAGGCTTTCGCGCGGATGGAGCAGGTCCGCCCACAGCGCCTGACTCGCCGCCACATCCAGGCGCGGCAGGCGGCTGTCCACGCCGAGCGCACGGAAGGACTGTGCAACCCGCTCCAGCTCCTCGCGCAGATCGCGCATGACGGCGCGGCACGACGCCGCGTCCAGCTGCTCGAAGAAGGCGGTGATCCGGCCGAAACGCGCCCCCAGCAGCCGGAACGCGAACAGGCGGGCCTGCGGCGAGAACAGCACCACGCCGACGTTGGCGAATTCCTCGGTTTCCACGATCGGCACCAGGCGCACGATCGCGTAGTGACAGGCGAGAGAGGGGGCGTTGTTCATGAAGCGGAGGTCCAGAAAACGTCGTCGGCCTGACAGCGCGCCAGCTGCGCGAGGAAGGCACATTCATCCCGGGAGTCGACCTGTCGCCAGGCCGCGGGCATGGTAGCGCAGGCCGTCGCCGCCACGTCCAGCGCGCGGACGAACTCGCCCCGCAGGCGCTCGCGGTCGATGAAGTCGGCCGCGAGCCGGACCAGATCGGCGCCATAGACGTGCGTGGCCAGAAAGCCCGACACGTCGAAGCGCGGATCGAAGGCCCGGCTGTGGTCGATGAGAAGCACCCGGCCGCTCCCGCTCGGATCGGTCTGCCAGAGCAGGTTGCGGATGCCGACGGGACCTGGCGCGGCGCGGCGCTGCATGTTGCGCAGCCACCAGTCGAAGGCGGCGATGCGCACCCGCTCGGCCACAGGCACCTGCGCCATCCGGGCGCGGGTCGGCTCGGTGGACTCGACATACCGCGAGGCGAAGGCCAGCCCCGGTGCCAGATCGGCGAGCCAGTCGCCCATGGCCGGGTCGACCAGCGCGGCCGGCACCTCGACCACACAGAATGCAGGCAACGGCAGCCCCAGCGCCCGGGCCAGATGGGACGAGACCCACTCGGCCGCCAGCTCCCGCCGCGCCAGTACCCGGTTCTTCACGAAATAGAGCTGCCCGTCTTCCGCACGGCAGAGGTAGGGCGCCGTGCGCCCGCGGGCGGCGCGGCGAAGCACTTCGTCGATGAGGACCGGCAAGACAGGCTCTCCAGCGGGTTGTCGCGTCACGCAAACGCAAGGGCGAAGCGTACATCCGGGTGCAGCGAAAATCCAAAACCCAGAAAAAAACGGCCTGTCGATGCCGACAGACCGTTGCTGGCAACCGGCCCGAGCCGGTGCGCGGGAATCAGACCACCTGCTGCGCCAGCTCGCCGCGGCTGTACATCTGGGCCACCACCGACAGCGGGATGCCCTTGATCTTGCTGCCCTGGCCTTCACAGCCAAATTCCATGTAGCGCTGCTTGCAGATCTGCATGGCGGCCTCGCGGGCCGGCTTGAGCCACTCGCGGGCATCGAACTTGTCCGGGTTCTCGAACAGGAACTTGCGCACTGCACCGGTCATCGCCAGGCGGATGTCGGTGTCGATGTTGATCTTGCGCACGCCGAACTTGATGGCCTCCTGGATCTCCTCGACCGGCACGCCGTAGGTCTCCTTCATCTGACCGCCATACTGGTTGATGATCGCCAGCAGGTCCTGAGGCACCGACGAGGAGCCGTGCATCACGAGGTGGGTGTTGGGGATGCGGGCGTGGATTTCCTTGACGCGCGAGATCGCCAGGATGTCGCCCGTGGGCTTGCGGCTGAACTTGTAGGCGCCGTGGCTGGTGCCGATGGCGATGGCCAGCGCGTCGAGCTGCGTGGCCTTCACGAACACGGCGGCTTCTTCCGGGTCGGTCAGCATCTGGCTGTGGTCCAGCTTGCCGACGGCGCCGATGCCGTCCTCTTCGCCGGCGTCACCGGTTTCCAGGTTGCCCAGGCAGCCCAGCTCACCCTCGACGGTCACGCCGACCTTGTGCGCCATGTCGACGACCTGGCGGGTCACGCCGACGTTGTAGTCGAACGAGGCCGGGGTCTTGCCGTCGGCCTGCAGCGAGCCGTCCATCATCACCGAGCCGAAGCCCAGGTCGATCGCGCCCTGGCAGATCGCCGGGGTCTGGCCGTGGTCCTGGTGCATGACCAGCGGGATGTGCGGATAGGCTTCGACAGCGGCCTGGATCAGGTGCTTGATGAAGTGCTCGCCAGCGTACTTGCGGGCGCCGGCCGAGGCCTGCAGGATCACCGGCGCGCCGAGCGCGTCGGCAGCGGCCATCACGGCCTGCACCTGCTCCAGGTTGTTGACGTTGAACGCCGGGATGCCATAGCCGTTTTCGGCGGCGTGGTCCAGCAGTTGGCGCATGGAGACGAGCATGGGGAAACCTCAGGAAGTGACAGGATGACAAGAACCTGCAGCAGCGGCCACTGAAACCGCCGTGTAACTCCCAAGATTCTACGATCGAGGCCACGATCAGCCGTGCGATTTCCCCTTATCCCCGCCCCCCGGAGACAGGTGATGTGCCAAAACTGCGCCACATTGCAGCGCAGTTACAGCGGGGTACCCGGCTTCAGCCGACGCGGCAGACTTTCAGCATGTTCGTGCCACCCGGATAGCCCATCGGCTCGCCGCAGGTGATGGCGTAGGTGTCGCCCGGCTTGAGCACGCCGCGCTCCACCAGCAGCTGCTCGGCCGCCGCCAGCGCCGCGTCGCGGTCCTCGAACTTGGCCATCAGGATCGGGCGCACGTTGCGGTAGAGCGCCATCTTGCGCTCCGACTGGGTCTGCGTGGTCAGCGCGTAGATCGGCACGTCGGTCTTGTAGCGGCTCATCCAGAGTGCAGTCGAGCCGGACTCGGTCAGCGCCAGGATCGCCTTGCAGCCCAGGTGGTGCGCCGTGAACAGCGCGCCCATGGCGATCGACTGGTCGATGCGGGCAAAGGTCTTGTTGGTGAAGTCGGCGTCGAGCTTGACCTCCTCGGCCGCTTCGGCCGCCATCGCGATGGCGACCATCTGCTCAACCGTCTCCACCGGGTACTTGCCGGCCGCCGTCTCGGCCGACAGCATCACCGCGTCGGTGCCGTCCAGCACCGCGTTGGCCACGTCCGACACCTCCGCGCGGGTCGGCACCGGGTTCTGGATCATCGACTCCATCATCTGCGTGGCAGTGATGGCGACCTTGTCCATCGCGCGCGCCATGCGGATCATGCGTTTCTGCAGCGCCGGCACCGCCGCGTTGCCCACTTCCACGGCCAGGTCGCCACGGGCGACCATGATGCCGTCGCTGGCCTTCATGATGGCTTCGAGCTGCGGGATGGCTTCGGTGCGCTCGATCTTGGCGATCATGCCCGGCTTGTGGCGCCACGGCTCGCCGGCCACGTTGGCCAGCTGGCGCGCCATTTCCATGTCGATGGCGCTCTTGGGGAAGCTCACCGCCAGGTATTCGCACTGGAAGGACATCGCCGTCTTGATGTCCTCCATGTCCTTGGAGGTCAGCGCCGGGGCGGTCAGACCACCACCTTGCTTGTTGATGCCCTTGTTGTTGGACAGCTCGCCGCCGACCTTGACGACGGTGTGCACCTTGTCGCCCTTGACCAGCTCGACCACCAGCACGATCAGGCCATCGTTGAGCAGCAGCGTGTCGCCGGGGCGGACGTCGCGCGGCAGTTCCTTGTAGTCCAGGCCGACGCCGGCGATGTCGCCCGGCTCGGTGCGGGAGGCGTCGAGCACGAACTTCTCGCCGTTTTCCAGCATCACCTTGCCTTCGGCGAACTTGCCGACGCGGATCTTCGGGCCCTGCAGGTCGGCCATGATCGCCACCGGCTTGCCGACACGGGCGGCAATCTCGCGCACCAGACTGGCACGGTCGATGTGGTCCTGCGCCTTGCCGTGGCTGAAGTTCAGCCGCACCACGTCGACACCGGCCCGGATCAGCCGCTCCAGCACGGCCGGGTCGGACGATGCGGGACCGAGGGTGGCGACGATCTTGGTATTGCGGGGCATGGGGCGGTCTCCTGAAGGATCTGAAAAACAACCCGCGGATTATTGACCGCCGAATAGAACAGCGTGGTTACGAAGAAAGACGCACGGCCGCGGCATCGGCCACGGCCAGCGCAGTCATGTTGACCACCCGGCGCATCGACGCCGACGGCGACAGGATGTGCACCGGCGCCGCGGCCCCCAGCAGGATCGGGCCGACCGTCACGCCCTTGCCCGCCGTCACCTTCAGGACGTTGAACAGGATGTTGGCCGCGTCGATGTTGGGCAGCACCAGCACATTGGCCGCACCCGACAGCGTCGAGTCCGGCAGGATGTTGCGGCGGATCGTCTCCGACAGCGCGGCATCGCCGTGCATCTCACCGTCGCACTCGATCTCCGGGGCCCGCGACACGAACAGGTCCCGCGCCGCGCGCATGCGCTTGGCCGATGGGCGCGACGAGGTGCCGTACATCGAATGCGACAGGAAGGCCACCTTCGGCGGCACGCCGAAGCGGCGCACCTCCTCGGCCGCCATCAGCGCGATCTCGGCCAGCTCCTCGGCACTCGGCTGGTCGTTGATGTAGGTGTCGGTGATGAACAGGTTGTGCTCGTCGAGCATCAGCGCGTTCATCGTGGCGAACACCTTGGCGCCCGGCTTCTGGCCGATGACATTCTTCACGTACTCGAAGTGCGTGTCGTAGCGCCCGTGCAGGCCGCACAGCATCGCGTCGGCATGGCCGAGCTTGAGCAGCATGGTCGCGATCAGCGTCGTCGAGCGGCGTACTGCGGCCTTGGCGGCTTCGACCGACACGCCATCGCGCTTCATCAGGCGGTGGTATTCCTCCCAGCAGGCGCGGAAGCGCGGATCGTCCTCGGGGTTGACCACCTCGAAATCGACGCCAGCCTTCAGGCGCAGGCCCGCGCGCTCCAGGCGCATCTGGATCACCGACGGGCGGCCGACCAGGATCGGCTGCGCCATGCCTTCGGTCAGCACGGCCTGCACGGCGCGCAGCACGCGCTCGTCCTCGCCCTCGGCGTAGACGACACGGGCCGGCTTGCGCTTGGCGGCGGCGAACACCGGGCGCATGAACATGCCGGTCTGGTAGACATAGCGCGTCAGCGACTCGCGGTAGGCCACCAGGTCGGTGATCGGGCGCTCGGCGACGCCGGACTCGACCGCCGCGGCCGCCACCGCCGGCGCGATGCGCAGGATCAGGCGGGCGTCGAAGGGCTTCGGGATCAGGTATTCGGGGCCGAACTGCAGTTCCTGTCCGGCGTAGGCGGCGGCCACCTCATCGCTCGTCTCTTCCTTGGCGAGTGCGGCGATCTCGCGGACGCAGGCCAGCTTCATCGCCTCGGTGATCTTCGTCGCACCGCAGTCCAGCGCGCCGCGGAAAATGTAGGGGAAGCACAGGACGTTGTTGACCTGGTTCGGGTAGTCCGAGCGGCCGGTGGCGATGATGCAGTCCGGGCGCGCCGCCTTGGCGATCTCGGGGCGGATCTCCGGCTCGGGGTTGGCCAGCGCCAGGATGATCGGCTGCGTGCCCATGCTGGTGACCATCTCGCCGGTCATCACGCCCGCGGCCGAGCAGCCCAGGAACACGTCGGCGCCGACGATCACCTCGGCCAGCGTCTTCAGCTCGGTCTTCTGGCAGTAGCGCTGCTTGGACTCGTCCAGCTTGTCGCCGCGGCCTTCGCGGATCACACCCTTGGAGTCGCAGACGAAGATGTTCTCGATCTTCACGCCCAGCCCGACCATCAGGTCCAGGCAGGCGATCGCCGCCGCGCCCGCGCCCGACACCACCAGCCGCACATCGCCGATCGCCTTGCCGACCAGCTCCAGGCCGTTCAGCAGCGCCGCGCCGGAGATGATGGCCGTGCCGTGCTGGTCGTCATGGAACACGGGGATCTTCATGCGCTCGCGCAGCTTCTTCTCGATGTAGAAGCACTCGGGCGCCTTGATGTCTTCCAGATTGATGCCGCCCAGCGTCGGCTCCAGCGCGGCGATGATCTCGACCAGCTTGTCCGGGTCGCGCTCGGCGAGTTCGATGTCGAACACGTCGATGCCGGCGAACTTCTTGAACAGGCAGCCCTTGCCCTCCATCACCGGCTTGGACGCCAGCGGTCCGATGTCGCCCAGGCCCAGCACCGCGGTGCCGTTGGTGATGACCCCGACGAGGTTGGCACGCGAGGTGTACTCGGCGGCGAGCGACGGGTCTTTCTCGATCGCCAGGCACGGGTAGGCCACGCCGGGCGAGTACGCCAGCGACAGGTCGCGCTGGTTCATCAGCGGCTTGAGCGGGGTGACGGCGATCTTTCCCCGTACCGGTGCGCGGTGGTATTCCAGCGCGGCTTCACGCAAAGCCAGTTCGGCGGGGGACAAGGGCTGGGTCATCGGGGCGCTCCTGGGGGTGTCCGGCCGGACACCGGTGTTTCAAAAGGGAGCGCAGATTACTGCGGTCGGAGCCAGACCGCATGCGTGTTTTCCGCGCAGAAGGCGGAGAAACGGGGGTTCATGCCGACAAGCGCGCGGGTCATGCACAAGATGCATGACAGGCGGGCTGCGTCCGTCAGTGCAGCCGGACCGCCGCGTCGAAGTACCAGGTCCGGCGGATCTCGATCACGTCGAACTCGCGGGCCAGTGCGGGCGGGAAGGCCGGGTAGGGCCGCTGGGTTTCCACGATGCGGCGGATCGCGTCATCGACCTCCGCCACGCCGCTGGAGACCACGAAGGTCATCGACTCCACCGAGCCGTCGCTGCGCAGGGCCACGGTCACCGTGGGCGGTGTGTGGGGGCGCTTCGTGATCTCGCGGACCCGGTCGGGCAAGGTGTTGAGCTGGATCTTCAGGGCCCAGGCCTGGGCGTAGGCGACGAGGTCGGCGTTGGGGTCGGTGTGTCCCCAGAGCCGGGCGCGGCGGGCGGTGCTCAACGACAGCGGCAGCGCGCTGGACGGGCGCGACGCGTTCGCGGCGGCGTCGCGGCGGGCGTTTTCCTCGTCAAGCTGGCGCCCGATGGCGCGGAGCACGGCCTCTCGCTTCGCTGCAGCTTCCTGCGCGGCCTGGACGCGGGCGGCTTCCTGCTGCGCGGCGGCCTTACGGGCGGCGTCCGCGCGCTCGGTCTCCAGCCGAGCCGCCTCGGCGCGGGCAGCGGCTTGGCGGGCGGCGTCCTGCCGCTGGGCTTCCAGCTGGGCGGCGGCCTGTCGCGCGGCTTCCTGGCGCACCGCCTCCAGCCGGGCCGCTTCGGCGCGGGCGGCGGCCTGGCGGGCGGCTTCCTGCCGTTGCTGTGCTTCCAGCTGGGCGGCGGCGGCTTGCCGTGCAGCCTCCTGCCGCTCGGCCTCCAGTCGGGCAGCCTCGGCGCGGGCGGTGGCCTGACGGACCGCTTCCTGCCGCTGGGCTTCCAGTTGGGCCGCGGCCTGTCGTGCAGCCACCTGCCGCTCAGCCTCCAGCCGAGCGGTTTCGGCGCGGGCCGCTTCCTGCCGCTGGGCCTCCAGCGCGGCCTCGCGGGCGGCCAAGGCCGCCGGATCAGGGCTCGACGCACTGGGGTCGACCGCGTTGGCCAGGGTCGGTGTCTCGGGCGCCACCGGCACGACCGGCGCGGGCACCTCGGACGGCTCGGCGGTGAGGACGGCCGGCGCCGGGCTTGGCGGTGGAGGCGGCAGTGCGCGATCGGGGACCGCGGGACGCGGGGGCGCCGCGTTCACCGGGGTGGCATCGGCCACGGCCTGGGGGGCGACGGCTGCCGGTTCCTTCGGGGGCGCGACAGGTGCAGGCTGGGGCGCCTCGGCCACCGCAGGCGCCTGCGGGCGTGGCGCGGGCGGCGCAGCTGGGGGTGTCGGCGCCGGCAAGCGCACCGGCGCGGACCGGATCGACGCCCGCTGCACCGGCACCGCGCTCGCCGGGTCTGCGGGCTCGACAGGCGGGGCCGCCGGCAACGGCGTCAGCACCACCTGCACATCGGGCACCACGGCCCGCCGCTCCTGCCAAGGCAGCACGAAGCCCGACAGCCCCTGTCCATCACCGCCGACCAGCTGGCTGAGCAGCAGCACATGGAGCAGGACAGAGACCACCAGCGCGCCATTGAAGGACTTGCGCTCACGCGGCGTGCGCTGGATCAGCGATGGCCGACGCCAAGGCAGGCGCGGCGAACGCTCGGGCGCCTGGTCGAAGTCGTGCACGGTCCACTTGTCAGTCATTGCGCCCGATTCTCAGGGATGCGGGCGCGTGGACGGGCTGAGAGATCGCTGAACAAACGGGGGTTTCTGCGAACCTGTTGAAAAGCGGCGATGGATACCGAGTGCATGAAATGGTGCACAGGTCTTCGCGTTGAGCCAGACACTCAGTCTGGCGGCCTGGGCCGCCAGAAGCATCCTCAACCCGCCGCTCGCTTCGCCAGAATCTCGAACGCCGGCAACGTCTTCCCCTCCAGCACTTCAAGGAACGCCCCGCCGCCGGTCGAGATATAGCCCACGTCCTTCTCGATCCCGTACTTGGCAATCGCCGCCAGCGTGTCACCGCCACCCGCGATCGAGAACGCTGCGCTCTCGGCCACCGCGCGGGCAACCGTTTCCGTGCCGTGCGAGAAGGCTTCGAACTCGAACACG
>NZ_JBFPGY010000263.1:0-7611 GCF_041083715.1 Sphaerotilus sp.
CTGCCGGCTCGGTCATCAGGAAGGCGGAGCGGATCTGGCCGTCCAGCAGCGGCTCCAGCCAGCGCTCCTTGTGCGCGGCGGTGCCGTAGCGCTCGATGGTCTCCATGTTGCCGGTGTCCGGCGCCGAACAGTTGAACACCTCGCCCGACCAGACCACGCGGCCCATGATCTCGCACAGCGGCGCATAGTCGAGGTTCGAGACACCGCCCTCGCCCTTGTACGGATGCGGCAGGAACAGGTTCCACAGCCCGGCGGCGCGGGCGATCGGCTTCAGTTCCTCCACCAGCGGCACGACCTGCCACGGGTTGCCCGCCGCCCGCAGCGCGTGCATCTCGGCCTCGTAACGCGCTTCGTTCGGGTAGATGTGCGCGTCGAAAAACGCCTGGACGCGGTCGACGAGGTCTTGGCTCTTGGGGGAGAGTTCCCGGTTCATGCTCTGGCTCCTGCGGGTGGGCGGTGGGATCACTGGAGTCGATTGAATCACCGTCACCGCGCACCCGGGGTCACCTAGGCGACCAGATCCAGCTCCGGATAGCAACGAAAGAGGCCCTGCTCGTTGAACGGGATGCGCCGCACGCTCGCCAGATACGCCGACACCCGCGGCACCTCGGCCACGCGGTCGTGCAGGTCCACGACCAGCGGCGTGCGGGCCAGCGCGCTGGCCGCCGCCTTCGGGAAGGCGTAGCGCAGTCCTTCGATCAGCTGGAACAGCGACAGGTCCGCGTAGCTCATCTTGCCGCCCACCAAGAAGCGCGTGCCAGCCGGATTGCGGGCGACGATCTGCTCGAACCACTGCAGGTACTTGGGCATGCGGGCGCTGCAGAACTCCTGCGCACGCCGCAGCGCCTCGGGTTTCTGGTCCTCGTAATACAGCCCCACGCCCACCGGATGGTGCGTGTCGTGCGCTTCATGGACCATGTCGGCGATGGTGAGCTGGATCTGCTGGGTCCAGAACCGCGACTGCTCGCTGCGCCCGACCAGCTTCCACTCCAGCGCCAGGTACTGCAGGATCACCGCGGTCTGCCCGATCACGACACTGCCGTCCTTGAGGAACGGCGGCGCGAAGGGTGGCTGCACCGCCTTGGGATCCTTCAGATGGCGCATCAGTGCAGGCACACCCTGCCCTGCCGCCTCGTCGCCACGCGCGACGTCGATGTACGGTGCACCCGCCGCCTCCAGCGCCAACCGCACGAATTCGCCTCGACCCTGAATGGTCGGCCAGTAATGAAGTTCATATGCCATGGGGCGACTGTAGCGGCCAATGCCTTGCATTCCGGTGCTGCGCCCTCAGATCGGCCTGTCTTGCCCTCCCATCCTCACCGCAACGCACCGAAGGAGTTCCCCGCATGGGCCTGTTCGACATGTTCAAGACCGACACCGGCGACAAGATGACGCCGCACCTGGCGTTCACCACCTCGTTGATCTACATGATGAGCGCAGACGGCGAGATGGACGCCGAGGAGGTCGGTCACCTGCTGTCCGTGCTGGGCGGCCAGGACGACGGCCGGGGCACGATCGGCGTCGGCGCGCAGAACCAGGCGCTGCTCGACTCGGCGCTGAAGTACCGCCGCAGGAATTCGCTCGACACCTTCCTGACCGAAGCCACACCGCTGCTGAGCGATGCGCAAAGAATGTGCATCCTGTGCAACCTGATCGACTCGTCCTTGGCCGATGGCCAGCCAGAACGCGAGGAGCAGGAGATGTTCGTGAAGTTCCTGAAGGCGTTCAACGTCTCGGAGGAGCGCTTCCGGCCGTTCTTCGAGGTGATCGTGCTCAAGAGCGACCGCACAGTGTTCACCAGCCAGACGCACCCGAAGAACCAGGCCGGCTACCAGGTCAAGCTGTCGCTGAACTGATCCACCTCTGATTGCACCACCCACCAAGCGCCCCCGCTGTCCTGCTGCAGCGGGGGCGCTTGCACTTGATCGAATCGAACCGCGAGCCCGCCATGACTGAACGCCCGCCACTGCACCAGCGTTGTTTCACCAGCGATGCCGTCGAAGCCACCATCGACCGCGTGCGCTGGCGCCGTCGGAGCCGCGGCTGCAGCGGATGCTGGCAGGCGTGTGGCGACACGTCACCGTTCGATGCGGACTGGGTGCAGGCGATAGGGCTGGTGCTGCGGACAATGCGCGAACAGCAGCGCCGCGATGGCCACGGCCCCTACCGCTTCCAGCGTCTGGCGCTCAGCCCGACCGACACGCTGCCCTTCGATGGCGAGGGCTGGCCGGCGCGGCCGAACGGGCTGATCCGCTCCGGGTTCCGGCCGTCGGACGATGCGTGCCAGTATCCCTATCTGATTCCCGCCAACTTCATGGCCGTGACGGCGCTGCGCCAGCTCGATGCGCTGGCCACGGCGCTCGATCAGGCGGCGCTGGCCGAGTCGGCGCGGCGGCTGGCCGACGAGGTGGAGGCGGCACTGCCGACCGAGGGTGTACTGCCCTACGAGACGGATGGCTACGGCAATGCGCTGTACATGGACGATGCGAATGTGCCGAGCCTGCTGTCGCTGCCTTATCTCGGCTGCATGGCCGCAGACGATCCGCGTTACCGCGCCACCCGCGCCTTCGTGCTGAGCGAGAACAAACAACCCGTTCTTCTTCCGCGGCCGGGCGGCGTGCGGCATTGGCGGGCCGCATTGCGGTCTGGGGATGAATTGGTTTTGAGACTTGATGCGCAGCGACCGCATTTGTTGCACTGATTTGTTGCACTGGAGGCAACGCATTCGCAGGCCTGCGCACGGCGGCTGCAGGGAGTTGTCAGGCCAGCAACTCCGCACGCGGCAGCTTGGAGGCGCCGATGTCGAAGGTCACGAACCTTGATCGACCCAGGTGGACCGCACGCGCGTTGAGAAGGCAGTCGGCGAAGTCAGCTCTCGATTGCTGGCTCCAGAGGCGCAGCGCTTCCTCGACCGTGGGCTCGTGTTCGAACTCGACGTCACCGCTTTCCAGCAGTTGCGCGAAAGCGCCCGAGATGGATGCCTTGTCGAGCTTGTAGCGGCTGCGAAGCACCCACTCGGTCTCCAGCAACGCACAGAGCATGATGAGGACAGGCTCTTCGGCCTGCGCAGCGCCCTCCACCACACGGCGGGCGGCAGCGAACTGCGTTTCGTCGTCCCGGACGAGCAGTCGAACCAGAATGTTCGTGTCGATGGCGATGCTCATTTGAACAGGTTCATGTCCTCGACAGCGACCTCCGGCTGGCCAGGCCGGGTGAGCATGCCAGCGAGGTCGGCCAGCCGCTTGGTCTTTGCCCGCATGATGACGGTGCCATCGCTCAGCAGCGTGAAGGTCAGCTTGTCTCCAGCCTTCAGCCCCAGGCGGTCGCGGACTTCGCGAGGCACCGTGACCTGTCCCTTGCTGGTCAGTGTTGTAGCGTCGGCCATGATCTTCCTTGTTCCGCAAGTATTACGAATCTCGCAACAGTAATGGAGACATGAATCCAGGTCAACGAAACTGAGCCCCCAGGTCAAGCACACGCAGGGCTTCGGCGACCACTGCCGCCGAGGTGATCCCGAAATGCGCGTACAGCACCTCGGCGGCGCCGGACGCGCCGAACCCCTTCATGCCGACAAAGCCGCCACGATCGCCCAGGTAGCGGTCCCAGCCGAAACGCACCGCTGCCTCGATGGCCACACGCGCCGTACCCACCCCGAGCACGCGGGCGCGGTAGGCCGCGTCTTGTTCGTCGAAGCGTTCGCAGCAGGGCATCGACACCACCGCCGTCGGAAGGCCCTGGGCCTGGAGTTGGTCGCGGGCCTGCAGCGCGATGACGACTTCCGAGCCGGTGGACAGCAGCGTGACCGCACGCGTGCCGCCTTCTGCCTCAGCCAGCACATAGGCGCCAAAGCGAGAGAGATTCGCTTCGCCAGGGTCGCGCCTGACCGCGGGCAGGGCCTGGCGTGCGAAAACCAGCGTCGCAGGGCCGGTGCGGTGCTCCAGCGCGATTTCCCAGCACTCGGCCGCCTCGACAGCATCGGCCGGGCGCAGCACCAGCATGTTGGGCATCGCGCGCAGCGAGGCCAGGATCTCGACGGGCTGGTGGGTCGGCCCGTTCTTGCCGACCCCGATCGAGTCGTGGCTGAAGACAAACTTGACCGGCAGACCCATCAACGCCGCCATGCGCATCGCCGGGCGCTCGTAGTCGGAGAAGGCCAGGTAGGTCACGGCCAGCGGCAGCACACCACCGTGCGCGGCCATGCCATTGGCCATCGCACCCATCAGATGTTCCCGCACGCCGCAATGCACGTAGGCGCCATGGCGGTCCTCGGCGGTGAAGGCCTTGAGGCGGCGCTTGTGGCTGGTCGGTGCCTCCAGGTCGGCACAGCCCACCATGCGCTCCGGCAGGATCTCGGACAGTCGGTCGTTGATCTCGGCCGAGATCATGATGCCGCCCGGCGCCTCGGTGCGCGCCAGCGCCTGTCGCTTGAAGTCGAGCAGCACGTCGCGCCACCCTGCGGGCAGCTCGCCGGCGAGCACACGATCGAACTCGGCGCGATCGGCGGCCGGCAGGGCCTCGTGCCTCGCCGTCCAGGCCGCGTGTTCGGCTGCACTGCGTCGGCCCGCCTCGCGCCAAGTGTCCAGCAAGGCCGCGGGCACCTCGAAGGGCGCATGCGGCCAGTCGAGTTCCTGCCGCGCAACGTCAGCGTCTTCGGGGTACAAGCGCGCGCTGTGGCCGCCACGCTGGCCCTGCAGGCGCGCGAGGCCGCGCGCGATGACGGTGCGGCAGGCGAGGAACGAGGGTCGGGGATCATTTTTCGCGGCGGCCAATGCGGCTGCGACCGCGTCGACATCGTGTCCATCGAGTTCGACCACATGCCAGCCGGCCACGCGACAGCGCTCGGCGACGTCTTCGCTGATCGACAGCGCGGTGCTTCCGTCGTCGGTGATGCGGTTGTCATCCCACAGCAGCACCAGCTTGCCCAGCCGCAGGTGGCCTGCCAGCGAGAGCATCTCCTGGCCGATGCCTTCCTGCAGGCAGCCGTCGCCGACGAAGGCATAGGTGTGGTGATCGATCAGGCCAGCGCCAAACCGGGCATTCAGATAGGCCTCGGCGATCGCCATGCCGAAGGCGTTCGCGATGCCCTGCCCCAACGGCCCGGTCGTCACCTCGATGCCATGCGAGGGGTCGATCTCCGGGTGTCCTTCGCAGTGCGAGCCCAGTTCGCGGAAGCGCTGGATCTCGTCCAGCGAGATCGCTGCATAACCCGTCAGGTACAGCAAGGCATAGAGCAGCATCGAGCCATGGCCGTTCGACAGCACGACACGGTCGCGATCGGGCCAGGTCGGGTCCATCGGCAGGAACTTCAGGTGGCGCGTGTAGAGCGCCGTCGCGATCTCCGCCATGCCCAGCGGCACGCCTTGGTGGCCCTCCTTCGCATGCACGATGGCGTCGATGGCGAGAAAGCGGATCGCGTTGGCGAGCGTCGAGGTGATGGGCGTGGACATGGCAGGGCAATGCGGAGCCGCCCTCGCGAACCGAGGGCGGTGGGTTGTGACGATCGGATCGACGTACGCGTCAGGCCAGCACGCCGACGTTGTCTTCCAGCAGCTTCCAGGCCTCTTCGCCGAACTTGGCGCGCCAGTCCTTGTAGAAGCTGGTCTTGCCCAGCGCGGCCTTGAAGGCCTTCTTGTCGACGTCCACGAACTGCAGACCCTTGGCTGTCAGGTCGGCGCGCAATGACTTGCTCAGGGCCGCGATGTCCGTGCGTTCGTCGGTGGCCGCCTTGTCGAATTCCCGGAAGACAACCTCCTGGATGTCCTTGGGCAACCGGTCGACGGCCTTGCGGTTGCCGAGGATCCAGTAGGCGTCCCAGACATGGTTGGTCAGGCTGCAATACTTCTGCACCTCGTACAGGCGCGCGGTCGCGATGATCGCCAGCGGGTTCTCCTGGCCCTCGACCAGCTTGGTCTGCAGCGCCGAATACACCTCGTTGAAGTTGATGGGCGTCGGGCTGGCACCGAGGGCGGCGAACAGCGTCGAGAGCATCGGCGCGGCCGGCACGCGCAGCTTCAGGCCCCGCAGGTCATCGGGCGTCGTGATCGGCTTGGTCGAGGTGGTGATCTGGCGGAAGCCGTTCTCCCAGGGCTTGGACATCGTCATCAGGCCGACCTTCTCGATCTGGCCGCGCACGTACTTGCCCAGACCACCGTCCATGGCCTTCATGACTTGTTCCTCATCGCTGAACGCGAAGCCGGTGTTGACGATGCCGGCGGCCGGCACCAGCGTCGACAGCACGGAGCTGGCCTGGTTGAAGAACTCGACCCCACCGTTGCGCACCTGGGACAGCAAGTCGGTGTCCGAGCCGAGCTGGTTCGCGGGGAACAAGCGGATGTCCAGGCGCCCGTTGGTGGCCGCCTTGATGCGGTCGATCGCTTCCTGCGCCCGCTTGTTGACCGGGTGGCTGGGATCTTGGCCGGTGGCCAGCTTGTAGGTGAACTCGGCAGCGTCGGCCCGACGCGGCAGGATGGTGAACAGCGGCAGCGCCGCGGCGCCGGCCAGGACTTGGCGGCGGGAAAGTCCGAGGACGGGGTTGGATGGCTGGGTCATGGCTTGTCTCCGTTGTTGGTGTCGGTACGCGGTGCAGGGATGCTCAGTGGATCAACATGCCACCGTTCACATCCAGCGTGACGCCGGTGCAGTACTTGGCCAGCGGGCTGGCCAGGAACACGACGCAGCCAGCCACGTCGGCGGGCTCGCCGATGCGGTTCAGCGGGATCTGGTCCAGGATGCCTTGCATGCGGTCATCGGGAATCAGTCCCTTGTTGATGTCGGTGGCGATCAGTCCCGGCGTCACGCAGTTGACGCGGATGCCGTCGATGCCCGCCTCGCGCGCCAGGGCGCGCGCCAAGCCGAGCACGCCCGCCTTCGCCGCCGAGTAATGGGGGCCGCCGAGGATGCCGCCGCCGCGCTGCGCCGAGACCGACGAGATGCAGACGATGGAACCGGACTGCGCCGCCCGCATTGCCGGCAGCACGGCCTGCGACATGTACAGCGTGCCCCGCAGGCTGACGTCCAGCACGGCGTCGTAGTCGTCACCGGTGATGTCGACGAACTTGCGCGGCTGCGTGATGCCGGCGTTGTTGACCAGGATGTCGATGCGGCCGCATCGGGCCAGCACCGCTTCAGCGGCACGTTCGCACGAGGCCTTGTCGGTCACGTCAGCCACCAGGCCGACATGCTGCGGCCCGAGTTGGGCGGCAGCCCCTGCGGGGTCGGCACGTTCGAGGTCCAGGATGACCACGCGCGCGCCCTGCGCAGCCATCATGCGCGCCGTCGCGAAACCCAGGCCGTTGAGACCGGCACCGCCGGTGATGAGCGCAACTTTGTCGGCGAGAAGCATCGTCATTACTCCAATGAGAGTCGGGTGAAAGGAATGAAGGAACGGACAGGGAACGGGAAAGGGAACGGCTGCGGGTCATCCGAGCCATCCCTTGATGCGGGAGACCAGCGCGTCGCAGCTGATGCCGTAGCGGTCGTGCAGGGTCGGCAGCGCACCGGCGTCGAGGTACGCGTCGGGCAGGCCGGCCATCTGGAAGCCCGCCGGCTGCACGCGGTGGCGCAGCAGCGCACTGGCCACCGATTCGCCCAGACCGCCGACCACGGAGTGGT
>NZ_JBFPGY010000264.1:0-4373 GCF_041083715.1 Sphaerotilus sp.
GCCGCCGAAGCCGGCCAGCGACGCGGTGCCCGAGCCCATGAGGGCGTAACCGGTGGCGCCGGTGGTGGTGTTGGTCGACAGCACCAGACCCAGGCCCAAGCCATCCACCGACAAACCAGCGTTGTTGTCACCCAGTCGGGCCGTGACATCGGCCGCACCGATGAGCAGGTAGCTGGGCGGCTGCACCACATCGCGTGACAGCCCGGCCACCACCGTGGGCAGGTCGGCGCCAGCGAAGGCACCCGTGCCAACCAACCGGAACACCCCTGGCGTGGCGGTGACGTACACCGTCAGGTTGTCCTCACCGATGCCCGGCAGTGCGCGCAGGCTGGTTTCCAGTTGTGTGCGCAGGTCGGCCTGGGTCAAGCCCTGAACCGCCGTCAGCGTGGTCAGCCAGGTACTGCCTCCGGCCAGGCGCAGGCTGGCCGTGTCAGCCAGGCGGCCATCGGCCAGGCGCAGGTCCAGCGTCTGCACTTCGGTGAAATGCAGGGCCTGGATGTCCTCCCCCGCCAGGCGCCCGACAAAAGCGATGTCCCAGTGACCGGCCGCCGCCGCACTCACCCGCACATTGCCCGCACCGATGCCGGCGAGCGATTCCAGCGCCTGTTGCAGCGCCGAGGCCGAGACGGCGGTCGCCAGCGGCGCCGTGGTGTCCGCACCAAACGCCAGGGCAAACGCGGCCGTGCCAGCGGGCACGCTCAGCTGCTGGATCTCCGAGCTGACCGCGCCCTGCCGGATCTGGGCCAGCACGGTCTGCGGCGCGTGCTGCACCGACACCACCACACCGTCCATGGTCGGGATCAGACGCCCCAGCGTGACACCGCCAAAGGTGACGCGCCAGACCTGGTGGTCGGCGCCGCCCACCAATTCGGCCTGCACGTCGCCGCCCTGGGCGGCGAAGCGCTGTCCATTGCCCACGGCCGCACGCAGGGCATCACGCAGTTGCGCCGCCGTGGCGTTGAACGCGATCTCGCTGGTCTGGTAGGTCACGCCCTGGTCGGTGAAGGCCAGCGTGAAGCCGCCCTGGAGATGTGCGTCGTAGAGGTCGACCTGCTGCACGGTCCCGGTGGCCACCTGGGCGCCTGTCAGGGTCTGCAGGGTCGCATCGACCCGGACCACGCCCCGCATCAGGCTGCCGTCCATCGCGGTGGTGAAGGCGTTGACCTGCAGGCCCGGCAGACGCACGCCCGCCGCGAAGGTGATGGTGTAGCCCTGCACCAGCACCCCACCGGTGCCGTTGTCAAAGACCACCGACACATTGCCCTGGCCGACTCCGGACAAGCTTTCGATGGCCTGGCGAATGTTGACCGCCTGCAGGTTCTTGTCCGCGGCATAGCGGATGGCAGCCGTGGTCTGGCTGCCCGCCGTGAAGCTGAACTTGGCGCCGCTGATGCTGCTGTCCTGCTGCTCCAGCAGCAGGTAATGGGACTGCGGCGAAGCCTGGGTGGGCCGTTGCACCTGGCTGACCAGACCCCAGTCGGTCTTGTCGGCGGGATCCGCCGGCGGCGTCATGCCGAGGTCGGTGACGGTCTGACCCGACAAGGCACCCGTCATGGCGATGCGCAAGCCGCTGGCCCGGTCGCCACTGACAGCCACATTGCCGGACCCGAACAGCAGGCCCAGTCCGGCCCGCAGACGCTGCGAGAACACGGCGTCGCTCACCGGGGTGAAGCCATCGTCGGCGCGGGAGTCGATGGTGACCGACACCCCGCCGTGGCTGAACACGTAGGCCCCTTCGCGGAAGCGCCCGGCCTCGTTCGACGTGAGGGTGAAGACGGCGTCGGTGTGCACACCACCCGGGATGGATTCGACCACCTGCCCTTGCGCAGCCGTGTCCGCGCGCACCACCACCACCTGCGGCACCACCACCGGCGGTGCCACCTGGGTGACAGCGAATTGCCCGGACAGGCTTGCAAACCCGTCCAGACCGATGGCGGCCGCCCCGGCGAGTTCAAAATTGCCGGTGCTGCTGTTGAAGCGTGCCTGCATCTGGCCGGCGAAGCTCACTCCGCTGACCCCCTCGACGGCGCCCTGGCCGGTGAGGAAGCCGCTGCGGACCTGCCCTGGTCCGAAGTAGAGGTCTCCCGTGCCATGGCGCAGGATGGCCCGGGCGCCGCCGGCGGCCAGGACCACCTGGACATCGTTGGCACGCACATTCCAGCCATCGGCCAACCGGGTGATGGCAAAACTGCCCTGTGCAGAGGCCGGACCGAGGTGCAGCGTGCCGGTGGCCGACAGGGCCAGCTCGGCGCCGGTGGCGCTCAGGTCCAGCACCTGCCCGCTGCCCAGGCTCACCGCCAGCGGCGTGGCCCAGTTGGCGCTCACCGCCCCTGGAGTCACCAGCAAGCCACCACCGGACAGCGTCCCGTTGAGACTCAACCGGGCGCCCGTGAGTTCAGCCAGGTTCATGCCGGCCACCTCGATGCGGCCGACATCGGCGGTCGCCGTCAGCCAGCGGTGCGTCGCATCGCTGCGGTCGGTCGCCAGGACCAGCGCCACATCGGCCTGGTGCAAGCTCAAACCCAGGCCACCTGCACCGGCCGTGAGCGAGGTCTCCAGGTCCAGACCGGCCAGGACCAGCTCGTCCACCTGCACGGTGCTGTTGTCCGAAAGCACCAGGGGGACGTTGCTGCGGTTCTCGATCGAGATCTGACCACCCATGGTCAGCACGCCGCCGACGACCACTGTGGCCACGCCCCGCATGCGCGTCTCGCCCTCCAGCAGGCTGACCACGTACGTGCCCGCCCCGGTGTCCACCTCCTGCGCCTCGACCGCGTGCCCCAGCCGGTTGTACGCCACGCTCATCTGCGTCACCGTCAGGCTCAGCGCGCTGCCCAGCCCGGTCAGCGCCACGTCGCCCTGCGCCTGCACCGCCACCGTGCCCGCCTGCGTGCCCTCCCGGTGCAGCAGCACCGCGCCGCGCCCCTGGCCCAGCGTCGCACCCAGCCCCCCGAGGTTCAGGCTGCCGTTGATCTGCGCCAGACCGATCTGCAGGTCCGTGACCCGCACGCCGCTGGCGTCCAGCGTCGTCTGGCTGTGGACCGCCAGCGCCCCGCTCAGGCTGCCCAGCCCGTCCACCGCCACCGTGCCCGCGGTGATGCGCACTTCCTTGCGTTCGGTCGCGTCGCTGAAGTCCAGCCTCACCTGCCCGCCACCCACCGCGATGCTGGCCGTGCTCGCCTCGCCCAGCGTGTTGATCCGCACCTCCGCCGCCGCCTCCAGGCTCACCCCGGCAAAACCGTGCAGGCTCGCCGCTCCGCTGGCCACCAGCGCGTAGCCCGTGGCCCCGTCGCTGCGCTGCTTGATCAGCAGCCCCAGGCTCGCCCCGCTCACGCCCAGCCCCGCGTCCGCGTTGCCTATGCTCGCGTTCACGTTGCTCAGGCCCACTTGCAGCACCCCGCTGGCTCCCGTGCCGCTGCGCTGCACCGCGAAGTCGCCCGTCATCTCGCCGAACCCGTCCACGCTCAGCGCCACCCCCGTGCCCGACAGCACCAGCGCCGTGCCGCTGAACGACGCGCTCAGCGTCCCGCTCAGGCCCACCCCGCCCACTCCGCTCAGGCTCGCTCGACCCGTCAGGCTCCCGCTGCGCGCCGTCGGCGACAGGAACAGGTGGCCGCTGGCCTGCGTCAGGCTGACCTGTGCCCCGCCCGCCCCCAGCACCACGCTGGCGTTGCTGGCCGTGACGTCCCAGGTCCGCGCGCCGCTGCTGTCATGTCCCAGCGTCAGCACGAAGTCGCCCGACAGCAGGCTCTCGCCCAGTTGCAGCGCGCCGCTGACCGGGATCGAGAAGTCGCTGCGGGCCAGGTCCAGCACGGCCTGCTTGCCCTGCTCCACCGCGCTCAGCGCCACCGTGCGGGCCTGCCCGCTCCAGTCGATCGCCGCCGCGCCGTCCAGCAGGCTGCCGCCCGCATCCAGCGCCTGGTTGATGTGCAGCTGCGCGCTCTGCAGGTGCTCGTCGAGCGCATAGCCCAGCACCGAGGCGCTGTGCAGCCCGCCCTCCACCGTCAGCCAGCGCTCGTTCGTGTTCGCCCGGTTGGTGGAGACCACCAGCACCAGGTCCGCCTGGCCCAGGCGGGCCAGATCGGCACCACCCGCGCCGGCCGTCACCACCGCGCTCAGCCCCGCTCCGCCCAGCGTCAGCTGGTCGGTCTGCACGCTGCGGCCGTCGCTCAGCGTCTGACCCACGCCCGTGCGGCTCTCGACGAAGACCTCGCCGGCCACCGTCAGCACGCCGCCGACGGCCACCGTGGCCACGCCCCGCATGCGCGTCTCGCCCTCCAGCAGGCTGACCACGTACGTGCCCGCCCCGGTGTCCACCTCCTGCGCCTCGACCGCGTGCCCCAGCCGGTTGTACGCCACGCTCATCTGCGTCA
>NZ_JBFPGY010000264.1:4473-7600 GCF_041083715.1 Sphaerotilus sp.
GTGGCCACGCCCCGCATGCGCGTCTCGCCCTCCAGCAGGCTGACCACGTACGTGCCCGCCCCGGTGTCCACCTCCTGCGCCTCGACCGCGTGCCCCAGCCGGTTGTACGCCACGCTCATCTGCGTCACCGTCAGGCTCAGCGCGCTGCCCAGCCCGGTCAGCGCCACGTCGCCCTGCGCCTGCACCGCCACCGTGCCCGCCTGCGTGCCCTCCCGGTGCAGCAGCACCGCGCCGCGCCCCTGGCCCAGCGTCGCACCCAGCCCCCCGAGGTTCAGGCTGCCGTTGATCTGCGCCAGACCGATCTGCAGGTCCGTGACCCGCACGCCGCTGGCGTCCAGCGTCGTCTGGCTGTGGACCGCCAGCGCCCCGCTCAGGCTGCCCAGCCCGTCCACCGCCACCGTGCCCGCGGTGATGCGCACTTCCTTGCGTTCGGTCGCGTCGCTGAAGTCCAGCCTCACCTGCCCGCCACCCACCGCGATGCTGGCCGTGCTCGCCTCGCCCAGCGTGTTGATCCGCACCTCCGCCGCCGCCTCCAGGCTCACCCCGGCAAAACCGTGCAGGCTCGCCGCTCCGCTGGCCACCAGCGCGTAGCCCGTGGCCCCGTCGCTGCGCTGCTTGATCAGCAGCCCCAGGCTCGCCCCGCTCACGCCCAGCCCCGCGTCCGCGTTGCCTATGCTCGCGTTCACGTTGCTCAGGCCCACTTGCAGCACCCCGCTGGCTCCCGTGCCGCTGCGCTGCACCGCGAAGTCGCCCGTCATCTCGCCGAACCCGTCCACGCTCAGCGCCACCCCCGTGCCCGACAGCACCAGCGCCGTGCCGCTGAACGACGCGCTCAGCGTCCCGCTCAGGCCCACCCCGCCCACTCCGCTCAGGCTCGCTCGACCCGTCAGGCTCCCGCTGCGGCTGCCGTCGGCGTTCAGGATGAGTTGGCCGCTCGCGTTTTCCAGACCAACAAAAGCCCCACCACCAGACAGGAATACATCGACGCCTGTGGCATCAATCTGCCAGCTGCGGCCGGCCGGTGTCTGTGTCAACGTGACGGCAAAGTCACCCGACAGCGTGTTGTCACCGATCTGGAGCGCGCCGCTGATCGGCAGGGTGAATGAAGGCACGGCCATGTCCAGCAGCATGTTGCTGGCCTGATCCAGCGAAACGCTGTGGACCGCTCGGCTCCAATCGATCACCGGCACGCTGATGCTGCCAGGACCACTGCTGCTCTCCACCAGTTGACCGGCGCCGTCGAGCTGGCGATTGATCTTCAGCACCGCGCTGCGCAGGTCAGCCAGGTGGTAGCCGGCCACCGACACCGCGCCAAGGCTCGCCTCGCTGGCCAGCCAGCGTCGGGCCGTGCCGGTGGCACCGCGTTCGGTCGACAGCACCAGCGCCAGCTGAACGTCCGACAGCTCGGCACCAAGGTTGCTGCCTCCGGCCGTGACCAACGCGTGCAATCCGCTGCCACCCAGGGTGAGCTGGTCGGTCTGCACGCTGCGGCCATCCGAGAGTGTCTGGGCCACGTTGTCCGTGCTCTCGACGAACAGATCCCCGTCCACCGCCAGCACTCCGGCCACTTCGGCCCGGGCATGGCCGCTGACGCGGGTTTCGTGGTCGATCAGGTGGACCTGGTAGTCGCCGCCAGCGGCGGCCACCGTCTCGTTCACTGCCGCACCCATGCGGTTGTAGGCCACGCGCAACCGGGTGGCTTCGAGGGTCAGGCCGCTGACGCCAGTCAACCCGACCTGGCCATCGATCTGGACCGCATAGCCCGTGGTCTGGCGCCCGTCGGCCGCCAGCGTGTAGCGCAGCAGCACGGCGCCCTGACCGTGGCTGAGGGCAGCGCCCAGGCCGCCCAGCGTGAGTGCCCCGCTCACGTCGGCCAGGCCGATGCGCAGATCGGAAATCTGCGCGCCGGAGGCGTCGGTGGAACGGGTGCTGACCAGCTGGAGTGCGCCGCTGATCTGGCCCAGGCCGGCCACGGTGAGGCTGCCACTGTGGATGGTCAACTCGGTGAGGGCCGTGCCATCGGTGAACGACACCTGCTGCGCAGGCGTGCTCAACCCGGTGAGCACCGACTGGTCAATGGAACGCCCCAGGGCGTTGATGCGCAGCTCGGCATCGGCGTTCAGGCTGACTGCACCGTCAAAGCCGTGCAGCGAGCCGGTGGCGGACGCTGTCAGGGCGTACCCCATCTGCCCGGCGGCATCGCGCTGCAGCACCAGGCCGAGTCGGCCATTCGACAGGTCGATGCCCGCCTGGCTGTTGCCGAAATGGCCTTGCACATCGGCCGCGCCGATGCGGATCTGCGGACTGCTGATCTCGACCACGCGGGTGAGTCGGGCCTGGAGCGCGGGCAGGTTCGCACCGGCCAGCGCCCCCACGAAACTCACGTCGAACGACAGCGTCTGGCCCGGGTGGACCTCGACGCGCACGTCGTCCAGATTGATCTGGGGCAGGGCCCCGATCGCAGTGCGCAGGGTCTGCGCGATGGCGACATCGTCCAGACCAGCCAGGTCGGTCACGGCGCTCCAAGCAGCATCCGCACCGCTGCGCAGGCTGACCGAAGTCGGCCGGTCGCTGCCGTTCATCAGCAGGTTCAGCGTCTGCACCGGCGAGGCCAGCACGCTGGCCACGTTGCGGCCGGCCAGTGCGCCTTGGAAGTGGAGCAGGAATTCGCCGGGGGTGCCGCCATCGACCACCTGGACATTGCCGGCTCCCACCTGGGGCAGCGCCAGCAACGCGGCCTGGATCTGCGCTGCCGTGGCGCCCGCGGGCAGGACCGCACTGACATCGGTCGCACCATCCATCGACAGGCGCCATGCGCCCGCGCGGTCCAGCGTCAGGCGCTGCGTCTCGTCCAGGGTCACGCCGGTCCGGGTGACCTCCCAATGGGACTCGGGAGCCGCCACCGTGCTGGTGATGCGGCCATGCATGACGTCCAGATCGACTGCGGCCAGCGCGCCACCGAAGGCCACTTGCCAGACCTGCTGACCGGCGCTGCTGACCAGTTCGACCGACAGGTCGGCGCCGACGCTGATCAGCTTGCGGCCGGTGTCGTCCTGCGCTTCCAGCAGGGCCGTGCGCAACTGGTCGGCACTGGCGTTGAACGGCAGGTCGGCGGTGGTGTAGGTGT
>NZ_JBFPGY010000265.1:0-24350 GCF_041083715.1 Sphaerotilus sp.
CCAGACCGGCGTCGATCGCCGCTTCCAGTCCCTCCGAATAGCTGAACCCGCCCACCGGCAGCGCAGGCGAGGCCAGCCACATCAATTGCAGCAATGCCGACGGCGACAGCGTCGGCGGTTTCGAGCGCACCCGCGGCATCAGTGGTCGTGGCCGCAGCCGGGGCCGTGGACATGCGGCGCGTCGGCGGCGCGCACGGCGATGTTCAGCGGCTTGCCGCGCACGGGGGTGGCGACCGTTGCCGGGGCGTGGCCATGGTCGTGGTGGTGGTCGCCATGCCCGTGGCTGTGGCCGCCTGCGGCATAGGCGCCGCCCTCGGGCTCGAAGGCAGACTGCTCTTCGGTGACGGTCAGGTGCATCTGGCGCAGCATGTCGGCCAGCACATGGTCGGGCTCGAATTTCAGGTGATCGGGCTGCAGTTCGAGCTGCACATGGCGGTTGCCCAGGTGGTAGGCGGCACGCACGAGATCGAACGGTGTGCCGTGTTCGCTGCACGGTCGCACGACCAGCACCGGCTGCGGTGCCGCGCGCACGCGCACCATCGAGCCGTCTTCGGCGATCAGCACATCGCCACCGCGCACCAGCGTGCCGCGCGGCAGGAAGATGCCGAGGTGGCGCCCGCTGCTGTCGGTCGCGTCGAAGCGGCTCTTCTGGCGCACATCCCAGTCGAGTTCGACGGACGGTGCGCGCTGGAGCAGGACCTGCGCGAGGCCCTGGCCTTGGGGGAGGAGTTTGTTGACGGTCAGCATGCCCTGCATTGGACCCGATTCGGCCGGGTCCGTGCAGGTCCGCAGGCCTTCAGTCCATCTTGATGTTGCCCGCCTTGACCACCTCGGCCCAGCGCTGCGTCTCGGTGGCCACGAAATCGCCGAAGGCCTTGCCGGTCATCGTCGGGGTCTCGGAGCCGATGCTGGTCCAGGCCGTTTTCAGCTCCGGGCTGTTGAGCACGGTCTTCAGCTCGGCGCTCATCTTCTCGATCACCTCGGCGGGGGTGCCCTTGGGCGCCCACAGGCCGTACCAGGTCGCCACCTTGTAGGTCGGCACGCCCGATTCCGCCGCGGTCGGGATGTCCGGGAAGCCCGGCGCGCGCTTGTCGCCGGCCACTGCGATGGCGCGCAGTCGGCCGCTCTTGATGTGCGCCGCCGAGGAGCCGAAACCGTCGAACATCATGTCCACCTGGCCGCCCATCAGGTCCTGCAGCGCCGGGCCGGCGCCGCGGTAGGGGATGTGGGTGATGAAGGTCTTGGTCTGCATCTTGAACAGCTCGCCCGCGAGGTGGTGCGACGAGCCGTTGCCCGCCGAGCCGTAGGTCAGCAGTCCCGGTCTGGCGCGGATGTAGGCCAGCAGCTCCTTCAGGTCCTTGGCCGGCACCTTCTGCGGATTGACGACGATGACCTGCGGCACGCTGGAGATCAGCGCCACCGGGATGAAGTCGCGGGACAGGCTGTAGTCGAGCTTGGGGTAGATCGCGGGCGCGATGGCATGGTGGACCGCGCCCATGAACCACGTGTACCCGTCCGGCGCCGCCTTGGCTGCGGCCCCGGCGCCGACATTGCCGCCCGCGCCGCCGCGGTTGTCGACGATCACCTGCTGGCCGAGCTGCCGGGTCAGCAGCGCCGACAGCGGGCGCGCGAATGCGTCGGTGCCGCCACCGGCCGGGAAGGGGACGATCAGCGTCAGCGGCTTGTTTGGCCAGGCGGTCTGTGCCGAGGCGGGCAGGCCGAGGCTGGCGACGAGGCCGCCGAGCACGGTGAGTGCCAGGCGGCGTCGGACCGCGAAGCGGGTGGTGGGTCTGCGTGTGAAGGGTGTTGTGGGCATGTGATCGTGTCTCCAGGCGGCGCAGTGTGGCTGGAACGCCGGGTGAGCGCTATGCTGGATTCCCATGGCACTCGACACCCTTGATTTCCAGTCCGGCGACCACCCCGTCGCCAGCCTCATCGTCCTGCACGGCCTCGGCGCCGACGGCAACGACTTCGTCCCCATCGCGCGCGAACTCGACCTGTCGGCGATCGGCCCGATGCGCTTCGTGTTTCCGCACGCGCCTGTCCGGCCCGTCACCATCAACGGTGGCATGAAGATGCGCGCCTGGTACGACATCTACACGCCCGACCTCGTGCGCCGCGAGGACGAAGCCGGCCTGCGTGCGTCGGTCACCGACGTGCAGGCACTGCTCGACCGCGAGGCCGCGCTCGGCATCCCGCCGGAGCGCACCGTGCTGATGGGCTTCTCGCAGGGTTGCGCGATGGCGCTGCTGGCCGGTCTGCGCGCACCGCGGCGGTTGGCCGGCATCGCAGGGCTGTCCGGCTACCTGCCGCTGGCGGCGACCACCGCGGCCGAGTGCAGTGCAGCCAACCGGGACGTGCCGGTGTTCCTGGCGCATGGCCGCTTCGACCCGGTCGTCGCCCCTGCGCGTGGTGTGGCCTCGCGCGAGGCGCTGCTGGCGCTGGGGTACCGCGTCGAGTGGCACGACTACCCGATGGAGCATTCGGTCTGCCCGGAGGAGGTCGAGGATCTCAACGTCTGGCTGCTGAAGGTGCTGGGCGCACCGATCGCCTGAGCCCCGCGTACCGGAACTGATCCAGGGCAAGACCAGGCCATCCCGGGTTCGCCGCCTGCCGGCGACGCGCCCATACTCGGCACGGCACCCGGATGATCCGGGTGCGCGGAGGTGTTGACCATGGCGATGATCCCGAAGACCCTGCCGAAGTGGCCCCTGGCCCTGGCAGCAACCGCTGCGCTGCTGCTGGGCGGCTGCAGCGTCGAGTGGACGAACCTGCAGCCGGCGCGGGCACTGGCCGAGCAGGCGAAGCCACCCGGACAGGTCTACAACGGCTGGCGCGTCTACCAGGACAAATGCGCTGGCTGTCATGGCGCCGAGCCGGTCGGCACCAGCCGTGCGCCGAACCTCATCCTGCGCCTGCAAGATCTCGGGCCGCAGCGCTTCGCCAGCCTCGTGCTGACCCGCTACGACTTCAGCCTGCCCGGCATGCCGCCGCGCAGCGATGCACCAGTTCCGGATGCCCTGATCGACGAGGTCGTGGCGCGCAAGGCCGGTGACATCGCCATGCCGGCGTGGCAGGGCGAGCCGCGGGTCAGCGCCCACATCATGGATCTGTACGCCTACCTCTCGGCCCGCGCCCAGGGGGCGCAGGGGCCGGGCCGTCCGGCGCCATAGCGCTTCCCCGCGCTCAAGGCACCAGCACCAGCAACCAGTTCACCAGCATCCGCGCATCGGCTTCGCCGAGCGCGGTGGCGTTCGGCGGCATCGCGGTGGCGCCGGTCTTGCCGGTCCAGTGGCGGGACCGCGGGGTGGAGCCGGTCATCACGGTCTGCGTGAGCCGGTCCGAGGCGGTGGGGTCGTCCCGGTACTTCAGCGCGATCTCGCTCCACGCCGGTGCAATGGGTGGCAGGCCGTCGGCGCGCTTCGCTGCGGGCAGCACGCTGTGGCAGGCCATGCAACCGCTGTCGGTGGCGAGCTTGAGCAAGGCCGCATCGTTCTCGGCCGGGGTGGCGTGGACGGCCCAGGAGCTGGCGGCGATCAGCAGCGACAGGGCGGAGCGGGACAGGAGGCGCATGGCAGAACACTTTCTCGAAGCGGAGGAATGGTTCGCAGCCTAGGCGGCTGCCGCCAGCGCGTCTTGAGCGATATCAGGTTCGGGTGCGATGGCCACGCCACCGCCACACCACGCTGGTGTTCAGCACCGCAGGCGCATCGCCAGCCGCTCGTGCCAGGCCCGCGCCTGCCAGACCGCCAGGGCGTTGTCGGCGAACTGCTTGCCGATCCCGGTCATGCGGTAGTAGCGCAGGCCTTCGAAGCCAGCCGGGTTGTCGTACTCGGCGATCAGACCATAGTCGTGCAGTGGCCTGAAGGCCGACATCAGCCGCGCGCCGTCGAGCACGCAGTCGCGCGTTTCCGCGTCCATCACGACGATGACCCGACCTCGGCGCAGAGCGGCCAGCGCGTCGATGAACTCGCCGAGATTGAGGATGATGGAGGCTGTGGACGAGGGGGTGGTCATGCTGCGGCTGCCTTTCGGTGCGGGGCAGCCATCAGCGATCGACCGGGCCGGGGGCGGGGCCACTTGCAGGAGCTGCAGGGACCACGATAGCCCTGCTGACCAGAAACTGACTGAAGGAATTGGAGAGCCTTGGCCAGCTTCAAGGCATTGCGCACGTTCGCCAGCGTGCGCGAGCGAGGCCCGTCAGAACAGGAAGTACCGCTGCCCCATCGGCAGACTCGTCGCCGGCTCGCAGGTCAGCAGCTGCCCGTCCGCCCGCACCTGGTAGGTCTGCGCGTCGATCTCCATCACCGGCAGGTAGCCGTTATGCACCATGTCGGTCTTCTTCACTGTGCGGCAGCCCTTCACCGCCGCCAGCGTCTTGCGCAGACCATAGGCCGCGCCCACCCCGCCCGCAAGTGCCGACTGGCTGACGAAGCTCAGCGACGTGCGCGTCAGCGCGCCGCCGTACGAGCCGAACATCGGCCGGTAGTGCACTGGCTGCGGCGTCGGGATCGAGGCGTTCGGGTCGCCCATCGCGGCCATCGCGATGAACCCGCCCTTGAGCACGAGGCTCGGCTTCACCCCGAAGAACGCCGGCCGCCAGAACACCAGATCCGCCCACTTGCCCACCTCGACCGAGCCGACCTCGTGGCTGATGCCGTGGGTGATCGCGGGGTTGATGGTGAGCTTGGCGAGGTAGCGCTTGATGCGGGCGTTGTCGTTCCGGCTGGTGTCGCCGGGCAGCTTGCCGCGCTGCGACTTCATCTTGTGCGCCGTCTGCCAGCAGCGGATCAGCACCTCGCCGACGCGGCCCATTGCCTGCGAGTCCGACGAGAACATGCTGATCGCGCCCAGGTCGTGCAGGATGTCCTCGGCGGCGATCGTCTCGCGGCGGATGCGCGATTCGGCGAAGGCCAGGTCCTCGGCGAGCGACGCGTCGAGGTGGTGACACACCATCAGCATGTCGAGGTGTTCGTCGAGCGTGTTGATGGTGTAGGGCCGCGTCGGGTTGGTGGACGAGGGCAGCACGTTCGCCTCGCCGACCACCTTCATGATGTCCGGCGCGTGGCCGCCGCCCGCGCCTTCGGTGTGGAAGCTGTGGATGGTGCGGCCCTTGAAGGCGGCGACCGTGTCCTCGACGAAGCCGGATTCGTTCAGCGTGTCGGTGTGGATCGCCACCTGCACGTCCGTCTCTTCCGCCACGCGCAGGCAGCAGTCGATCGCCGCGGGTGTCGTGCCCCAGTCCTCGTGCAGCTTCAGGCCGATGGCGCCGGCCTCGACCTGCTGGCGCAGCGCCTCGGGCCGGCTCGCGTTGCCCTTGCCGAGGAAGCCGATGTTCATGGCGAAGGCGTCGGCCGCCTGCAGCATCCGGGCGATGTTTTCGGGACCGGGGGTGCAGGTGGTCGCGAAGGTGCCGGTGGCCGGGCCGGTGCCGCCGCCCAGCATCGTGGTCACGCCCGAGGTCAGCGCCTCCTCGATCTGCTGCGGGCAGATGAAGTGGATGTGGCTGTCGATGGCGCCGGCCGTGACGATCATGCCTTCGGCGGCGATCACCTCGGTGCCGGGGCCGATCACGATGTCCACGCCGGGCTGCACGTCCGGGTTGCCGGCCTTGCCGATGGCGCAGATGCGGTGGCCGCGCAGGCCGATGTCTGCCTTCACGATGCCCCAGTGGTCGAGGATCAGCGCGTTGGTGATGACGCAATCGACGGCATCACCGGGGCCAGGGCCGTTCGGCCGCTGGCTCTGGCCCATGCCGTCGCGGATGGTCTTGCCGCCGCCGAACTTCACTTCCTCGCCGTAGCCGCCGGCGCGCAGGGTCAGGTCCTGCTCGACTTCGAGAATCAGGTCGGTGTCCGCCAGCCGCAGCCGGTCACCGGTGGTCGGGCCGAACATCTCGGCGTACGCGCGTCTCGGGAAAGTCGCCATCTCAGAGTGCTCCCTGCACGAGGCCGCGGAAGCCCCACACCTGCCGGTCCCCGGCGAAATCGACCAGCTCGATGGTGCGCTGCTGGCCGGGCTCGAAGCGCACTGCCAGCCCGCTGGCAATGTTCAGCCGCATCCCGTGCGCGGCGGCGCGGTCGAAGCGCAGGCCGGCGTTGGTCTCGGCGAAGTGGTAGTGCGAGCCGACCTGGACCGGGCGGTCGCTGGCGTTCTCGACCACCAGCGTCAATGTGCGCCGGCCTGGGTTGAGGACGTGTTCGCCTTCGTCGGTGAAGAGTTCTCCGGGGATCATCGGGTCACCTCGCCATCACTTCTTGCGGCCGAACCACATCGCGGCAGCCACGCCGGCGACGAGCAGAAAACCGACCGTGTCGGTCGAGTGCCAGTGCGAGGTGCCGGGCAGGCCATGGCCTTCGTGGGCGAGCACGGAGTCGGTCAGCGCCGTCAGGGTCAGCAGCGCGGCGGCAAGGCGAAAGGAGTGCGTCATGTTGGTGCGTCGCGTGGTGCGGCTCAGGCAATGGGTTGGTGCACGGTCACCAGCTTGGTGCCATCGGGGAAGGTGGCCTCGACCTGGATCTCGGGAATCATCTCGGCGATGCCGTCCATCACGTCCGCGCGGCGCAGGATGGTCTTGCCGTCGCTCATCAGCGCCGCCACGGTCTTGCCGTCGCGGGCGCCTTCCATGATGGCGGCGGTGAGGAGGGCGATCGCTTCCGGATAGTTGAGCTTCAGCCCGCGGGCCATGCGGCGTTCGGCCAGCAGTGCGGCGGTGAAGATCAGGAGCTTGTCTTTCTCGCGGGGAGTGAGTTCCATGGCGGGGCGTTTCGGCTGGTGCGTTTCTTGAGTGCGAGAGCGGCATGACCACTGCCGCCGGAGATTCAGCGATCTTGCCTGCACAGGCAGATTTCGGGCCAGCCCCTGCAAACCCGCAGGCGGCAGCCGCTGCGTCGACCGAGCCGCAGCAGCGCGTCATCAAGATCCGCCGCGACTACAACACCTGGGTCGCCAGCGAGACGCTGGAGGACTACGCGCTGCGCTTCGCCCCGCGCAGCGCCCGGCGCTGGAGCATCGGCCGCGTGGCGAACACCGCGTTCGGCGGTGCGGCGTCCTTTCTCGTGCTGGAGGCGGTGGGGGCCACGCTGCTGGTGCGCTACGGCTTCACCAACGCGGCGCTGGCGATCCTGGCGACGGGGCTGATCATCGCGCTGGCCGGGCTGCCGATCAGCGTCTACGCGGCGCGCCACGGCGTGGACATGGACCTGCTGACCCGCGGCGCGGGCTTCGGCTACATCGGCTCGACCATCACCTCGCTCATCTACGCGAGCTTCACCTTCCTGTTCTTCGCGCTCGAAGCGGCGGTGATGGCCTACGCGCTGGAGCTGGCGTTCGACATCCCGCCTGCGTGGGGTTACCTGCTCTGCGCGGTGGCGGTGCTGCCGCTGGTGACCCACGGCGTGTCGATGATCGGGCGGCTGCAGGTGTGGACGCAGCCGCTGTGGCTGCTGATGCTGGTGACGCCCTACGTCGTCGTCTTCCGCGAGAACCCGGGCGTGGTCGTCGATCTGATGCAGTACGGCGGTGCCCAGGGGGGCTCGGCGGTGTTCGACCTGCGCTCGTTCGGTGCGGCGATGACGGTGGGCATCGCGCTGATCACGCAGATGGGCGAGCAGGCCGACTACCTGCGCTTCATGCCCGAGCGCACGCGGGACAACCGGCTGCGCTGGTGGGCCGGCGTGCTGGCCGGCGGCCCGGGCTGGGTGGTGCCGGGCGTGCTGAAGATGCTGGGCGGGGCGTTGCTGGCCTTCCTGACCATCGGCCACAGCGTGCCGGTCGAGCGGGCGGTCGATCCGAACCAGATGTACCTGACCGCCTACGAGCTGGTCTTCGCGCATTACGACTGGGCGGTGGCTGCCACGGCGCTGTTCGTCGTCGTCTCGCAGCTCAAGATCAACGTCACCAATGCCTACGCCGGCTCGCTGGCGTGGTCGAACTTCTTCTCCCGCGTGACGCACAGCCACCCGGGCCGCGTGGTCTGGGTCGTCTTCAACACCGGCATCGCGCTGATGCTGATGGAGCTGGACGTGTTCCAGGCGCTCGGCCACGTGCTGGGCCTCTACGCCAACATCGCCATCAGCTGGATGATGGCCGTGGTGGCGGATCTGGTCATCAACAAGCCACTGGGCCTGAGTCCGAAGGGCATCGAGTTCCGCCGCGCCTGCCTGTGCGACATCAACCCGGTCGGCGTGGGCGCGATGGGCATCGCGTCGGCGGTGTCGGTGGCGGCGCACCTGGGGCTGTTCGGCGACATGGCGCAGGCGTGGTCGGCGCTGATCGCGCTGGTGACGGCGCTGGCGGCGTCACCGCTGATCGCGTGGTGGACAGGCGGGCGCTGGTACCTCGCACAACGCATCGGCGATCCTGCTGCCCCAGGGCGGACGCAGGAGGAGGGGGCCTACCGGCGCTACGCCACGCTGCAGCGCTGCACCATCTGCGAGCGCGACTACGAGGGCGAGGACGTGGTGCACTGTCCGGCGTATGGCGGTGCGATCTGCTCGCTGTGCTGCACGCTGGATGTGCGCTGCCACGACCTGTGCAAGGTGCCCGAGGCGAGCCTGTCGGCGCAGTGGTCGGCGGTGCTGCGCTGGGGGCTGCCGCGGGTCGTGTGGCCGTATCTGGACAAGGGCCTGGCGCACTACCTGCTGCTGATGCTGGTGGTCGCACCGCTGCTGGGCGGGCTGGCGGTGGCGCGGCGGGCACTCGTGCTGCCGACGCTGGCGCTGGTGGCGGGTGTCGTGGCGTGGTGGCTGGTGCTGGCGCACAAGAGCCGCCAGGTCGCGCAGGAGGAAGCCAACCGCCAGACCCAGGCGCTGCGCCGCGAGATCGAATCGCACCGACAGACCGACCTGCAGCTCCAGCAGGCCAAGCGCATCGCCGACGCCGCCAACCAGGCCAAGAGCCGCTACATCACCACCATCAGCCACGAGCTGCGCACGCCGCTCAATTCCATCCTCGGCTACGCGCAGCTGCTGGAGGACGACGAGGCCATGCCCCCGGCGCGCCGGCAGGCCGTGCGCGTGATCCGCCGCGGCGGCGACCACCTGCTGACGCTGATCGAGGGTACGCTCGACATCGCCCGCATCGAGAGCGGCAAGCTGCGGCTGGAGGTGCGCCCGATGCGCTTCGCCGAGGCGATGGACGAGGTCGGCCGGCTCTTCGAGCTGCAGGCCGCCGCCAAGGGCATCGGCTTTCGCTGCGCGTTCTCCAGCCTGGGCGATGCAGCGGGCGTGCCGGCCTGCGTGCGCGCCGACGAGAAGCGGCTGCGCCAGATCCTGATCAACATCGTCGGCAACGCGATCAAGTTCACCCGCGAGGGCGAGGTGGTGCTGCGGCTGCACCATGCCCGCGAGATGGCGCGCTTCGAGGTCATCGACACCGGCCCCGGCATGACGCCGGACGAGCTGGCGCGCATCTTCGAGCCCTTCGAGCGCGGCTCGGCCACGGGTGGTGCGGTGACCGGTGGGGCCGGTCTGGGCCTGACGATCAGCAAGATGCTCACCGACCTGATGGGCGGCGAGCTGACGGTGGAGAGCACCCCCGGTGTCGGCACCACCTTCCGGCTGCGGCTGTTCCTGCCCGAGGTGCGCGGCGCGCTGGTCGAGCACCACGCCGCGGCCCGCCGCCGGCGCGTGGGGTACACCGGCCCACGCCGGTGCGTGCTGGTGGTCGACAACGAGGAGGTGGACCGCGGCCTGATCGTCAGCCTGCTGCAGCCGCTGGGCTTCACCATCCGCCAGGCGGCCAGCGGCGAGGCGTGTCTGGCGCTGATGGCCGCGCTGCAGGACGGCACCGACCCCGGCCCGGCGCCGGACGCGCTCTTCATGGACCTGGCCATGCCTGGCATCGATGGCTGGGAAACCCTCAGGCGCCTGCGGGCTGCCGGGCAGGGCCGCCTGCCGACGGCCATCGTCTCGGCCAATGCCTTCGACAAGGGGCTCGACAACGACGTCGGCATCCAGCCGGCCGACTTCCTGGTCAAGCCGGTGCGGGTGGACGAGCTGCTCGACTGGCTGGGCCGGCGGCTGGCGTTGCGCTGGATCGAGGCACCGGCCCCAGGGAGCGCCACGGCGGCACCCGAGGCCGCGCAGCCGGCGACGACCGTGCCGGACGCCGGACGGCTGCGCGCGCTGCACGAGGCGGTCTCGCTCGGCCACGTGCGCGGCGTGCTGCGGCTGCTCGATCTGCTGGACGCTGAACGGCCCGAGTGCCGCGACTTTTCCGACCGGCTGCGCACCCTGGCGCGGCAATTCCAGCTGGACGCGATGAGCGGACTGCTCCGCCAGGCCCTCGATGTTTCAACCCACGCCGCTTTCGGGGCGAATCCTGATGAACCCATTGCCTGACCGAAACGACCGCGGCTCTGATGTGGTGCTGATTGTCGACGACGTGCCCGACAACCTGGCCGTGCTGCACGACGCGCTGGATGAGTCCGGCTACACCGTGCTGGTGGCGCTCGACGGTGCCACCGCGCTCGACCGCGCCGCACGTGCGCAGCCGGACGTGATCCTGCTGGACGCGGTGATGCCGGGCATGGACGGATTCGAAGTGGCCCGCCGGCTCAAGGCCGACCCGGCCACCGCGTCGATCCCGATCATCTTCATGACCGGCCTGACCGAGACCGAACACGTCGTGGCGGCCTTCGCGGCCGGTGGCTGCGACTACGTGACCAAACCGATCCGCGCCCGCGAGGTCATCGCCCGCATCACCGCGCACACGCTGGCGGCCCGCGAGCAGCAGCAGGCCCGCAACGCGCTCGACGCCTTCGGCCACGCGACGCTGGTGGTGCGGCGCGCCGATGGCCGGCTGGTCTGGCAGACGGCGCTGGCGCGGCAGATGCTGGAGACGCATTTCCAGTCCGACGGCCGACGCGCGCCGACGCCGCTGCTGTCCTGGCTGCAGCACGAGACGGCGCGGCTGGGGGCGATCGAAGGGCTGGTGCCTGGTTCGCCTTCGGTGACGCTGGAGACCGGGGCTGGCCGGCGTCTGCGCTTCACGCTGCACGAGGCGACCGGCGAAGGCGAGTGGATGCTGGTGCTGCGCGAGGCCGACGACGCCGCGGCGCTGGAGGCGCTGGCGCTGGCGTTCGGCCTCACGCCGCGCGAGGCCGAAGCGCTCTACTGGGTGGCCAAGGGCAAGACCAACCGCGACATCGGTGACATCGTCGGCGCGAGCCCGGCGACGGTGAAGAAGCACCTGGAGCATGTCTACGAGAAGCTCGGTGTCGAGACGCGCAACGCGGCAGCGGCGGTGGCGCTGGCCAAGGTGCCGCAACTCGGGCGGTGAGCCGCGCGGCGACAGGGTGCGCGCATCCCATGGCGCGCCAGCCTCCGCACGCTGCAGTCACATGCGTTGCCCGGCCTTGAATCGCCGGGCGAGATCCGCCGCAGCCTTCACCAGCAGCGACGTGTCGACGCCCACGGCGACGAACAGTGCCCCGGCGTCCAGATAACACTGTGCCAGCGCCGGATCGGTGGCAAGGATGCCGGGTGCCTTGCCTGCGGCGCGCACGGTGGCGATGCCGTCCAGGATCACGCGCTGCACCTCCGGGTGTCCCGGCTGGCCACGAAAGCCCATCGACGCCGACAGATCCGCCGGGCCGAAGAACACGCCGTCCACGCCGTCCACCGCCGCGATGGCCGTCAGGTTGCGGGCGGCCTCCACCGTCTCGACCTGCACGAGCAGGCACATTTCGTCGTTGGCACGGTCCAGGTAGTCGTCGACCTGGTTCCAGCGGGAGGCGCGTGCCAGTGCTGCACCCAGACCACGGATGCCCTCGGGCGGGTAGCGCATCGCACGGACCATCCGCGCGGCTTGCTCTGCCGTGTCGATCATCGGGATCAGGAGCGTCTGCGCGCCGATGTCGAGGTACTGCTTGACCAGTGCCACGTCCGCCTGCACCGGCCGCACGATCGGGTGCACCGGATAGGGCGCCACGGCGCGCAGCTGGTCGAGCACGCTGCGTGGATCGTTCGGCGCGTGCTCGCCGTCGAGCAGCAGCCAGTCGTAGCCGGTGCCGGCCAGCGCCTCGGCGGCGGTGGCGTCTGCCAGCCCGACCCACAGGCCGATCTGCGGTTGACCGGCGCGCAGCGCGTCGCGGAAGGTGTTGCGGGGGATCTGCATGAAGGCTCTTTCGGACGGTAGGGGCTCAGACGAAGCGGAACGCGACCGCACCCAGCGGCCCGTAATCCACATGGAAAGTATCACCCGCCACCGCCGGTGTCGGGCGCGTGAACGAGCCGGCCAGCACCACATCGCCTGCGTTCAACTGCTCGCCGTGGGGCGCGAGCTTGTCGGCCAGCCAGGCCACGCCGTTGGCCGGGTGGTTCAGCACCGCTGCCGCCAGCCCCGTCTCTTCCACCACACCGTTCTTGAACAGCATCGCCCCGACCCAGCGCAGATCGACCGCGTCCGGTTTCACGGGCCGCCCGCCCAGCACGATGCCAGCGTTGGCCGCGAAGTCGCTGATGGTGTCGAAGACCTTGCGGGGCGCCTTGGTGTCGCGGTCGAACTGCTCGATGCGGGCGTCGATGATCTCGATGGCGGGCGTGACGTACTCGGTCGCGGCCAGCACGTCGAACAGCGTCACGCCCGGCCCCTTCAGCGGACGCCCGAGGATGAACGCCAGCTCCACCTCGACCCGCGGCGCGATGAAGCGGTCCACGGGAATGTCGCTGCCGGCGCTGAAGAACATGTCGTCCATCAGCGGCGCGTAGTCCGGCTCGGTGATCTGGCTGGAGAGCTGCATCGCGCGCGAGGTCAGGCCGATCTTGCGGCCCTTGATGGTGCGGCCAGCGGCGAGTTCGAGCCGGACCCAGGCGCGCTGGATCGCGTAGCCGTCCTCGATGGTCATGCCGGGGTGCTGCGCGGAGAAGTGGCGCAGCGGTGTGCGGGTCTGGCGGGCGTCGCGCAGCTGGCGGGCGAGGGCGTCGATGGTCTGCGGATCAAGCATGGTCAGGTCCGGAACAAGGGATGGATCGAGCTGTTCTTGGCGTCGAACACCTCGGCGCCTTCGTCGATCTGCAAGGTGATGCCGATGTACCGCTCGGCCAGCAGTGCCGCGAAATGGGCCTTGGCGCAGGCTTCGAGCGCCCGGCCGACCGACTGGTGGACAGCGGCGCTGCGCCCGCGCGCCATGCGCAGGTTCAGGTAGACGAAGGCGTAGTCGCGGGCCGGGTCGGCGTCGGCCACGGCGTGGTGCGCGGCCGGGTAGGCCAGCACGCGGATGCCACCGATCGGGAACACCGCCTGGCCGGACTCGTCGCGCTGCTGGCGCATCGTGTCGGCGAGCGAGCGGCACAGCGCCGTCATGTCGGCGGACGGTTCGGCGTCGAGGTTGGGGGTGTAGAGGAGGACGAGGTGCGGCATGGCGACGTTTCCCTGGTTCACAGCCGCTGGCTGACGGCGGTGTAGCCCTTGGCCTGCGAGGCGATCGGCGCCGGGATCGCCGCGCCGGTCTGCGGCGTCACCGGGAAGACGGCGTTGAGCTGCCCGGTGCCGGACGCGCCGAAGTAGGGCGTGACGATCTCGGCCTGGCCGTCGTAGTCCGACCAGCCGAGCGCGCCGAGCAGCATCGCCGTGTCGTGCATGAAGCCTTCGCCGTGGCCCTTGCTGGCGTACTCGGGCAGCATCGCGCAGAAGTCGTGCCACTGGCCTTGCTGCCACATCTCGACGACGCGGTGGTCGAGCTGCTCCAGGAACGGGCTCCAGACCTTGAACGCGAACTCCGGTGCCAGGCCGTTCTGCGCGAAGCGGTGCGACAGCGAGCCGCTGGCGAGGAAGGCGACCGTGCCGTCGTAGTGGTCCTCCACCGCCCGGCGCAGCGCCCAGCCTAGGCGGGCGCTGTCGTCGAGGTAGTGCGCCATGCACAGCGCCGAGACCGACACGACCTTGAAATGCTGGTCGGCGTTCATGTAGCGCAGCGGGACGAGCGTGCCGTACTCGGGGTGGAGCGTCGTCGCGTCGTGGGCCAGCGTCTCGACGCCGAGGTCCGTCGCCACCCGCGCCATCAGCCGGCCGAGTTCCGGGTTGCCGGGCGACTCGAAGGGCAGGTTGGCGATGAAGTGTGGCAGTTCGTTGCTGGTGTACGTGCCCTGGAACTGCGGCGCGCAGTTGACGTGGTAGTTCGCGTTCACCAGCCAGTGCGTGTCGAACACCACCAGCGTGTCCACGCCGAGGGCGCGGCAGCGGCGGCTGATCTCGTGGTGGCCGTCGATGGCGTCCTGGCGGGTGCCCTTGCGCGGGCCGTCGAGTTCCGAGAGGTACATCGACGGGACGTGGGTGATCTTGGCGGCGAGTGCGAGCGTGCCCATGGTTCAGACCCCCCAGTGCGGAATGTGGTGCCCGCCCAGCGAGACGGCGACGTTCTTGGGTTCGAGGAAGACTTCATGGCTCCACGTCCCGCCCTCGCGCCCGGTGCCGCTGGCCTTGGTGCCGCCGAAGGGCTGGCGCAGGTCGCGCACGTTCTGGCTGTTGACGAAGCACATGCCGGCCTCGATCGCGGCGGCCACCCGGTGCGCCTTGCCGAGGTTCTCGGTCCAGACGTAGCTGGACAGGCCGTACTGGATGTCGTTGGCGAGCCGGATCGCGTCCGCCTCGTCCTCGAACGGGATCAGGCAGGCGACCGGGCCGAAGATTTCCTCCTGCGCGATCCGCATGCGGTTGTCCACGTCGGCGAAGACGGTCGGCCAGACGAAGTTGCCGCGCTGCAGCGCGCCGGACAGTTCGGGCGCGTAGCTCGGCCGGTCCAGCCCGCCGCACAGCAGCGTCGCGCCTTCCTTCGGGCCGAGTTCGATGTAGCTGCGCACCTTCGCCAGATGGGCGGCGCTGATCATCGGGCCGATGACCGTCTTCTCGTCGAGCGGGTCGCCGACGGTGATCCGCCTGGCGCGTTCGGCGAACTTGGTGGCGAAGTCGGCGTAGACGCTGCGCTGCACCAGGATGCGCGAGCCGGCCGTGCAGCGTTCGCCGTTGTTGCTGAAGACCATGAACAGGGCGGCGTCGAGGGCGCGGTCGAGGTCGGCATCGGCGAAGACCACGAACGGGCTTTTCCCGCCGAGTTCCATGCTGAACTTCTTCAGACCAGCGGACTGGACGATGCGCTGGCCGGTCGCGGTCGAGCCGGTGAACGAGATGGCGCGCACGTCCGGGTGCGACACCAGCGGCTCGCCGACTTCGGTGCCGTAACCGTGGACGATGTTGAGCACGCCCGCCGGGATGCCCGCCTCCAGCGCCAGCTCGCCCAGCCGCGCGGCGGTCAGCGGCGACAGCTCGCTCATCTTCAGCACCGCCGTGTTCCCGAACGCCAGGCACGGCGCGGTCTTCCACGTCGAGGTCATGAACGGCACGTTCCACGGCGAGATCAGCGCACACACGCCGACCGGGTGGAACAGCGTGTAGTTCAGGTGCGTCGGCGTCGGGTAGGTGTGGCCGTCCACCCGGGTACACATCTCGGCGAAGTAGTGGAAGTTGTCGGCCGCACGCGGCACGAGCTGCCTGGCCGTCTGGCCGATGGTCTGGCCAGTGTCGCGGGTCTCGGTCTGCGCGAGGTCGGGGACGTGGCGCGTGATCAGCTCGCCGAGCCTGCGCATCAGGGCGGCGCGCTCGGTGGCGGGTCGGGCAGCCCAGGCGGGGAAGGCGGCCTTCGCGGCGGCGACGGCGGCGTTCACCTCGTCCGCGCCGCCACGGGCGACCTCGGCCAGCACTTCCTGCGTGGCGGGGTTGACGGTCTCGAAGTAGTCGGCCCCGGTGGAGCTGGCGACGGACTGGCCGTTGATCAGGTGGTCGATGCGCATGAGGGGATTCCGAACAGGTCGTCGCCGACCAGGGTGTTGACGAGCCGGCCGATGCCGTCGATCTCGCAGACGACTTCATCGCCGACGTTGACGTTGACGACGCCGTCCGGCGTGCCGGTGAGGACCACGTCGCCGGGCTGCAGCGTCATGAAGCTGCTGAGGTATTCGATCAGCGCGGGGATGTCGTTGACCATGTCGGCGGTCGTGCCCTGCTGGGTGACACGGCCGTTGACGAGGGTGCGCAGCGTGAGCGCGTGCGGATCGGGCACCTCGTCGGCCGGCACGAACCACGGCCCGAGCACGGTGCCGCCATCGCGGTTCTTCACGCGCAGGTTCGGCCGGTACCAGTTCTCCAGGTAGTCGCGCACCGCGTAGTCGTTACACACCGTGTAGCCGGCGACGTGCGCCATCGCGTCGGCGGCGTGCACGTGGCGGGCCGGCGCGCCGATCACCACGGCGAGTTCGCACTCGTAGTGCATGAAGCGCACGTCCTGCGGGCGGCGCGTCTGGCCTCGGTGACCGATCAGTGCGCCGGGGCCCTTGAGAAACACCAGCGGTTCGTCCTTGGCGCCGTCGGTGGCCAGGGTCAGCTCCTTCGCCAGCTCTTTCACATGGTCGGCGTAGTTCAGACCGAGGGCGATGATGGTGCCGACCTCGAACGGTGGCAGCCAGACGACGGCCTCTTCGCCGAGCACGCGGCCATCGGCCAGGCGCAGGCCCTGCGGGTGCGGCGTCGCGGTGTGGAGGGCGCCACCAAAGGCGACGCGGGCGGTTCGGCGGCTCATGCGGCGCTCCCTTCGGCCACGACGGTGTGGTGCAGTCGGCCGAGGCCGTCGATCTCGATCTCCACGGTCTGTCCGATGCGAGCCAGCGGCGCGTCGGCCGCGGCACCGAGCGTGAGCACGTCGCCGGGCTGCAGCGTCATGAACGCGGTGACATCCGCCAGCAGCGCCGCGACCGGGCGCAGGCGGTCGCCCGTGGTGGTGTGCCGCACGAGCACACCGTCGATCCAGACCCGCACGCCCAGGTCGTCCGGTGCGACCACCTCCTCGGTCGGTACCACGGTGGCGCTGATCGGGCAGTAGCCATCGCGGGCCATGAAGCGCACGGACGGGCGGTAGTGGCGGTCCTGGCTGTCGCGCGGCAGGCTGACCTCGTTCACCAGCACATAGCCGGCGAGGTACGACAGCGCCTCGTCCGCCGACACGCGGCAGGCCGTGCGTCCGACCACGAGACCGAGCGAGGCGCCGATCTCCACCGCATCGAAGCCGGGCGGCACCACCAGCGCGTCGCCGTCCGCCGCCAGCGTGTTGTGCGGCTTGATGCCGAGCACCGGGTGCTGCGGTGGTGCCTTGTACGGTGCGGCATGCACCGTGTCACCGAGTGCGGCGAGCTGCGGCCGGTGGTTGAGCAGCGTGGTGTAGACCACGCCGCTGAGCAGGGGGAGCGAGAAGGATTCAGAGGGCATTGAAATTCACTAACACATTAGCAATTTCTGCGATGGGCGCAATCTAATTGCTACGATGTGAGCATGTCAAGCCCGAGCAATCCCCCCGCCGAACTCCGCCACCGCAATCTGCCCCTGTTGCTGCTGCAGGCGCGCGAGCGGGTGATCGCGCGCTTTCGGCCGATCCTGAACGCGCACGGCGTGACCGAGCAGCAGTGGCGCCTCATCCGCACGCTGCTGGAGCGCGGCCCGATGGAGCCGCGCGAGCTGGTCGAGGTGTGCCAGATCTCCAGCCCGAGCCTGGCCGGCGTGCTGGCGCGGATGGACGAAGCCGGGTGGGTGCTGCGCAGCCGGGTCGATGGCGACCAGCGGCGCGTGCGCGTGGCGCTGACGGCGCAGAGCGTGGCGCTGGCCGAGGCGATGGCGCCACAGATCGAGGCCGCCTACGCACAGATCGAGGCGCGGCTGGGCGAGGTGTTCACGCAGCAGTTCTATGCCGTGCTGGATGCATTGGTCGAACGGCTGGACGAGCCCGGCGCTGCCGACCCGGGCGGCACGGAATAGCTTCCTTCCGTCTACGCCATCTGGCGTATTTCACGATCCGACCCTGGCCGGGACACTGCGTGCATCCGATCCACCCGCACACCAGCCCCTTCCGGAGTCACCCGCCATGAAGATCGTTTCCGCCTCCCGCCGCGCCTTCGCCCAGAAGCTCAGCGCCGTCGCCCTCGGCGTGGCCGTGACCACGCTGCCGCTGCTGGCCCACGCCGCCGACACCATCAAGGTCGGCGTGCTGCACTCGCTGTCGGGCACGATGGCCATCTCGGAGACCGTCCTCAAGGACGTGGCCCTGATGACCATCGACGAGATCAACGCCAAGGGCGGTGTGCTCGGCAAGAAGCTGGAGCCGGTGGTCGTCGATCCCGCCTCCAACTGGCCGCTGTTCGCCGAGAAGGCCAAGCAGCTCATCGACCAGGACAAGGTGGCCGTGACCTTCGGCTGCTGGACCTCGGTGTCGCGCAAGTCGGTGCTGCCGGTCTTTGAAGAGAAGAACTCGCTGCTGTTCTACCCGGTGCAGTACGAGGGTGAAGAGCTGTCGAAGAACGTGTTCTACACGGGCGCGGCGCCGAACCAGCAGGCCATCCCCGCCGTCGAGTACCTGATGAGCAAGGACGGCGGATCGGCCAAGCGCTTCGTGCTGCTGGGCACCGACTACGTCTACCCGCGCACGACCAACAAGATCCTGCGCGCCTTCCTGAAGTCCAAGGGCGTTGCCGAGTCCGACATCATCGAGGACTACACCCCGTTCGGCCACAGCGACTACCAGTCGATCATCGCCAAGATCAAGAAGTTCGCCTCCGAAGGCAAGAAGACCGCCGTCATCTCCACCATCAACGGCGACTCGAACGTGCCCTTCTACAAGGAACTGGGCAACCAGGGCCTGAAGGCGACCGACGTGCCGGTGGTGGCGTTCTCGGTGGGTGAGGAAGAGCTGCGCGGCGTGGACACCAAGCCGCTGGTCGGCCACCTCGCGGCGTGGAACTACTTCATGTCGATCAAGAACCCGACCAACGCCGCCTTCATCAAGCAGTGGAGCGACTACGCCAAGGCCAAAGGCATCGCCGGCCACAAGGACAAGCCGCTGACCAACGACCCGATGGAGGCCACCTACCTCGGCATCCACATGTGGGCGCAGGCGGTCGAGAAGGCCAAGTCCACCGACACCGACAAGGTGATCGCCGCGATGGCCGGCCAGACCTTCAAGGCACCGGGCGGCTTCACCAGCACGATGGACAAGGAAAACCACCACCTGCACAAGCCGGTCTTCATCGGTGAGATCAAGGCGGACGGCCAGTTCAACGTGGTGTGGAAGACGCCGGGCCCGGTCGTGGCCGATCCGTGGAGCGACTACATCCCGGAAAACAAGGGCAAGAAGAACGTGCCTGAGAAGAAGTGACCTCGTGACGTGGGTGTGGGAGGGAAGCCCCCTCCCAACCCTCCCCCGCTGGGGGAGGGCTCAAGTCAATCCGCACCCCCTTCGTACCGCATCCGCCCCTGTCTTTATCCTCCCCCAGCGGGGGAGGCCGGGAGGGGGTCTTCGCACGCTGTGACCCTGCAACCCCCGTGACCCACCTGCGAACACTCCTCCTCCTGGTCATGGCCCTCCTGGCGCCTGTCGCCCACGCGCTGACGCCCGACCAGACCGCCGCCATCACCACCGGTGAAACCGACGCCCGCATCGCCGCGCTGAACCGCATCGCGGCCGAAGCCGATCCGGCGCTGCCCGCCTTCCTGCGCGCCTTGCTCGACGGCGAGGTCAAGACCCCCGAAGGCGAGGAGGTCATCAACAACAACCGCATGCGCGGCGCCCTCGAAGCTGCGCTCGGTGCCTTGAAACTGGTGTCGCCCGACGTGAAGGTGCGCACCGAGGCGCTGGACGAGCTGCGCAAGCAGTCGCTCGACGAGGTGCAACTGCCGCTGATCGAGAAGGCCTACGCCGCTGAAACCGATGCTGCCCTGAAGGCGCGGCTCGGGTTGATGCGCGCGACGATCCTGATCACCGCCGCCGATCCGGCCAAGCGGCTGGCCGCTGCGCAAGCGCTGGCCAGCAGCAGCGAGCCGGCCGTCAAGAGCCTCATCCAGGAGCGGCTCGCCCCTGGCGCCGAAACCGACAACGCCGTGCGTGGCGCGCTGATGACCGCGCAGGCCGCCGTCGAAGGCAAGCTGGCCTGGGGCGAGCGGCTGGGCGTGGTCTTCACCGGGGTCAGCCTCGGGTCGATCCTGCTGCTGGTCGCCCTCGGGCTGGCGATCACCTACGGCCTGATGGGCGTGATCAACATGGCGCATGGCGAGCTGATGATGATCGGCGCCTACGCGACCTACCTCGTGCAGAACCTGTTCCGCCAGTGGCTGCCGCCGAGCCTGTTCGACTGGTACATCGTGCTGGCGATCCCCGCGTCCTTCGCGGTGGCGGCGCTGGTCGGCGCGGTGCTGGAGCGCACGGTCATCCGCTGGCTCTACGGCCGCCCGCTGGAAACGCTGCTCGCCACCTGGGGCATCTCGCTGGTGCTGATGCAGGGCGTGCGCACGCTGTTCGGCGCGCAGAACGTCGCGGTCGAGAACCCGTCGTGGCTCTCCGGCGGCGTGCAGGTGATGTCGAACCTGATCCTGCCGTACAACCGGCTCGCCATCATCGCCTTCGCCTTCCTGGTGCTGGGCGGCGTGACGCTGATGATCAACCGGACGCGCTTGGGCCTCTTCGTGCGCGGCGTGACGCAGAACCGCCGCATGGCCGCGTGTGTCGGCATCGACACCGCCCGCATCGACACCTACGCCTTCTCGCTAGGCGCCGGCATCGCGGGTCTGGCCGGCTGTGCGCTGAGCCAGGTCGGCAACGTCGGGCCGGACCTCGGCCAGAGCTACATCGTGGACGCCTTCATGGTCGTGGTCACGGGCGGCGTCGGCCAGCTCGCCGGCACGGTCTACGCCGCGCTCGGGCTGGGCATCCTCAACAAGTTCCTCGAAGGCTTTGCCGGCGCGGTGCTGGCCAAGATCATGGTGCTGGTGTGCATCGTGGTCTTCATCCAGAAACGCCCGCAGGGTCTGTTCGCCATGAAGGGCCGGAGCGCCGAAGCATGAGTGCCGTGATGACGAATTCGATGCTGGGCGCCAAGGGCTGGGCCGGTGTGATGGCCGCAGCCATCACCGTGGTCGTGCTGGTGCCGATCCTGAACCTGCTGGTTCCCGAGGGCAGCGCCTTCCACCTCAGTGACTACGCCGTCGCCCTGATCGGCAAGATCATGTGCTATGCCATCTGCGCGCTGGCGATGGACCTGATCTGGGGCTACACCGGCATCCTGAGCCTGGGCCACGGCCTGTTCTTCGCGCTCGGCGGCTATGGCATGGGCATGTACCTGATGCGCCAGATCGGCCACGACGGCAACTACAAGAGCGACCTGCCGGACTTCATGGTCTTCCTCGACTGGAAGTCGCTGCCCTGGGCCTGGACCTTCTCGGACAGCTTCCTGTTCCAGATGCTGCTCGTCGTGCTGGTGCCGGGGCTGCTGGCGCTGGTGTTCGGCTACTTCGCGTTCCGCAGCCGCATCAAGGGCGTGTACTTCTCGATCATCACGCAGGCGATGACCTTCGCCGCGATGCTGCTGTTCTTCCGCAACGAGACCGGTTTCGGCGGCAACAACGGCTTCACCGACTTCAAGCGCATCCTGGACATCCCCATCGCCCAGCCCTCGACCCGCATGCTGCTCTTCGTGCTGACGGGCCTGACGCTGATCGGCTTCTACCTGCTGGCACGCTGGATCGTCGGCAGCAAGTACGGCCGCGTGCTGCAGGCCATCCGCGACGCCGAGACCCGCGTGATGTTCACCGGCTACGACCCGCTGGCCTACAAGCTGAGCATCTGGACCTTCAGCGCGGTGATGTGCGGTGTGGCGGGGGCGCTCTATGTGCCGCAGGTGGGCATCATCAACCCGGGCGAGATGAGCGCGGCGGCGTCGATCGAGATCGCGATCTGGACGGCGGTGGGTGGTCGTGCCACGCTGATCGGCCCGATCCTCGGCGCGTTCTTCGTCAACGGCGCCAAGAGCTGGTTCACGCAGGTCTTCCCCGAGTTCTGGCTGTACTTCCTCGGCGCGCTGTTCATCGCGGTGACGCTGTTCCTGCCGCGCGGCATCGTCGGGCTGTTCGACAAGTTCTCGTCCGCCACTGCCAAGAGTGCCAAGAAGGAAACCCGCGCATGACGCCCGACCTGATGGAATCGATGTCCGCGCTGCGTGCGCGCCACGAGGCACGGCTGGCGGCACAAGGTCAGGGCGAGTCCGGCGACCGCGCCGCCGCATTCGGGCGGCTGCTCAAGGGCGGCGCACCGGATTTCACCCACGGTGTCGCGCTCTACCTCGACGACATCACGGTGAGCTTCGACGGCTTCAAGGCGCTGAATTCGCTCAGCCTCACGATCAACGTCGGCGAGCTGCGCTGCATCATCGGCCCGAACGGCGCCGGCAAGACGACCATGATGGACGTGATCACCGGCAAGACCCGGCCCGACGCGGGCAAGGCGTCGTTCGGCTCCACCATCGACCTGCTGCGCCTGCGCGAGAACGACATCGCCCAGATCGGCATCGGCCGCAAGTTCCAGAAACCCACCGTCTACGAGCAGCTCAGCGTGTTCGAGAACCTGGAGCTGGCGCTGAAGGCCGACCGCCGCGCCCGCGCCAGCCTGTTCCACCGCCTTACTGGCACCCAGCTCGACCGCATCGGCGAGATCCTGGCGCTGATCCACCTCAAGGACGATGCGCAGCGCACCGCCGGGCTGCTCTCGCACGGGCAGAAGCAGTGGCTGGAGATCGGCATGCTGCTGATGCAGGATCCGAAGCTGCTGCTGCTCGACGAGCCGGTCGCCGGCATGACCGACGAGGAAACCGAGCGCACGGCCGAGCTGTTCCTGTCGCTCGAAGGCCAGCACTCGCTGGTGGTGGTCGAGCACGACATGAAGTTCGTCGACCAGCTCACCGAGGGGCGCAAGACCGTCACCGTGCTGCATGAAGGCAGCGTGCTGGCGGAGGGGAAGCTGTCCGAGGTGCAGGCCAACGAGAAGGTGGTCGAGGTGTATCTCGGGCGGTGAGCGGGTTCCCCCTCACCCCAGCCCTCTCCCCCGCTGGGGGAGAGGGAGCAAGACAAGGCATCACAGGTTGCGCGAGGTTTCATGCTCAAGGTCCAAGGTCTGAACCAGTATTACGGCGGCTCGCACATCCTGCGCGGGCTGGATTTCGAAGCCAAGCTCGGCGAGGTGACGGTCATCCTCGGGCGCAACGGTGTGGGCAAGACGACGCTGCTGAAAAGCCTGATGGGCGTGGTGCCGATCAAGACCGGCTCGGTCACGCTCGACGGCGCGGACATCTCGAAGGACACCCCCTACGACCGCGTGCGCCAGGGCGTCGGCTACGTGCCGCAGGGCCGCGAGATCTTCGGGCGGCTCACGGTCGAGGACAACCTGCTGATGGGGCTGGCCTACAAGAAGGCCAGCGCGCCGATCCCGGCGGAGCTGTTCGAGCTGTTCCCGGTGCTCAAGCAGATGATCCACCGCCGCGGGGGCGACCTGTCGGGCGGTCAGCAGCAGCAGCTGGCGATCGCGCGTGCGCTGGCGGCGGGGCCGAAGCTGCTGATCCTCGACGAGCCGACCGAGGGCATCCAGCCCAGCATCATCAAGGACATCGGCCGCGTCATCCGCATGCTCGCCGATCGGGGGAACATGGCCATCGTGCTGGTGGAGCAGTTCTACGACTTCGCCGCCGAGCTGGCCGACCAGTACCTGGTGATGGAGCGCGGGGAGATCCTCCAGCGCGGGCGGGGGAAGGACATGGAGGCCGAGGGGGTTCGGCGCCTGATGTCGATCTGAGTCGGCCGCACCGCTAGCATGTCGAGATGCTGACCGTTCATCACCTCGAAAACTCCCGCTCGCAGCGGGTGCTGTGGCTGCTGGAAGAGCTGGGCCTGCCGTACGAAGTCCGGCACCACGCCCGCGATCCCCAGACGATGCTGGCGCCGCCCGCCCTGCTGCAGATCCATCCACTGGGCAAGTCCCCGGTGCTCACCGACGGTGTGGCGGGCCTGACCGTGGCCGAGACGGGTGCCATCGTCGAGTACCTGCTCGATGCGTGTCCCGGCACGCCGCTGCGGCCCGCACCGGGCACGCCGGACTTCCTGCGCTACCGCTACTGGCTGCACTTCGCCGAAGGCTCGGCGATGCCGCCGCTGCTGCTCAAGCTGGTCTTCGACAGGGTGGCGTCTGCGCCCATGCCGTTCTTCGTGCGGCCCGTCGCGCGAGGAATCGCCGCCAAGGTGCTCGACAGTTTTGTCAATCCGAACCTCGTGCGCCAGCTCGCCTTCATGGAGGCGGAGCTGACGAGCCGCCCCTGGTTCACCGGCGAACACTTCACCGCGGCGGACGTGATGATGAGCTTCCCGCTGGAGGCCGCGGCCCAGCGTGCCGGGCTCACGGCGGCCTCGCATCCCGCGCTCCACCGGTGGTTGCAGGCCATTCACGCCCGACCTGCTTGGCAGCGGGCGCTGGCGCGGGGCGGGCCGTACGCCTT
>NZ_JBFPGY010000266.1:0-7551 GCF_041083715.1 Sphaerotilus sp.
ACCTGCCGCAGCCCCCGCTTCCGCGCCTGCCGCTGAAGCCCCCAAGAAGCCCGAGCCGCTCAAGGTCGCCTTCGCCTACGTCGGCCCGGTCGGCGACGCCGGCTGGACCTTCGCCCACGACAGCGCCCGCAAGGCCGTCGAGGCCGAGTTCGGCGACAAGATCGTCACCTCCTTCGTCGAGAACGTGCCCGAGTCCGCCGACGCCGAGCGCGTCATGCGCGACCTGGTCGGCCAGGGCAACAAGCTGGTCTTCGGCACCACCTTCGGCTACATGGAGCCGATGCTCAAGGTCGCCGCGGACACGCCGGACGTCAAGTTCGAGCACGCCACCGGCTACAAGTCGGCGCCGAACATGCGCACGTATGACAGCCGCACCTACGAGGGCGCGTACATGGCGGGTGTCATCGCCGGTTCGATGACCAAGTCGAACACGCTGGGCGTGGTCGGCTCGATCCCCATCCCCGAGGTGATCCGCAACATCAACTCGTTCACGCTGGGCGCGCAGAGCGTCAATCCGAAGATCAAGACCAAGGTGGTCTGGGTCAACAAGTGGTTCGATCCGCCGAAGGAAGGCGAGGGCGCCGGCAGCTTGATCTCGGGCGGCGCCGACGTGCTGTTCCAGAACACCGACTCCAGCGCCGTGCTGCAGAAGGCCGAGGAAAAGGGCAAGTTCGCCTTCGGCTGGGACTCGGACATGAGCAAGTTCGGCCCGAACGCGCACCTGGCCTCGTCGGTCATCAACTGGGCGCCGTACTACAAGAAGGCGATCAAGGACACGCTGGATGGCACCTGGACCACCGGTGGCGTGTGGTGGGGCGTGAAGGAAGGTGCGATCGACATCGTGTCCATCTCCGACAAGGTGCCCGCCGAGGTCAAGGACAAGCTGGCCAAGGTCAAGGCCGGCTTGACCGACGGCAGCTTCGTGATCTGGAAGGGTCCGATCGTCGGGCAGGACGGCAAGGAAATCCTGAAGAAGGACGCCGTCGCCGACGACAAGTTCATGTCGGGCATCAACTTCTACGTCAAGGGCGTCGAAGGCAAGGTACCGAGCGGCAACTGAGCCTTGTTGTGCTACAGTCGTGGGCTTTTCCGCCCACGGCTGCGCGGACAAAGGGATGGTCAACATCCACGAAGACCCGAGAGGCTGCACTCACAAGCAGCGCCGAGGGCTTCGCTCAGCAGCCAGCAAACCGAACTGCAAAGAGATTTGCCATGAAGACTTTCAGCGCCAAGCCGGCCGAAGTCGTGCATGACTGGTTTGTGATTGACGCGACAGACAAGATTCTCGGACGGGTGGCCAGCGAAGTCGCCCTCCGCCTGCGCGGCAAGCACAAGGCAATCTACACGCCTCACGTGGACACCGGTGACTTCATCGTCATCGTCAACGCGGACAAGATCCGTGTCACGGGCAACAAGGCCGAACAGAAGGTGTACTACCGTCACTCGGGTCATCCGGGCGGTATCTACGGCACCAAGTTCAAGGACATGCAAGCCAAGCACCCTGGCCGCGCCATCGAGAAGGCCGTCAAGGGCATGCTCCCGAAGGGTCCGCTGGGCTACGCGATGATCAAGAAGCTGAAGGTCTATGCCGGTGGTGAACACCCGCACGCCGCTCAGCAGCCCAAGTCGCTGGACATCTAAGGAGCCGTCATGATTGGTGATTGGAACTATGGCACGGGCCGTCGCAAGTCGTCGGTCGCGCGTGTCTTCATCAAGAAGGGCTCCGGCCTGATCACGGTCAACGGCAAGTCGGTCGAAGAGTACTTCGGCCGCCAGACCTCGATCATGATCGTCAAGCAGCCGCTGTTCCTGACCAACAATGTCGAAACCTTCGACATCAAGGTCAACGTGCATGGCGGCGGCGAGTCTGGTCAAGCGGGTGCGGTGCGTCACGGTGTGACCCGCGCGCTGATCGACTATGACGCGACGCTCAAGCCCGAACTGAGCCACGCCGGCTTCGTGACGCGCGATGCGCGTGAAGTCGAGCGGAAGAAGGTCGGTCTGCACGGCGCCCGTCGTCGGAAGCAGTTCAGCAAGCGCTGATCAATCTTCGCGATCTCGGCGATTCAAAGGGCGCGACGGCGCCCCGCGAACAAGGGTCACCTCAGGGTGGCCCTTTTTGTTGGTGTATCGTGTGAGAAGTGTGTCAATTTCCACAAAGGATGCGTCGGCTCGTATCGAAGCTGCTCAAGCTATGCGATGGAAACTTCTGCGCCGACGCTGGTCGGTGAGTGCGCCGCGGGTCACGGTTCGCAGCCGGATGCCGTGGCCGCTGCGCTGGCTGCTGCTGGCACTCATGATGGGCTGCTCGGCAGCGCTGGCGCTGTGGGTGTTCGAGTTCGGCAAGGAAATCACCGGTCTGGACCACGATGCCCGGACCGAGCTGGTCAGCTTGCGTGAAGAGATCGCGCGTCTGCGCGAGGAACACGACCGGGCGGTGTCGGTGGCCAATACCGCCGACAGCCTGCTCAAGGCAGCGCAGGCCACGCAGGAAAGCCTCGCTGCAAGGGTGAAGTCGCTGGAGGCCGAAAACCTCGCGATGACACGGGATCTGGGATTTTTCGAAAAACTCATGCCGTCGCGTGATGACGGCAAGCCGCTGGCCATTCGTGGCCTGCAGACCAGGCTCGACGGACCGGGGCGGCTGCGTTATCTGGCCCTGCTGATGCAGGCGGTTGGTCAGTCTGGTGAGCTCAAGGGCCGCTACGACCTGACAATCACGGGAACCCAGGAGGGCCATCCATGGACGCAGACCGTGACCAAGGCAAGTCAGTCGTTCGAAATGAAACAGTACCAGCGCCTGGAAGGCGTGGTCGATCTGCCGTCCGGGGTCGTGGTAAAACAACTGGAAATCAAGGTTCTGGATGCTTCAGGGAAGCTGCAGGCATCCGAGGTGGCCCGGATGTGAGCCTTGTCGTCTTCGGTCCACGGCCCTCTTCGCCATTGCGGCAAACCACTTTTCATTCAGGACAACAATCCATGTTCGGCTCCAAGAAACAGCCCGCCATCCGCAGCCTGATCGGTGAAGGTACCGTGATCCAGGGAACCTTGCGATTCAGCGACGGTCTGCGCATCGATGGCGAGATTCAGGGTGACGTGGTCGCCAGCGCCAACGACACCAGCATTCTGGTGATCAGCGAGAAAGCCAAGGTCACCGGCACGGTCAAGGCCGGGCATGTCATCATCAATGGAACCGTCATTGGCCCTGTCGAGTCGAACCACTTGCTGGAGCTGCAACCCAAGGCGCATATCCAGGGCGATGTCGTCTACGAGGCACTCGAAATGCACCAGGGTGCTACCATTGAAGGCGCTTTGCACCGCATCTCCTCTGGGGGCGCCGGCAGGAGTTCCGGATCGGCCGCCTTGGAGGACAAGCCCTCTCTGAAGCTGCTGGCCACGGGCAATGACAAATAAATAATCCACTGTACGAACGCTAACCGGAGTTGCCCATGAGCGCCGTCGCCGAAACCATCGACACCACTGCCTTCGACATGCCTGCCCCGATCATCTTCACCGACAGCGCAGCTGCCAAGGTGGCTGATCTGGTCGCGGAAGAGGGCAACCCTGACCTCAAGCTGCGCGTGTTCGTGCAGGGCGGTGGCTGCTCAGGCTTTCAATACGGATTCACGTTCGACGAAATCGTGAACGACGACGACACCGAGATGCACAAGAACGGTGTGACGCTGCTGATCGATGCGATGAGCCTGCAGTACCTGACGGGTGCCAAGATCGACTACAAGGAAGACTTGCAGGGTTCGCAGTTCGTCATCCAGAACCCCAACGCGACCACGACATGTGGCTGCGGATCGAGCTTTTCGACCTGATCTGACGCAGTCGTCATGCCCATATGGCCGCCTTCGGGCGGCTTTGTCGTTTGCATGCAGTTTGGACGGATCAACGCTTCTTCAAACCGATCCCCGTGCTTTCCCCTATCATCGCCGGCAGTACCACGGCCTTCGTGGATTGAATCCACCGCTTGCACCATCGCCCGTGCCTCCTGCATCGCCTCTCGCATCTCCCGTTGCCGCTTCTGCTTCGTCGCTCGTCGAGTTACGTGGTGTGACCTGTGGCTATGGTGACCGCATCATCCTGAAGGATGTGAACCTGACGGTGCCGAGAGGCGCGGTCGTGGCATTCATGGGTACCTCTGGTGGAGGCAAGACGACGGTGCTGCGGCTGATTGGTCGCCAGTTGGATGCGCTGTCGGGGCAGGTGCTGTTCGATGGCACGGATGTGGCTGGCCTCGACCGCAGCGGGCTGATGGCGATGCGCCGACGCATGGGCATGCTGTTCCAGTTCGGTGCGCTGTTCACCGACCTGTCGGTGTTCGACAACGTGGCGTTCCCGCTGCGCGAGCACACCGACCTGACCGAGGCCATGGTGCGCGATCTGGTGCTGATGAAGCTCAATGCCGTGGGCCTGCGCGGTGCACGCGATCTGATGCCGAGCCAGATCTCTGGCGGCATGAGCCGGCGCGTGGCACTGGCCCGGGCGATTGCGCTGGATCCGGATCTGATCATGTACGACGAGCCCTTCGCGGGGCTCGACCCGATCTCGATGGGTGTGGCGGCGCGTCTGATCCGCGAGCTGAACGATGCGCTGGGAGTGACCAGCATCGTCGTGTCGCACGACGTGGACGAGACGTTCTCGATCGCCGACCACGTGGTGTTCATCGCCAATGGTGGCATCGCTGCGCAGGGAACGCCCGACGAGTTGCGCCGGACCGACGATCCGCTGGTGCGGCAGTTCGTCGATGCTGCTCCGGATGGTCCGGTGCGCTTCCACTACCCGGCGACCTCGGTCGGCGAGGACTTCGGCCTGCGTGGAGGCGCACGATGAGCGGTCTCGCGGACATGCTGTCGGCGATCGGGCAGTCGGTGCGGGTCCGTCTGACCGGCATCGGCGAGGCCACGCGCCTGATGGGCCGCCTGGTGGCCTTGATGCCCGCGGCGCTGGCCCGTTTCCGGCTGGTCGCCGACCAGATCTTCTTTCTGGGCAATTACTCGCTGGCCATCATCTCGGTGTCGGGGTTGTTCGTCGGCTTCGTGCTCGGGTTGCAGGGCTATTACACGCTGCAGCGCTATGGCTCGTCCGAAGCACTCGGTCTGCTGGTGGCGCTGTCGCTGGTGCGGGAACTCGGCCCGGTGGTGACGGCGCTGCTCTTCGCCGGGCGGGCGGGCACCGCGCTCACAGCCGAGATCGGTCTGATGAAGTCGGGCGAGCAACTCGCCGCGATGGAAATGATGGCTGTCGATCCCGTGCTGCGGGTGCTCGCACCGCGCTTCCTGGGTGGGCTGATCGCCATGCCGCTGCTGGCGGCGGTGTTCAGCGCCGTGGGCATCATGGGCGGCTGGCTGGTCGGCGTGATGCTGATCGGGGTCGATGCCGGGGCGTTCTGGTCGCAGATGCAGAGCGGTGTCGATGTGTTCAAGGATGTCGGCAACGGCGTCGTCAAGAGCATGGTGTTCGGCCTGACGGTGACCTTCGTGGCGTTGTTGCAGGGGTATTTCTGCCAGCCGACCCCCGAGGGTGTGGCGCGTGCGACGACCCGCACCGTGGTGATGTCCTCGCTGGCCGTGCTGGGGCTGGACTTCGTGCTCACCGCGCTGATGTTCTCGATCTGAATCTGAACTCGTAGCAGAGGAAAACAACATGCAGAAATCCCGTCATGACCTCTGGGTGGGCTTGTTCGTGCTGGTCGGTGCAGCGGCGCTGCTGTTCCTGGCGCTCAAGGCGGGTAACCTGCTCAGCCTGTCGTTCGAACCGGTGTACCGGGTGTCCGCACGCTTTGACAACATCGGTGGCCTGAAGGCCCGCGCGGCGGTCAAGAGTGCTGGTGTCGTGGTCGGCCGGGTCACGCGCATCAGCTTCGACGACAAGTCGTTCCAGGCAACGGTGGAGATGGAGATGGAGCAGCGCTATGCCTTTCCCAAGGACAGCTCGGTCAAGATCCTCACGGCGGGCCTGCTCGGCGAGCAGTACCTGGGCATCGAGCCCGGCGCGTCCGACAAGACGCTCCTGGCAGGCGACGTGATCACGCAGACGCAGTCGGCGGTGGTGCTGGAGACGCTGATCAGCCAGTTCCTCTTCAACAAGGCAGCCGACGCGAGCAACGCGCCGGCCGGCAAACCATGAGGCGGTCTGCGTTGGTGCTCCTGTGCAGTGTGGTGCTGCTGGCAGGGTGCGCGACGGCGCAGCGTCCGGATCCGCTGGAGCCGTTGAACCGCAAGGTATTTGCCTTCAACGAGGCGGTCGACAAGGTGGCGCTCAAGCCGGCAGCGCAGGTCTATGAGGCCGTGCTGCCTGTGTCGGTGCAGCTGGTGGTGTCGAATTTCTTTGGCAACGTGCGGGACGCCTGGTCGGCCGTGAACCTGTTCCTGCAGGGGCGGTTCGCGGATGGCTTCAGCGATGTGATGCGCTTCGGCACGAACACGGTGTTCGGCTTTGGTGGCGTGATGGACATCGCCACGGAGCTTGGCTTCGAGCGCCACGGAGAAGACTTCGGCCAGACGCTCGGGCGCTGGGGTGTGCCCAGCGGCGCCTACATCGTCTGGCCCATCCTCGGCCCGTCCACGGTGCGCGACTCGATCGGGCTGCCGGTGGACCTGAAGGCGTCCCCTGAAGCGCTGGTGTCCGTCTCGGTGACGCGCAACACGATGACTGGCGTCCGCCTGGTCAGCACCAGGGCCGGGTTGTTGTCCGCCACCAAGCTGATCGACGACATCGCGCTGGACAAGTACGCCTTCGTGCGCAATGCCTATCTGCAGCGCCGCCGCAGCCTTGTCTACGATGGCAACCCGCCGGATGAAGAAGACGTCGACTCGATGGGCGCTGCTGCTGCGCCTGCACCGGCGGATTCGGCCGCGTCCGCGCCGGCTCCAAAACCCTGATGACAACCGGGCACGTTCCCGGGACGTTGAAGAACCACTGCCCGCCTCCGGGTGGTCGTTGAAAGGAACTCCATGTTGAAAAGCCGCTGGACCTCGCTGATCGCCACCGCCGCACTGGTGCTGGTCACCGCCGTCGCCCACGCCCAGACCGCACCAGATGCCTGGATCAAGCAGATCTCGGGTGAGGTGATCGAATCCGTCAAGACCGACAAGGCCATCCAGGCAGGCGACACCAAGAAGATCATGACGCTGGTGGACGCCAAGATCCTGCCCAATGTCAACTTCCTGCGCATGACGTCGGCGGCAGTCGGGCGCTACTGGCGCCAGGCCACGCCTGAACAGCAGACCCGTCTGCAGGAAGAATTCAAGACGCTGCTGGTGCGCACCTATGCGGGTGCGCTGACGCAGGTGAAGGACCAATCGGTTGAACTCAAGCCGCTGCGCGCCCGCCCGGAAGACACCGAGGTGCTGGTGCGTTCCGAGGTCAAGGGCAAGGGCGACCCGATCCAGCTGGACTACCGCGTGGAGAAGACTGGCGACAGCTGGAAGATCTACGACGTGAACGTGCTGGGTGTCTGGCTGGTCGAGACCTACCGGGCCAGCTTCGCGCAGGAGATCTCGGCGTCGGGCATCGACGGTCTGATCACCAAGCTCACCGAGA